>JBCCCT010000066.1:0-17134 GCA_039033355.1 Pseudomonadota bacterium | reverse complement strand
TGGACGTGTTCGGGCCAGGCGCGACGCAGACCGTCAGCATGGCTGACGGTACGACCCATACCTGGCGTGTGGACTTTACCGGCCTGACAGATGGCGTGCACTATTTGCGGGTCCGGGCAACGGCGAAACCGTCGGCTGAAACCGGACTGTCCCGCGGCTATGCGGCACGTATTGAAGTTGGCGACTGGAAGACCGCGGAAGACGCCCGCAAAGCTGCCAAGCCGATGGAAATGCAGGCCGATGGTGAAATGGCCGTGGTCCTGAGCGCGGATGAGACGATCGAATAATTCACGCGCGCCTCAGCCTGGCGCAATGAATCAAACAATATAGTCAGGACTGACGCGTTTATCCGGTGCGCCGCGATAGATGATGAAGGAATAGACAACACTGATCAGTGCGACGCTGACCGCTGAGCCTGTGGCCACGCCGACCAATGCGATGCCATCGACGATAAAGGCGCAAATCATACAGACAAAGCCGACTCCGAAGAACAGACGCCCGGCGAGGCGATGCGTCTTTTCCCAGGTGTATTCGCTCGATAGCGTCCATGGGGTGCGCACGCCAAGGAACCAGTTCTGACGGGTCTTTGGCAGATAATTACCCAGCACGATGTACAAGATGCCTGTGCCGGCAATCACCACGCGGACAAACTCATTCGATTGGATCTGATCTCCGGTGGATTGCACCATCAGCCAGACAATGCCGGCATGAATGCTCAGAAACAGAACCATGGTTGCGATCCAGACAGCATTATAGGCCTTGCGACTCTTGAACAGATTTTCCCGCATCGGATCTATTTGCGGCAGCAGGCAGAAGACCAGAACGCCGATCAAGGCAGAGCCGGGCAGCAACCAGAGCAAGAACAAGGCTTCATTGCGATCCGAAAAACGATCCGGAACGCCATTCACGTCCCAATGGACCGGAATATTGTCAGCCGGCAATTGTCCGCCCGCCCAAAGTGCAATTCCGGCCATCAGGGCGAGACAGATTGCGGATACGATCAAACCGGTGCGGATCATTCGGCGGCCTCCTTCAGCTCATCATCGCCATTGTCGCGCCCGATCATGCCCAGAAGAGCGGTCACGGCGTCCTCAACGACGCTTGTATTGGTGCGGTAAATGATCGATGTCCCCTGTCGCTCGGCGGTGATTAGGTCGGCTTCGCGCAACACATTCAGGTGCCGCGTGACCGTTGGCCAGGCCGCATCAAAGGCTTCGGCCAGCTCGCCAGAACTCTTCGGGCCCTGTCGCAACAGGGCCATGACCTGTCGTCGCAACGGATGCCCGAGCGCTTTGAACACTTCATTTGCCATGTTTGCTAATTAGCATAAACAGTAATTTTGAGTCAAGCTAATTGTTGAAAATGCTAAATAGCGGCGGAACCAGTGCCTTGGGCCCATGTCCACAAGCCATAGCCAAACGGCCCGGCTGCGTGTATGGCGCGCGGCAAGATAGATAAGCTGCTAAAAGCCCTCCCCAGGATCTGACGATATGACTGAGCCGACATCCTTGCGAAATATCGCAATCATCGCCCACGTGGACCATGGCAAGACGACCCTGGTCGACTGTCTGTTGAAACAATCAGGCACGTTTCGCGAAAATGAAGCGACGACGGAACGGATGATGGATTCCAATGATCTCGAGAAAGAGCGCGGGATCACCATTCTGGCCAAGACGACCAGTGTTGTCTGGGGCGATACGCGGATCAATATTGTCGACACGCCTGGCCACGCTGATTTTGGCGGCGAAGTCGAACGGATTCTGTCCATGGTGGATGGCGCGATTGTGCTTGTAGATGCGGCGGAAGGCCCGATGCCTCAGACCAAGTTCGTGGTCTCGAAAGCGCTGAAAATCGGATTGCGACCCATCGTGGCCGTCAACAAGATCGACAAGCCGGAGCGACGCCCGGACGAAGTGATTGATGAAGTCTTTGACCTGTTCGATGCGCTTGGTGCGGATGATGATCAGCTCGATTTCCCGATCCTGTATGGCTCGGCCAAGAATGGCTGGATGTCGACCCAGTATGAAGACGAACGTACGGATATGAACGAGCTGTTCGATCTGGTGGTTCAACATGTGCCTGAGCCAAAGGTCGAGGAAGGTGCATTTCGCATGCTCGCCACGACGATTGGCGCGGACAATTTCCTCGGCCGCATTCTGACGGGCCGGGTCAGTTCGGGCACCGTCAAACCGAACCAGACGGTAAAAGTGCTGGCGCGAGATGGCTCTTTGGTTGAGTCCGGGCGCGTCTCGAAAGTTCTGGCTTTCCGCGGCCTTCAGCGCGAACCGATTGAAATTGGTGAAGCCGGCGACATTGTTTCCATTTCGGGCCTGCAAAAAGCCAACGTGGCCGATACATTTGTCGATCCGAGCGTTGATACGCCGATTGAAGCGCAGCCGATTGACCCGCCAACCCTGTCGATGACCTTCCGCGTCAATGACAGCCCTCTGGCGGGTACCGAAGGCGACAAGGTGACCAGCCGGGTGATCTGGGATCGCTTGCAAAAGGAAGCCGAAGGCAATGTCGCGCTGAAAGTCGAACGCTCAACCGAGGCCGAGGCCTTTGTCGTGTCGGGCCGGGGCGAATTGCAGCTGGCGGTCCTGATCGAGACCATGCGCCGGGAAGGCTATGAGCTCGGCGTGTCGCGCCCGCAAGTCGTCTATAAGGAAGGCGATGGCGGTGAGCGGCTGGAGCCGATCGAAGAAGTCGTCATCGATGTTGACGACGAATTCTCTGGCGCGGTGGTGCAGAAACTGTCTGAGCGCAAGGCCGAGATGGTGGAAATGAAACAGTCCGGCGCCGGGCGCACCCGGATGGTCTTCCATGCGCCCACACGCGGCTTGATCGGGTACCAGGGCGAGCTGATGACCGATACGCGCGGCACGGCGATCATGAACCGGGTCTTCCTCGAATATGCGCCATATAAGGGCAAGATTCAGGGGCGTCGCACCGGCACGCTGATTGCCATGGACAAGGGTGAAGCCGTGGCGTTTGCGCTGTGGAATCTGGAAGATCGCGGCCCGATGATGATTCATCCGGGCGACAAGGTCTATCAGGGCATGATCATTGGCGAGCATACGCGCGACAATGATCTGGAAGTGAATGTGCTGAAGGGCAAGAAGCTGACCAATGTCCGGGCATCCGGGTCTGATGAAGCGGTTCGTTTGACGCCGCCTTTGCAAATGACGCTGGAACGCTCGCTGGCCTACATTGCGGATGATGAACTGGTCGAAGTGACGCCGGAAAGCATCCGTTTGCGCAAGGTGCATCTCGATCCACACGAGCGCAAACGGGCCGCAAAAGCCGCGAATGCTTGATTTCGGAATTTGTAATCTTGCCTAGATTCCGGGCGCGCGTGCGTTAACGCACACCAATTGATCAAATACTTGTATTCATCGCTTGAATGCGCTCGGGCGCGCGATCGCCTGGCCTCTATGTAGGTCATGACCCCAATGACGGGCTCATTTCCGGAATGGCGCAACGGTGCGCCCTGAACTCCAGTTTTCTGTTCTTAATCCCGAACCTATCGAGCCGACTGTTGCTGCGATAATTTCCGCCACGTTTCGCGACGTCGGTTCGCTCTCTCACGCCCTAAAAACGAGTACCGACATGAAGCTATTACGCCACAAATACCCCTTTTCGAGTGTTGCAATCCTTGCCTTGCTGAGCGCGCTCCCAATCGCCAATGCGCAAGAACAGGCGTCCGAAGACGAGGATGCGGTGATGACCGCCGTCGTCGTTGAGGGGCGCCGGATTTCCCAAACAGATCTCGCCATTGGACGCGATGAAGCCACAAATACAGTCGCTGTCACACGCGAAGAATTGCTCTCCGCGCCGTCCGGCATTTCAGGTCTGAAAATGCTTGAGACCCTGCCGGGATTCAACGTTCAGACCGATGGCGCGCTGGGGCTGTATGAATTTGGCAACTCCGTCACCGTTCGGGCCTTTAATCTGCAGCAAATCGGCTTTGTCCTCGATGGCGTGCCGATGGGGCGCTCGGATGCCTTTGGCGGCAGTCCGATCTTTCGCTATGTCGACAATGAAAATCTTGGTTCTGTCGTCGCGTCTCCCGGCGCTGGCGATGTGTCCTTGCCAAGCTATGCGTCGCTCGGACCAATCGTTTCCTACAATACGATCGACCCGGCGGAAGAGTTGGGCGGGACGATTTCCTACACGGTTGGCGATGACAATCTTCAGCGTACCTTCCTGAAATTCGAGACCGGCCAGATTGGCGGGTTCTCCGCCTATCTCAGCCGGTCGAAAACCGACAGCGACCTGTGGCGCGGGCCTGGCACAATTGACCGCGAGCATTTTGAAACGAAGGCGCAATTCGAGTTCGACGAGGACACGATCCTGACAGCCAATTATGTCTCCAATGACTTTTTCGATTTTGACTCCCCATCCGGCTTCCGGTCGACCTTTGAGGCGAATGGCTTTGATTTCGGCTATTCCGAATTCCTGCCCGAGACGGGTTGTATCGCGCCGGCCAGCGTCGATTTCAACAATGATGGCGTGATAGACGACAATGACTTTGTGCCGCTGCAGACCGGGTCCTGTACGTCCTATTTCGCGGATCGCGTGAATATCCGGCAGGACAGTCTTTACTCTGCGAGTTTCGAAACCGACCTGGCGCCCGGATTCTTCACCAAGGCCACCGCCTATTATGAAGACAAGGACGGGTTCGGGGTGTCGCCGGACGGGTATGGCAATACGCTGGGACGGTATTCAGATCAGATTGAGGTCGGGCTCGATGTCACGCATCCGCGCGGCGTTCAGTATGGATTATCGACCGTCGGTGGTGATCGGACCGGGTTGGTGCTCGATTTCGAATGGCAGATCGCCAATCACAGTCTCGAATTTGGCGGCTGGATTGAAGAGGATGTCTATGACCGCACACAGCTGCGTCTGAACAATACCAATGGCAGCGCCGATGGCGAGGTGCTGTTCGATGAAGTCGCCTATTTCCGGCGCGATTACACCGCCACTCGCGAAACCACCCAATTCTATATCAAGGATACGATCAGCCTGCTGGATGATCGGCTCAATCTCGAGATTGGGGCCAAGATCCTCGATATTGATTATGAGCTCGACGGGTATCGCGATTTCAACGATTACGCCATTCGCGTTGGCGCTGCTGGCGGCGGCGACACGCTGCCGGGCTTCGGGCCACAAGTGATCACGGCAAGCTATTCCAGCGACCCTCTGCCGATGATCGGGGCGGTCTATGATCTCAACGATACCGACCAGATCTTCGCGTCTTACTCGCAGAATTTTGCCCTGCCGCGCGGCGCGGACACGATTTTCGATGATGCGATCAGCTTTCCGGCCCCACAGCCGGATGCCGAGGAGGCGACCAATTACGAAATCGGCTTCCGGACCAGCCGCCCGCAATTCAACGCCACTCTGGCGGCCTTCTATACCAGTTTCGACAATCGGATCGTCAGCGGCAGCGTGACCAATCCGGCCACGTTGCAACCCGAAACCTTTTCAGTGAATGCGGGCGAGACATCGGCTTATGGCATTGAATTGTCCGGCGTCTATCAGCCGGACTATTTCAACGATCAGCTCTACGCCAATTTCAATCTGACGTATAATCAGACCGAGCTGGAAGATGGTTTCGGGACCAATCCGGCGGGCAGTCAGTTGGCGGACAGTCCGGAATGGTTGTTTACCGGCGGCATCACGTATGAACCAACCGACTGGCTCGTCGCCAATCTGTCGACCAAGTATACCGGCGAACGATTTGCCGATTTCAAGGAAGCCAGCACCAGTCCGGGCAATGTGATGGAGAGCTATTTCCTCTGGAGCGCTTATCTCGACCTCGGCGGCCCGAATGAGTTTGGCCTTCCGGAGAATGTCAGCCTCCGGTTCAATGTCGACAATATTCTGGATGAAGAGACGCTCGCCTTTACCTTCACCTCGTCCAGCGGCGGCAATGCCTTCTTCCGGCCGTTGAACCCCAGAACCTTCCAGGCGACCTTGACGGTCAAGTTCTAGATCGTCTCACGCCGAATAGGACCGGGCCCGCAAACGGATGCGGGCCCGGTTTTTTTAGTTCTCGATATCATCCTGTTTCGCCGGATCATATTTGGCGAACCAGCCCATGATATTGTCCGTCTTGGCGATCAGGCGGGACGGGCGACCGGCAATATAATGCGGTGAGTCGGGCACCCGGATCAGCGCGGTGTCAACGCCCTTGAGCTTCAGGGCCGTATAGAATTGCTCAGCTTCCCAGGTCGGGGTGCGCCAGTCTTCTTCGCCAACCATGACCAGAGTCGGGGTGACGACATTCTCGATCAGCATGATGGGTGACAGATCCAGGAACGCATCCGGATTGGTCCATGGGTCCTCGCGAATCCAGTGACGACGGACGAATTGGGCAATATCCGCAGACAACGCCATGGTCATCCAGTTGATCACCGGTTTGACGCTCGCCGCAGCCGCAAAGCGATCCGTCTTGCCGACAATCCAGGCGGTAAGGATGCCGCCGCCGGACCCACCGGTGACGAAGAGCCGGTCCTCGCTGACATAATTGCGCGCGATCAAATCATCGACCACGCTCATCAGGTCTTCATAATCATAGCCCGGATAAGCCTTGTCGATCGCCATGGCGAAATCGCCGCCATAGCCGGTCGAGCCGCGCGGATTGACATAGACGGTGACATAACCCTCGGCTGCAAAACGCTGGATCTCGCTGGAGAAATAGGGGCCATACATGGCGAACGGACCGCCATGAATCTCCAGGATCATCGGGTAGGAGCCATCGGCCTCAAAACCTGGCGGCAAGGCCACCCAGGCCTCGATTTCCAGCCCGTCATGGCGGGATGGGACCTGAAACTCCTCAATCACGGCCATGTCGAGATGGTCCAGCACGTCCGAATTCAGATCGGTCAGCACCCGATCCTCGACCCCGCGTCCCATAACGGCGATCTCGGACGGTCGATCCGGAGATCCCGCCGTATAGGCAAAGATCGGTCGGCGGGTTTCGGAAATCGAGAAGGATCCAGCCGCATAAGGGCGACCGATCGAGGTGCCACCGAGATTGGTCAGCAGTGTCTCGACCTCGCCATTCATCGACACGGAAACCAGATCAATGACGCCTGCATTTTCGACCTGCGAAATCACGCTGCGGCCATTCGGGTGCCAGGCCAGCGGTCCGAAGGAGCGATCGAAATCAGCGGCCAGTTCGGTGGCGCCCGAACCATCAGCATTCATCACGTAAAGATCATTCTCCTGATAGGATTTCAGCAGATCATCATAACCGAGATAAGCGACCTTGCTGCCATCCGGCGATGGCACTGGCAGCAGATCTGGCCCATCGCGCGTGGTCAGAGCGGAGCGAGACAGGTCGTTCAGATTGACGGCATAGATCTCGCTCTCAATCGGGTCGAGGTCTCGGTCTTCGGCTTCATTGCCGACAACCAGCAAGGTTTCGTCATCGAGCCAGGCCGGGCTGCCAAAATCGGCCTCCCCAGAGGTGATCTGGCGCGGCGTGCCACCATCCGCCGAGAGCGTGTAGACATGGGTCGCGCCCTCTTTCAGATATCCCTGGCCGTCAAAGCGAAATTGCAAATCATCAAACACCCGCACCGGCGCTGACCATTCGGCGCCTTCCGGAGGCTTGATCGGCGTCGCAAAGCTCGGCGTTTCGCCGGGCGTGAACATGGTGAAGGCGATGGTGCTGCCATCTGGGGACCAGCTGGCATTGCCGGCGCTATATTCGAATTGGGCCAGCGAGACGGAGCGATCTGCATCAAAATAATAGACCCGCAAATCCGGCTTGCCATCGGTTGCCGTCGAATAGAGCAGGCGGGTCCCTTCGGGCGACCAACGCGGCGCCCCGGCAGAAGCGCCACCCGTGATCAGCGGGCGATGAGCCCCGGAATCAATGTCCAGCGTCCAGATATCGCCGCGATCGCGATCAGTCTGTTTGTCCATGGACCGGCGGACATAGACTATGGTCTGACCATCCGGCGAGATTTGCGGATCAGCCGCATATTCTATGTCGAAAACCCGCTCTGCGGTGAATCGATTGGTGTCTGTTTCGCTGTGGCCATCCGCCAACGCAGGTAGAGCAAGTGTCCCGCTCGCCAGCATCCATCCGGCGATCGTAAATGCACGCATGCCATCATCTCCCTATGTCTGAATTGACGTCAACTAACACGGTTTTTCGACCCTGCCCAAGCTATGTCTTTTCCTTGCCACAAGTTTTTATTACAATTGTCCCATGAGCCTGTTGTCGCATCCGGGTGCGGGATGGTCGGTCCGTCATTGGCGGCGGGAAGACTATCCGCGCATAGAGGTCATCTTCAAGGATTGCCTCAAAGTGTTCCCTTGGCGGGGGCCGGAACGCAATGAGATCCTGCGCCTGCGTCAAACCCTGTCGGCGAATGTAGCCTTTGTGTCCGTGGAAAAGCGGGCCGGTGTCGTCGGATTCCTGACCCTGGAGCAGGGCAAGGCGTATGTCCCGCATGTGTTTGTTGATCCAGACTGGCGCCTCTGTGGGGTCGGGAGTGGCCTGTTACAAGTCGCCCGTGGTTTTGTCGGGCAGCCCTTGCGGCTGGATGTCGATGTCCAGAACGAATCCGCCATCGAGGCCTATACGGCGCTTGGCTGGCGGGAACAGGCAAAGGTTGGCCGCGGCCGCCACGAACAGGTTCGCCTGATTGGGCCTTAAGCGCGTTCTGCGACCGTTTTGTCGATCTCTTTCAAGTGTTTGTCTTGCTCTTCCGAATTGAGGAAGGACCCCGTGAAACTGTTGCGAGCCAGGGTGATGATGTCCTCTGCATCCAAACCCACAGCCGCGGCCGTCTCGCGATAATTCTGGTTCACATAGCCGCCAAAATAGGCCGGATCATCGCTATTGATGGTCGCCTTCAGACCGAGGTCGAGCATGCGTTTCATCGGATGATCCTTCAGATCATCGACGACGCAAAGCGACAGGTTGGAGAGCGGGCAAACAGTCAGCGTCAGGCCGGCTTCTATCACACGGCTGATCAGAGCCTCGTCTTCGAGCAGGCGATTGCCATGATCGATGCGGTCAATCTCGAGCAGGTCCAGCGCTTCCACGACATATTCCGGCGGGCCTTCTTCGCCTGCATGCGCGACCAGTTTCAGCCCCTTTTCGCGCGCCGCGGCAAAGACCCGGGCGAATTTTGACGGCGGATGGCCGAGTTCGGAACTGTCCAGGCCGACCCCGTGAATACGGTCCAGATAGGGTTCAGCCTGCTCTAGAGTAGCGAATGCATCCGCCTCGGACAGGTGGCGCAGGAAACACATGATCAATTTGTAAGTGATGCCATATTTGTCCTTCGCCGCATCGAGGGCGGATAGAATGCCTTCTATCGGTGTGCTGAAGGGCAGGCCGCGTTCCGTATGCCCTTGTGGATCGAAAAACACTTCGACATGGCGCACATTGTCCGCCTGGCAGCGCTGCAGGTAGGCATCAGTCAGATCATGAAAATCAGCTTCGGTCTGCAGAACCGACATGCCCTGATAATAAATATCGAGGAAATCCTGCAGGTTGGAGAAATCATAGGCCGCCTTGACCTCGTCCAGAGTCTGGAAGGGGATGTCGACCTGGTTACGGGCAGCGAATTGCATCAGCTGTTCCGGTTCCAGGCTCCCTTCCAGGTGAAGGTGGAGTTCGGCTTTCGGCAAAGCGGCGATCAGGGCGTTCAAATCTGTCATGTTCCGGTGCTAGCGAATTTGGCGGTAAAAGGGGAGCCCTGTAACTCAACCCTCGCGAATTCTTTATCCACTGATATAGTTCCTGTCACAGCGCCTTAAGGGGCGGCGCAAAGGAGGTGACGTATGGG
This sequence comes from Pseudomonadota bacterium, assembly GCA_039033355.1. GTDB lineage: Bacteria > Pseudomonadota > Alphaproteobacteria > Caulobacterales > Hyphomonadaceae > Henriciella. The sequence continues at coordinate 7,316 of JBCCCT010000066.1, read as the reverse complement.
TTTGATCTGGTGGGTATTGCCAGCCCTGGCCGGCGTGGTCGGTCTGATGCTGAGTTTTGCCGGACTTGGCCGTCTGATGAAATTGCGGCTCGCGGCAGGCGGTTTGCGCTTCCTGTTCGGGATCGGTTTTCTGGGCGCGGCCGGAATTGGCACTTTTGTCGGCCTCAACCTGCAAACCTATAAACGTCTGACTTATGAGCGCGTCGTTGCCGAGGTCAGCTTTGATGCAACACCGAATACCGAGAACACGTATAGCGTGACCCTGACCCTGCCAGATGACGAGATCCGGATCATCAATGAGATCAAGGGTGATCAATTCGCCCTCGGCGCGCAGGTCATCACGTTCAAACCGATGTCGCAGATGCTGGGCTATGACAGCGTCTATCGGCTGGACTTCCTCGAAGGACGCTATTCGCGTCGCTACATCACCGAGGCCGTCAGTGAAGCGACCAGTACGGGCATTCAGCTCTACGAAAACCCCGGCCTCGACGTCTATGCCCTGGCCAAGGATCAAGGCGGACGATTTGGGTTCGGCACCAGTCAAAAGGATGCAAGTTTCGGCTCAGCCGTCTATGCGCCCATGGCCGATGGTTTGAAGTACGAAGTTTCAATCACGCAAAGCGCGCTCGTGCTGCGCCCTGCCAATCCGGCGGCGCAAGCAAGACTGGGCGGGGTGGAGTAACGCCATGTTTGGACTCTGGGATCGATATGTCATGCCAAAGCTAATCGCTTGCGGCTGTTCGACCAAACCCATGATGAAACAACGTCAGAAGACTGTGCCGCAAGCCGATGGCGTCGTGCTGGAGATTGGCTGCGGCTGCGGCACCAATTTCGCTTATTATGATCCGGATAAGGTCTCGCACTTGCACGCGATTGAACCGCACGCGCCGATGCTTGAACGCGCCAAGGAAGCCTGGGAAGAAGGCGATTTTGCCTATTCCGGCGACCTGCATCAATGCGGCGCGGAAGCCGTGCCGCTGGATTCAAACAGCGTTGATACCGCTGTGGTGACCTTCGTTCTGTGCACCATTCCGGATTGGCAGTCCGCCTTGCAGGAAGTCCGGCGCGTGCTCAAACCCGATGGCAAGATCCTGTATTCCGAACATGGCCTGGCCCCGGATGAAGGCGTCGCCAAATGGCAAAGACGGATCGAACCGGTGTGGAAAAGGATCGCGGGTGGCTGTCACCTGACCCGCGACACCAAACAGATGCTGGAACAGGAAGGCTTTGTCCTGGATCAGCATGAGACCATGTATTTGCCGAACACACCGAAAATTGCCGGCTTTGCCTCCTGGGGCCGCGCGCGTGTCGCTTAGTGCGCGCACGCCCCCTTATCTTCCCTTCACGCATGGCGTTCCCGGCTTTGAGCCGGGTCTGAAGCCCATCCCAGCGGCCCAGTGGCTGAGCCCGGACACCGAAGCCGAAGCCTGGTTGCGCGACAAATGTCTGATCCTGAAAATGATGCGGGCCAATGTCGTGGCCGGCGACACGTCCGGGGATGCCGCGGAAGAAGCGCTGGAGCTGATCATCTCTGCGACCGGGCAGGTGCCGAACCAGAGCATGCCGACGGCGTTGGAGGAAGCCGCCTCCATCGTGTCAGATGATCTCTGCCTGATGCAGGAATATCATCCTGGCGACTGGCGGCTGATTGGCGGGGTCTTGTGTGCGCCAACCTATTGGACCTTGCCGGAGCGGATCGGGCTCGATCTGGCTGGATTGCACGGCCCCGTGCCGGGCGGCGAAACAGATCTGTCGCCGCGTGTGGCGCGGATCTTTACCGGGCTCAAGCCGGATGTCGTGCTCGAACGGTTTAACTGGACGGTTCAGGCCAGCGAGAAACGCTATACGCCGGATCGGCCAACCGTCGCGGGCAAACAGCTGGACGACCTGCACTTGCGCGTGGAGCGTCAGACCATCCGGAAACTGAATGCGACCAAAACCGTGCTGTTCACCATCCGCGTCAGCGTTGATCCGCTTCTGCCCATTCTCAGCGATCCGGAGTCGCGCGAAGCGTTTGAAGATGCCTGGCTCGGGGCCGGTCCAGATCTGCGGCGATACAAGCGGTGGGATGCGCTTGAGCCGCTGGTCTCGCGAGCCTGTCGCAAGAGTGGGCGACGCCGCGCCTAGTCCACCTTTAGCCTGGCCCTGGTCAGTCCTTGCCAATAGGCCACCGACATTTCCTCATATTTCAGGCCCATAGCCAGCGCGGCGGCGTAGAACCGGTAATCCGGATTGGCCGATAATTCCTGTTCGAGCTGGCGATAGGTGGCGAGGCGTGTTTTGTGCGCGGCGATCTGATCCTGAATCAGCGTATCAAGGGCCGCCTGATCGCCGCTCTGGGCGAAATAGAGTTTGAGCAGGCCGAGATCGCGAATCTCTGTGGGCTGGTCATTCGAGTCCGCCAACCAGTCGGCGAGGGCCGCCTTGCCAGCCGGGGTGATCGCATAGAGGCGGCGACGACGGCCTGACTCTTCCTGGCGTTCCGACAGCAAGCCAAGCGCCACCAGACGGGCTGGCTCCTTGTACAGGCTAGCGCGGGAGAAGGTCCAGAAATAGCCAATCGAGCCATCGGCCCAATTCTTCAGATCATAGGATGTGGCATCGCCAAACCGGTCGACCAGGCCGAGCACAATAAAGGAAGAAGGATGCAGCGCTTCAGACATAATAGTACACTTTACACCATATAAAGTAAATGATATGGATGAAGTAACATGATCCCTGGAGGCAGACAATGGCAAAGCCGATTGAAGGACGGATGACGGCAGCAATCGAAGGCGACTTTGTCGTCTTCCTGATAGGCATGCGGATTCACAAATTGTGGAAGGTCTGGAAATGGTTCCCGGTCTTTTCAGCGATGCCGAAAATGCTGATTGAGCTGGGCAAGAATCCGGATCTTGGCCTGTTGCACGCCAAGACGTTTTTCAGCCTGCGCAGTCCGTATCTCGTCCAGTATTGGCGCAGTTTCGACCATTTACATGCCTATTCGGTCAATCGCGATAATGCACATCTTCCCGCCTGGCGTGCCTTCAACAAGGCGATTGGCAGCAATGGCGATGTCGGCATTTGGCACGAAACCTTTCTGATCAAAGCGGATCAACATGAATCCGTGTACGGAAACATGCCACCCATCGGGCTTGGTCTCGCGGGTGGGTTGAAACCGGCCGAGGGCCGTAATCGATCCGCCAAAGGCCGCCTGCGACAAACCGATGGCAATGATCAGCCAGGCATGGACGCCGCTGCCAAAGCGACCTAAATGCTCCCCCAAACGTTGAGGAGCGCGCATGAAATACTGGCTGTTCAAATCTGAGCCTTTCAAGTGGAGCTGGGATCAGCAAAAGGCCAAGGGCGATGCCGGCGAGGAATGGGATGGCATCCGCAATTACCAGGCGCGCAACAATATGCGCGAGATGAAAATTGGCGATCGCGGGTTTTTCTATCACTCAAACGAAGGCCTGGAAGTGGTTGGCATTGTTGAGGTTTCAGCCGAAAGTGCTCCGGACTCCACGACCGATGATGAACGCTGGGATTGCGTCCACATCCGGGCGCTGGCCGACATGCCGACGCCGGTGTCGCTGAAAGCGGTCAAGGCAAATGAAACCCTCGCCGCGATGTCACTGGTCACCAGCATGCGCCTGTCAGTACAACCCGTCCTGAAGGATGAGTGGATGGAAGTCTGTCGCATGGGCGGCCTGAACGGCCGAACCCTGAAACCGCTTAAAAACCGCGGGTAATCCAGAGTCGCAATTCCGCGTCGGCGCTCGCATCGGTTAGCCCGAACAGGGCGCCGGTGAACAGACTGAAATTGTCCGAGACCGGAAAACTGGCAAACGGACCAATAGAATGGCCTTGCTTGTCCAGATCCAGGATTTCATCGGTTGATCCATAGGCGTTGAACAACTCGACCCCCACAGTCTGTCCTGACTGAAGGCGCGTGAACAGATTGCCACGCGTCTGCAGAAAGACGCCATCGCGGGCATCATTGCCAACATCGAAGGCGGACAGCGCGACGAACCGGCCATTCCAGTTTTCGGTGACCGGGAACTGATTGGTCCAGTGGACCCCGATCAGGCCGGGACGATCATCGTCCCGGATCCGGGCATCAAAGCGAAAACCGGTTTTCCAGGCATCGTCATCATCGCTGAGCTCCCAGAACAATTCGGCCTGGACGAAATCGAAATCCACATCGGACTCATCGGTCTTGCGGGCCGAGACCAGGCCGCGCCACATCAGATTGCCATTGATGGCCTGTTGATAGTGGACCCGCTGGGACAGGCCTTCGGAGTCCGGATCATAAGTGACGCGATATTGCGCCGATTTGTGACCCTCATTGACCATTGGCGGAAAGATGCCGCCTGTATTCTGTGCCATTGCCAGCGGCGTTGTCGCGGCAAATGCTGTTGCCAGAATCGCATATCGCATGGATTTTCCCTCGTCTTGACCGTCCCGGATCCTCGCCATGGGATGTGGGGCAATTTTCGTCTGTGTCTACTAAGAGAATAGTATCGGCCTAATAGGCTCAGACTATACTCAGTCTGGTGTGTCGGACAGGATCCAGTCTACAATCGCCTCGCAGTGAATAAGCGCGGTGTCATATGGCGGCAATGGGCTGTTCTCCTCGGTGATCAGCATGCCAAGCTCAGTACAGCCGAGTATGATGCTGTCACAGCCCTGATCCTTCAGCGTTTGAATGGCCGCCTCATAATAGGCGACGCTGGCCTCAGTCACGATGCCATGGGTCAGTTCTTCGAAAATGATCCGGCTCAATTCCTTTTGCGTGTCGGCATCAGGCAGCAGCGGGACCATGCCCGTCGTCTCGGTCAGGCGATCGACGAAATAGGGTTGCGCCATCGTATAGGCCGTCCCGAACAGGCCAGGTTTGCTCCGGCCATCTGCCTGCAGCCGGGCGCCGCAAGCATCGACAATGTGCAGGAAAGGCAGATCCGTCGCCCCTTCAATCGCGTCCGCCACCGTGTGCAGCGTGTTGCAGGCCAGTACCAGGACATCAGCGCCGGACGTCTTCAAGCCCTTGGCGGCCTGGTCAAAACCAGCGCGAATGAACGGCCAGTCGCGCGTTTCATGGGCGCCATTATAATCATGGAAATTGACCGAATGGATGCGCATGTCGGCGCTGTGATAGCCGCCCAGTCGTTCGCGCACCTTGGCATTGATCGTCTTGTAATAGATCAAGGTGGCTTCGGTACTGACACCGCCAATCATGCCTATTGTCTTCATCGTGCGCCATCCTCAAATCCGGCCAGGGCCCATTCAGCAAAGTCTGCGAGATTGCCGCCCTTGAACAGGAAACCGCCAATTCCGGCGGCATGAGCGGCATCAATGTCGGTCTGTTTGTCGCCAATCAGGAAACTGGCTTCGCGTTTTACGGGAAAGTCAGCCATCGCCTGAAGCAGCATTCCGGGCTTTGGCTTGCGATCAAATGAGTCTTTTCGAAATTGCGGATTGGTGCCCTCCGGGTGAAACGGACAGGCATAAATCGCATCGACCTCGGTGCCCGCCTCGGACAGGCCGGACACCATGTGCGCGTGGACCGCATCCATATCGGCCTGGCTGTAATGGTCAAAGGCGATTCCGGACTGGTTGGTGACCACGAAGACGAACCAGCCGCGCGCCCTGAATCGGGCAATACAGGTCTGCGCGCCGTCGATCCACTGCCAGTCCGCAATGCGATCGACATAGCCATGATCGACATTGATGACCCCGTCGCGATCAAGGAATAGAGCAGGCTTGGACTCAGGCATGGCTCTGCCTAACCCAGACTCTCTCGCTGCGCGAGGGGCCTTGGCAGATTTTGCAATTTCTGGTCGCTTATTGCCGGGAGACCTGAACACAGGCCCCGCAAATAGCCTAGGGAGGGCACAAAAATGGAGCAATTCATTCCACTCATCTTGAACGGTGTTGGCGGCGCGGTCCTTGGACCGATCGTCTCGAAGGCGCTGGGCGGAAAAGGGGGAACCGGCGCGATTGCCGGGATCATTGGCGGTCTGGCCGGTGGATACGGGATGGGCGCCGCTGGCGTCGGATTTCAGTCTCTGCTCGGCAATGAAGCTTTGATGGGCATGATTAGCAGCTTCCTGAATGGCGGCGTTGGCGGCGGCATCATTGGCGGCATTATCGGGATGGTGACCCGCGCCAAATAGCAGCTTTCAAAAACGGATCAGGGCGACCGTTCGCGGTCGCCCGTCTCATTCGGCCGCCGCGGGTTCGCTCGCGGCTTGCTGAATGGCGCGGCGATTGATGCCGACCCCGATCAGGAACGGGATGAAGGCCAGTGCCGTAATGATGGCCCCGAGTAGGAAAGCGGCCCCGCCCGTCTGAAATGGATGCCCGTCCGGCAAATTGGCGAAATATTTCAGCGTCTGGGTCATCAGCACTGGACTGAAAATCAGGGTGAAGGCCATCATGCTGGCCTGCGCGCCCTGTAGCTCGCCTTGCGCATTGCGCGGGGTCAGCGTTGATGTGATCGTATTGATGGCGGGCATCGCCACGCCGCCAATCGCCGACACGAAGATCACCGCATAGGCCATCCACGGCGCCTCTGCGAAGGCGAAGAGCAAGAGGGCGACCGCATTCATGAACAAGCCGATCATCCCGGCGCGCATGGCTCCGAACCTCTGGATCAGCCAGCCGGTCAACAAGGCCTGACTGACCGCCGAGCCGACACCGACCGCGGCGAGGGACAGACCAATTTCAAATTCCGACCAGTCATAACGGATCTCGCCATGGAAGTTCCAGGTCGAGGGATAGACCGCATGCGCAATTTGAAACAGGCCAATGGCGACAATGAACCAGGCGACCCGCGGGACCTTGGAAAAATGTACCATCGTGCCGAACGGATTGGCGCGGGTGATCACGAAATCGCGGCGATCTTCTTCTGGCAGGCTCTCTGGCAGAATAAACAGGCCATAAAGGAAGTTGAGGCCGCAAATCCCGGCCGCGACGAAGAAAGGCAGGCGCGGGTTCAGTTCGCCGAGCAGGCCGCCAAAAACTGGACCCAGGATGAAGCCAAATCCAAAGGCGGCGCCCATCATGCCAAAGGCCTTGCCGCGCTCCTCTGGCTCGGTAACATCTGCGATATAGGCATTCGCGACCGAATAGGTGGCCGAGAACATGCCGCCCAGGAAGCGGCCAATGAACAGGATGGCCAGAGTTGGCGCGAGACCCATGATCAACAAGTCGACCCCAAGCATGGCAATCGAGGCGAGCAGGACCGGCCGTCGTCCATAACGGTCTGACAGACCGCCTAATATCGGCATCATGAAGAAATTCGCGATCGCAAAGGCCATGCTTAACCAGCCGCC
>JBCCCT010000065.1:0-17300 GCA_039033355.1 Pseudomonadota bacterium | reverse complement strand
GGCGCCGGCAAGACGACCATGGTCAAGACTCTGATGGGCCTTTATCAGCCGCAATCCGGTCTGGTACGTGTGGACGGTATCAACCTGCGGCAGGTCAATATGGGCGCCTGGCGCCAGAATACAGGCACCGCTCTGGAAGTCGCTGACTTCTATCATGGCAGCATCGCCCAGAATATCCGGCTTGCGTGCCCGGAGGCCTCGGATGCCGACATTGAAGCCATCGCCCAGCGCTTCGGCCTGGACGCCTATTATGGCAAGGATCTGCCAGAGCGGCTCGAGACGCGGATGAGCCACCAGAATCTCCTGGCCTGGCCGGACGCCCTGACCAGCCGGATCTCACTCTGCCGCGCCTTCATCAAGAAATCGGCCATTCGCATTCTCGACAATCCGGCAGACACGCTCGATTATAGCGGCGAAGCGGCGCTGAAGGCTGAACTGGAACGTGGACGCGGCGTCTCGACCATTATCATGACGACGCACCGCCCAAGCTTGATGCGCCTGGCTGACAAGGTGCTGTGGATCGAGGACGGCATGGTCGCCGGGTTCGACACACCGGACGAAATCGTCCCGAAATTCTTGACGACCTATACTTCAAACAATGCTGGGCAAGCGGCCCAGGCAGGGAGCAAAGCATGACACAGGAAAAGCTGGAAACTGTCAGCAAGCGCACGCGCCTCGCTCTTCCGATTGAACTGGAAGAGGGGCCGGACCCGGTCTATTCCCGCACGCTCATCTTCACGATCAGTGCGCTCATCTTTGCGCTTCTGGTCTGGGCGAACTTTGCCAAAGTACGGGAGCTTTCCGTTGCTGCCGGTGAGATTGTGCCGAGCAGTCCCCTTTATGAGCTGTCCCACATTGAAGGCGGCATTGTCGAAACACTTTATGTCGCTGAAGGACAGATGGTGTCGGCGGGTGAGCCCTTGCTGAAACTGCGTGCCGAGACGTCTCGTGGCGAGTTGCAGAAACTGACCGCGCAAAACGTGTCTCTCGAAATCGCTGCTGAACGCCTCGACGCCATTTTGGAAAATCGGGCGCCAGACTTCACTCGGTTCTCCGCGGCCTGGCAGCTTCTGGTGAATGAGGAAGAAACCCTCTACGCTCAATCCATCGCGGAACACTCAGCGGGTCGTCGCGCTCTGGAGCAGCAATTGCGCGTGGCGGAGACCGAACGCAATACTGCAACAACAAACATCGCTTCGAAACAACAACAGGCGAATGCCGCGCGAGAGCAATTCGAAATCCAGGAAACACTATATGCGCAGGAATTCACATCCCGCCTGCAATTCCTCGACGCGCAATCAAGCTGGCTCAATGCGGAAGAAGCCCTGAACGAAGCGCGCGCCCGCGCCGAACAGTCAGAGGCCGACATTTCCCGCCTGCAATCTGAACTCAACAAATTGCGCGCAGCCTTCCGCCGTGAGGCCTCGACCAAGCGAACCGAGATTGCCGCGCAATTGGCCGAATTGCAGGAGCCGCTTGAGTCGCTCAACTTCATCGCCGACAATATGACCGTCACAGCGCCCACCGATGGCCGGGTCAAGAAAATCCACCTGGCGGGTACAGGCAGTGTGGTTGGCCGCGGCGAGGTTCTGTTCGACATTCTCCCGGCCGATGCGCCCTTGATCGCGGAAGTACAAATCCTGCCCCAGGACATTGCCAATGTGCATATCGGACAGGAAACCGAACTCGTCATTTCAACCTTCGACCCGAACCGGTTTGGCAAGGTCAAAGGCGAGATTGCCTTTCTCTCTCCAGGTACATTTATCGATGAGACGACGGGCGAAGTCTATTTCCTCGCCCGGGTGAATTTCGCTGAGCCGACCATCGGCAATGGCCGCTATGTCGGGCAGTTGGCGACAGGAATGACCGTCTCGGCCGAGATCGTCACACGTCGCCGGTCGATCGCGGAATACTTCCTGAAACCGGTGGCACGCTCTGTCGATCTCGCTTTCTCGAACTAGGCGCACTCGGGTCAATCGCAACCTTCAAAATTAGTCCTTTCCAATTGGGCCGTTCCAGCGTTAGAACAGGCTCAATGGGAAAGGATATATCAATTGACGGATGACATTAAACGCACCACGCTTCTCGTGCGGGACGGCGATCGCGCCGCGGAATGGTACGAGCAGGTCTTCGGCATGGATCGGTGGATGGACACGCCTTTCACTCTGTCCGGCGAACAACTGGCGGCTGGCAAAAAGGGCGACCGGACACGATTGATCATATTGAAGGCCAATCACGATCTGATTGGCATGATTGGCTTGCTCGAATGGTTGGATCCGAAAATGGATGCGCCTGCAGAATTACCGACCGAGATCAAGTTTGGGGCCCCAATCTTCGTTGTCGCCTCACAAGATGCGCGCGGCGCCCTGGAGCGCGCGCGATCCCTGGGCAGCCGCATTCACTGCGAGCCGCGGGAATGGTCCGTGACCGGCGCTGACGGCAAGGTCAAGGACATGATTGGCTGTTCCTTCTGGGACCTCGATGGTTACTTTTTTGAGGTCAATCAAACCGTCAAAATCCACGACTGAGCGCAGGGATGCAGACGTTTGACGATCTTGCAGCCGGCCTGAAAGTCGACGACCAGCGCATCCAGAAATGGACCGTGGCGCGGCGGCCTGACGGCAATGTTCGTCCGCAAGACTTCGCCTGGCGCGAGGCCGACATTCCAGATCTGCAGCCCGGTCAAGTCCTGCTCAAAACGCATTATCTCAGCCTCGCCCCGGTCATGCGCGGATATATGAGTGGTGAGTCCTTTGCCGGCGAAGCCCCGCTGGATATTGGCGATGTCCTGCATGGCCGCGGCGTCGCCCAGGTGGTCCAGTCACGGCATCCGGACTGGCGCGAAGGACAAGTCGTGCAAGGTCAGCTCGGCTGGCAAACCTATAAAGTCTCCGCCATGACGCCAGGCGAGAAGTTTCGCGCCATGCCGCCAAACGGATTGAGCGCCTCGCTCGGCCTCGGCGCGCTCGGCATGACCGGACTGTCGGCCTGGGCTGGCTATTTCAATGTCGGTGAACCGAGGCCAGGCGAGACGGTTCTGGTGTCCGGGGCGGTTGGCGGGGTGGGCTCGCTGGTGCTCCAGTTCGCCTCCCAGATCTCAGGCGGCGACGTGGTCGGCATTGCGGGTGGGCCCGAGAAATGCGCCCTCGCCCAAAAACTCGGCTGCGCGCGCACAATTGATTACAAGTCAGAAGACATTGCGACGGCCATCGCGGCGTCGCTTCCTGCAGGGCTTGATCTTTACTTTGACAATGTCGGCGGGGAGATCCTCGACGCCGCGATGGATCATCTTTCGCTGCGCGCCCGGATCGTACTGTGCGGCTCGATCAGCGAATATACCCGCGACCGCGCTTATCCCCTGCCGAATTATACACGGCTGCGGCGGACAGACAGCCAGATGCGCGGCTTCTTTGTCTACAATCATCTTGCCGACTGGGATCGCGCCATGGGAGAAATGACTGGCTGGATTCAGGACGGACGGGTCCGCCCGGTCGAGCAGATCACCGATGGATTTGAACATATGCCAGCCGCCCTGGCCGGACTCTATACCGGGCAGAATGTCGGCAAACAGCTTTGCCGCGTGCGCGGTGAACCTACAGATTGGATATAAGGGACAGATACGATGAGCGACAAACCAGACATTCGTTTTCAACGCGGCAATTTTGTGGTCGCCGACCTCGAGCGCGCGCTCACTTTCTATCGTGACGTGTTGCGGTTCAAAGTGGCCTTCACGAAGGGCCATAATCCGGACAGCTATTCCATTTCGGTGTTCAACATCCCGGACGGCGCCGAGCTCGGCTTTTGCACGCTGTCGACCCGCGATCAGGTCCGCGTCATGGCCCTGACCGAGATCAAGGGCGTGCCCTTGCCCCCGGTCCCAGCCCCGCGCCGCAGCGCCATCGTGCTGGACGTGGCAGATCCAGATGCGATCATCGCAGGCGCGAAAGCGCTGGGTCTGACCGTGTATCCGGAAGAGCGCCTGGTAACCAATGATGGCCGCATCGGGCGCGAGATCGGCATTGTCGATTTTGATGACAATCTGGTGGTCATTTATACCATTTTGGAGGCGGCGGCATGACCGATACAAGCATGACGGAGTCGAAACCCTATCCACCCGCCAATAAAGGCTGGATCCTCGTGATCGCGCTGACGGTCGCTTATGTGTTCAGCTATGCCGACCGCAAAATCATCGAGCTGCTGATTGAGCCGATCAAGGCGGATTTGAACCTGACGGACGAACATATAGGATGGATTCTCGGGCCCGCTTTCTCTCTGGTTTATGCGACGTCTGGCCTGTTCATTGGCTGGCTGGTCGATCGTGTCAGACGCACCTGGCTGGTCGGAATCGGCGTGGCCTTCTGGTCAATTGCAACCGCCTTCTCGGGCGTCGCGCAGAATTTCTGGCAAATGTTCATGGCCCGGCTCAGCGTCGGCGCAGGCGAAGCTACGCTGAGCCCGGCGGCGTTTTCGATGATCGGTGACAGTTTCCCGCCGGAAGAGCGCGGAAAGCCGATTGCGTTTTATACGATGGCACTTGTCATTGGAGCGAGTGTTGCTGGCTTTCTAGGTGGTGGAATTCTAATCTGGGCCAAATCAACTCAAGGAGTAGAAGTGCCTTTATTGGGACTGTTAGCACCTTGGCAAATGGCTTTCTTCATGATCGGCTTGCCTGGCCTATTGGTCGCGGTGTGGTTCTTTTTTATCGGTGAGCCAGATCGTCGACTGACAACGGTCGAAGATAACTCCCTAAAAGGTAACGGCGTCGGTGACGCACTGAGCTACATAGGTCAGCACTGGGGCACCTATCTTGGGTTCGTTTCCATTGTATGCGTCATGACAATCATCGCATATAGCCAAAGCTTCCTGGCATCGACTTTTACGCGGGTATGGGGTTGGGAGACCGAGTATTATGCTATCGTCAATGCGACCGCGCTTTTGATAATCGGCCCAGCTAACATATTACTCTGGGGGTATCTATCTGACCGTTGGACAAAGGCTGGAATGCGCGACGCTCCATTTCGGATTATGGCCGCGGGACTGTTGATCATGGTACCTACCGGAGTGATTGCGATGTTCATGCCGACCGGCTGGACCGCCTACGCTGTGTTATGTGTGAATACGGTTGGAATCGGCATGGTTTCGGGCGTGGGAGTCACAGCGTTACTGCTCATCACACCCGCGCAGATTCGCGGGCAAGTGTTAGCCCTCTACTATATGGCCATTTCCATGGCCGGTCTTTGGCTCGGAATCCCGACGGTTGGCTCGCTCTCTTCCCGAGTGTTTGGCGAAGGGAATCTCAACCTGGCCATCGCAGTCGTACCGGTCATCTATGGGATCATCCCGATCCTGCTGCTGCCGGTCATATACAAACTCTATGTCGCCCAAATGAATCGCATGAATGGCGATGCGCAGACGGAAAGCGCCTCCACATGACGATCCGCAAAGGCTATTCCGACGGGCCGGAAGGCCAGATCCATTGGCGCATGGCGACCCCCTCAGGCGATGCTCAGCAAGCCGATCTTTATTGCTTCTCGCCGGCTCCGTTTGGATCGATCGCCTATGCCACCCTGTTGCCGCACCTGGCCAGGGACCGCCGAGTCATAGCGCCCGACTATCCCGGGCAAGCCGGATCCGATGGTGGCAGCCCGCACACTTCCATCGAGGCCTACGCTGCCTCTATGCTTGCTGTCATCGCTGATCTGTCCGGGGAGGGTCCAGTCGATGTGCTGGGGTTCCATTCCGGCTGTCTGGTGGCCGCCGAGGTGAAGCGGCAAGCGCCGGAGGCGATCAATCACGTCATCATGGTCGATGCCCCCGCTTTCGATCCGGAGACGCGCGCCAAATACTTGCCCATGGTCGGCAAACCTTTTGAGCTTTCACCCGATCTCGAGAGCCTCGCCAAGGCCTGGGACATGGCGGTGACCAAGCGGCTCGAGACGCAGCCTCTGGCGCACAGTCTGGCCATGTTCGCGGACACGGTCGGCAATGGCCCGCGCATGAATGCCACCTTTCACGCCGCCTTCACTTATGACGTGGAAACCAGCCTGTCTTCGCTCAACGCCAATGCGACCATCATCGCGACCCAGTCGTCCCTGCTCGACCCCTCGCGCCGTGCGGCGGACATGATCCCGGATTGCAAACTGGTTGAGCTGCTGGAGATCAGTCGGTCGGTTCTGGATGAGAATGCGGAGACGACCGCGGCCGCGATCCTCTCCAGCCTGGCTTGAACCGCGCCTTAGTCGTCCAGGAAATCTCGCGCCAGATCCGCCATGAACGGCACGCCCAGATCGAAGACATTGTGCGGATATTCCGACAGGATGACCAGCTTGCTATTCGGCGTGATCGCCTGCGCCGCACGTGTTTCTTCCAGCAGGCTTCCCGTCGGCGCGATAAACAGGCTCGGCTGAGTCAGCTTTGGCAACTGAGCTTCGCCGGGATAGCTGAACACCCCATAATAAGCGTGCCCGCTTTCAGGCATGGCCTGCACGAGATCCGCAAAGTGTTCCTGCGCGCGATCGAGCGACATGCCATATTGCAATCCACCGCTGGCAAAAGCCCATTTGCTGTCATGATGCGAACCGGATGGATCCAGCGTATCTGGCTTGGCGTATTGGTCATAAGCGGCTTTTTGCGCGTCGCCGGTGAAGAAGGGCACGCCGGGCAAGACCAGACGGCGAACCTGCTGCGGATCATTGATCGCCATTTCAACCGCGATCAGGGTGCCGGTATGATAGCCCAGCACATCAACCGGTTCAGAGACGCCGAGCTCCCGCAAGGTGCGCAGTGCGCTTCGGGAATAATCGGCAATGCTTGGCGGCGTTGGCGGCCGATCTGAATCGCCAAAGCCTGGCGTATCCATGGCAATCACAAATCGATCCGAAGACATCTCAGCCATGAAGTCGAGATAGAATGCTGACGAGTATGGGGAGGGGTGCAGCAATAAGAGCGGCGGTTTTTCGGTCGCACGATCTGGCGGGGATGCGATGCGCACGTGAACTTGCCCATAGTCACCATCCACAAACAAGCGCTGCGTCGTCGACGGCGCCTGTGCGTCTAATGGAGAACGCGTGACGGACGGGCTTTGACACGCCGCGACAGCGCCCCAACCCAGCATTAAAAGGAACAGAATCCGCATCTGCGCTCCCCTATTTTGCTTCAACAAACTCAATCGTGGCGCCATCTGGTGCCTTGATTGAAAACACATCCACCGCCCCGACGGACGGCCGATCGGTCGCGTAAACATCTTGCGCGATCGGCCAACCGCGCCCTTCGATCATCGTCTTTGCCGCCTCAACCGACTCGACCGGATAAGTTACGGACAGCCAACCAAGATTAGGCGCCTGGCACCGGTCAGCATAGTCAAAGCCATCCAGGCCATCAATTTCGATATACTCCATTCGCCCGTACAGCGTTTGCGTCTGCGGCGTGAAGATACCGGCCTTGTACGGCACGCTGGTGGTCAGGTTTTGCGGAATGCCAAGCGGCATCAGGGTGGGCGCGTCATCCGTGTAAGGTGGACCATACCAGACCCGTTCGAAGCCGAGTACATCTTCCATCAACACCCGAACCGCTTCGCGATCGCGGGTCATCTGCATGATGTTGAAAGGCCGGCTGAGCCGCTCAAAGGGCGTGAACCCTTCAGGAATGGGCCGGTTCAATCGCTCATAGGCCTGGACCTGTAATCCATCAGGACCTTTGAACACGACAATGTTCAGTTCTGATCCATTGAAGGACAGAGGTGCGATCGGGGTCTCGGTGCCCCACCCCATGGCAATGGCATCATCATAGACACCCTCCAGATCATAAGCCCGGACCATGAAGGACCAGAAACAGCCCGTATCCCAGGCGCGGGCACCTGGTCGGGTCGGCACCTTGCGCCCCGCATCATCAAACTGGATCAGGCGAACGAAGCCGGCATCGCTGCCGGGTGCTCTCAGAGTCAGAACTTCACCTGAAGCGCCATCTGGCAAGTCCAGCGTGTCGATTTCAGCGCGGTCGAGCGGACCGCGATAGACGGTTTCATATTGGCCGATCTCCTGAAAGAAGCGCGCCGTCTGATCCAGGTCAGACACGCTGGCTGTCGCCATGATCCAGGGCGCGCTTGTGACAGGGGACGGCAAGACTTCAGGCGGTGGTGTAACCTCCGCGACGGCGCCTGTCTCAAGCCCCGCCTGGCAAGACGCAAACAGCCCCAGTGCGAACACCGGGGCTGCCAATTTGGTTGCGATGAAGTTCATCGTCCTAGAACTCAACTCCGAGCTCGACACCATATTCGAGCGGTGGAGAAGCATAGGTCGTGAATGAGCTGGCGGACGAAGCGCGATAATATTCTTCATCCGTCAAGTTGCGTCCGAAGACAGCAACTGACCAGCCGCGATCATCGGCATATTTCAGACGCGCATTGATCAGCGTATCAATCTCGATGAACGCATGTGCCGGCGAATTCGCCACCAGGCTCCAGCTATCATCCTCAAAGCTCGCATCCGCCGACAGGATCAACTCGCCCTGATAGACAGGCTGGGTATACAGCGCGCCGATCGTTGCCTTGTATTCTGGAGCATTCTTCAGATCGAGGCCCAGAGCACAATCGATCACTTGCGCATCGACCGCCGGGTCGACGCCGGCTGGACACCCTGCGCCATTATTGCTCAGGCCGCGGGCCTGATCACCGGTCAGGGACGTATATTCCGCATCCAGCAGACCGAGATTACCATTCAGCTGGAAATTGTCCGTGACTTGCCAGACGCCTTCGACCTCGATGCCGGCAATCTCTGTCTCGTCGACATTGAAACGCGTAAAGCCGAGGCCGGGGACAGTCGCACCGATTTGCAGACCTTCATACTGGTTGAAGAAGGCCGCAACGTTGAGGCGGAATGTATCATTCCAGTCCGACTTGATGCCGACTTCAAACGAATCCAGCGTTTCTTCATCCACCGGCAGGAAGACGGCAGTGCCGCTAAATGCGTCCGGCGACCAGCCACCTGACTTGAAGCCGGTTGAGTATTTTGCATAGCCGAGAATGTCATCATTGAAGCGATAGTCGGCGCCAATCGTGTAGCTGACATTCTCAAACTCTGCATCGTCGGTCCGGGCAAAGCCGAACGGTCCGACGCCATCAAAATCCTTGTCATCGACAGTTGCACGTGCGCCGGCTGTGATCGCAAGCTGATCATTCACATTGTAAGTCCCCTGACCGAACACGGCGACTGAACTGGTGGTCGAGTCGATGGAGAATGGGAAAATGAAGACTGTATCAAGCGCGATATCTTCCCGGAACAGATAGAGCCCGGCAATCCAGTCGATCGCACTTTGCCCGGTCTGACCAATCGTGAATTCCTGGCTGAATTGATGCTGATCGGTTTCCTGCAGATACGGGAAGCCAATACGTGTGCTCAACTCGTCTTCAAGTTCGCGATAGGCAGTGATGGATGTGAAATCCAGGCCGCCGACAACACCTTCAACACGCGCCATGACGCCGGTGCTTTCCAGCTCCTGAGCATAGTCAGAGAAACAGCCAAGTGGCAGCAGGCCAGAGGCAGGACAGGTTGTGCCTGGCAATGGCTCAATCGTGAAGATATCATTGTCGGCATCATTCCCGGGCGCCGCAGAATCCGGAATCGGATCCGACCCATCATTGGTATGATCCACGGCGACCAGGACGCTCCAGTCTTCATTGAATTCATGATAGAGCGAGGCCCGGAACGCTTGCGTATCGAGCGCGCCAACATCGTCTCTCGCATTGCTGGCGAGTGGCCCGTTCGGGCGCAATTCATGGAACCCGTCACGGGTCCGCGAGAAGCCGGTAAAGCGGAACGCGGTTTGATCCGAAATGGCGATATTCGCGGTCGCCTTGAATTCCTGCCGATTGAAGTTCCCGAATGTGGCGCTCAGCTTACCGCCATTCTCGAACTGCGGCTTGACTGAGGTCAGCTTGATGGCGCCGCCAATTGTGTTGCGGCCATACAGCGTGCCTTGTGGGCCACGCAGGACTTCGATCGATTCCAGGTCGACCACATCGAACAGGGATCCGACAGACCGGCCGATATAGACACCGTCAACATAGATGCCGACCGCCTGATCGACCGCGCCGCGGCTTTCATCTTCGCCGACGCCGCGCAGGAAGATCCGCGCTGCGCTCGCCGTACCCGTATTGGTCGCGATGTTGATGTTCGGGACCTGGGCGGTGAGATCGCGAATGTTCAGGACTTGCTTGTCCTCGATCTGCTCGCTCGAAAGCGCGGTGACCGCGACGGGTACATCCTGCAGGTTTTCCTCGACGCGTTGCGCCGTCACATTCACCGTTCCCAGTCGGCGGGCGCTATCATCGCCTTCCTCTTGAGCGAGAACTGGCGCAGCAAATGCCGTTGACAAAGCGGTCGCCGCAGTCGCGCAAATCAGTGTCTTCTTCATGTCCGAAATCTCCTCAAAAATCGGTTCTGGTTGTCTCTCCATTTCAAATGATATACCTTTTCACCTGAATAGCGAGATTTGTCCGGTCATTTGCTTGCGCGGTGTGACAAAATTATCTCACTCGCCTGACTCGGCGAGCGCGACCGGCAAACCTTGAATCAACAGAACATCAAACTCGCCCCAGGCATTATCGATCCGCGCGCGGCGTAATTCATCATAGCCGTCGCTCGACCAGAAATCGCGCGCGGCTTGCGCATTCGGCCATTTGCTGAGGACGTAGCTCGGTGGTGAATAGTCACCTTCCAGGACCTCAATCCCCGGACCTCCGCCAATGGCAACATAGTGACCCCCGAATTCTTCGTAGAGGGGTGGGAGTTTCGCCGCATAGCCTTCCATGAAAGCCGGGCGGTCAAAAACCTCACCCATTACAATCATATAGGCAGGCGGCTCAGGGGTCGCTTCCTGCCCGATGGCATCTTGCGACGGCACACCGACACAGGCCGCAAATCCAATTCCGCTGCATAGACCCAGCGCGCTCCCCGCGATAAATCCTTTCATGATTTCCTCCTACTGGCTGGACTTCCCGATAAAGATATATCATTTGAGACAGACACAAACACAAGCGGAAAAAACGAATGGCGCAAGACCTCTCCCAACCGACCATGGTCACTTCAGACAAGACGGCCCGCGAGATCTTCGAAGACATCCGCGCCAATCCCGCCCGGGCCCGGTTCGGGTTTGGCAGCAAGCTCGCCATCGTGAACGTTGATCCCCAGAAAGCCTATACCCGTCCGGATCTGTTCCCGAAGACGAGCTACATTACCGATCCCCGCCAGATGGAACATATTGATGGCATCTCCGCCGCGGCGCGTACCAAGGGTCTGCCCGTGGTCTGGACCCATGTGGCCTATATGGACAATGCCGCGGATGCCGGCGTCTGGGGCACGCGCACGGACACGCCGGACAGTCTTCAGAATATCAAATACGGTTCTCAACGCACTGAGTTCGATGATCGCCTCAACATCGATCGGGCCGTCGATGCCGTCTATACCAAACGCATGCCGTCCGCCTTTTTCGAAACGCCATTGCAGAGCTTTCTGACCTGGCATCAGGTCGATACCGTCGTCATCACAGGCGGCTCGACGAGTGGATGCGTCCGCGCCACCGCCGTGGACAGTCTCAGCCATAGCTATCGCACCATTGTCCCGATCGAGTGCGTGGCCGACAAGCATGAGAGCTACCATTTTGCCAATCTGACCGATCTGCTGATCAAGTACGCGGATGTGGTTTCGGTCAGCGAGGTCTATGACGCGATTGCGGGGTATCAAGGCTGATGCACGCGGATCCAAACCTCTACGATTACTGGCCTTATGCCGACCGCCCGAAGATTGTCTGGCCAGGCGGCAAGAAGCTCGCATTCTGGATCGCCCCGAATATCGAATATTACGAATTCCAGCCGCCTCATAATGATAAGCGTCCGGGCTGGCCGCGCGGCAATCCGGATGTCGTCGCCTATTCCCAGCGGACCTGGGGCAATACGGTCGGGCATTGGCGGATGATGGATCTGTTCGACAAATATGATCTGCGCGGGTCGATCTCCCTGTCGATCGGACTGGTCGATCACCATCCTGAAATCATCGAAGCGGTGAATGCCCGTAACTGGGAATTCTTCTCACACGGCATTTACAACACGCGCTATTCTTATGGCATGGATGAAGCGCAGGAACGCGCCGTTCTGGAAGACTCCATTCGCACCGTGGAACAAGCCACCGGCAAACGCATTCGCGGCTATCTCGCCCCGGCTTTAACCCATACCGAAAAGACGCTCGACCTGATCGCCGAGTATGATTTCTGGTACACGTGCGACCTGTTCCAGGATGACCAGCCCCAGCCGATCAAGACCAGGACCGGCAAACTGGTCTCGATGCCTTACTCGCTCGAAGTCAATGACGTCATCACCTATTCCGTGCACGGGTTCAGCCCGCAGCGCTATACAGACCTGCTGATCCGGCATTTTGATCAGCTGCTCGAAGAGGGCGAGCGATCGGGCACCGTGATGTGCATCCCCTTGCATGCCTATCTGGTCAGCCAGCCACATCGTTTGCGAGTCTTCGAAGAGGCACTGAAACATATCTGCTCCCACCGCGACGATGTCTGGTTCACCACCGGCGCAGAAATCGCGGAAGTCTATCGCGCGCAGCATTGGGACCAGACCCAGGCCGATATAGCCACCCGCGGCGTCGCCACAGGAGGGACCGGTTTTGCCCCTGCCTGATGACTATCTGATCTATCCGCACCGCAAGCATGGCCTGGACAATCCGCACCATGACTGGGACCCCGCTGACCGCCGCGATCCGCTGGCGCTCAAGAGCGGCGCGAAAGCGCTCGCAACGATTATCGTACCCATCGAATTCTTCCCGCTAAATCCGCCTGGCACGCCGTTCAAACATCCCGGCGCAATGAAAACGCCTTATCCGGACTTGCGGCATTTCACGACGCGCGACTATGGCAATCGTGTGGGGGTCTATCGCTTGTTGCGGGAACTCGATCAGCGACAGATCAAGGCGACGTTCGCGGTGAATGCCGAAATCGCGCGCCGCTATCCGCCGCTTCTGGACGCGATCAAAGCTGGCGGACACGAGATCGCGGCGCATGGCGTCTCAACCGCCCACATTCACCATCAGGGGTTGAGCGAAGCGGATGAGCGTGCACTGATCTCTGAAACCCGCGCCGCCTTTCCGGAAGCAAAGACCTGGATGAGCCCGGCGCGCAATGAAAGCTACCAGACACTCAACCTGATCGCCGAAGCCGGCTTTGAGATCTGCCTTGACTGGGAAGCTGATCAACGGCCGCTGCCTTTCAGGACGACATCCTCATCCGTCTGGGCCTTGCCGCATTATGGTGAGCTTGGCGATTTCAAATTGCTGATCGATCGCGCCCAGTCGGAACAGGAATGGGCTGATCAGATCGTCGAAGCCGCGGCCTATCATGTTGCGCTCCACGCCACCGAAGGGGCATCCGCCTTTGCTTTCACGATGACGCCTTATGTGCTCGGCCAGCCATTCCGTCTTCATGCGGTCCGTCAGGTGCTGGACACATTGGCAGCGATCGACGGGCTGGCACTGACCACGGCGCAGGCCAGCTGCGCCCAATTCCAGGAGGCGATGTCATGAATCGCCGAACGTTTATGCTGACCGCAGGCGCGTCTGCCCTCGCTGCGCCGGCTTTTGCTGAAGGACACTCTTCCATGCGCTATACCGCCCTCGCGCTTCAAACGGTCTGCGATGCCGTCAATCAGGACCGCTCCATCGAGGATGGCCACGCGCGAATGGACCGCGCCATCAACCGCGTCCGCGGACAGATTGGCGCCGCCAAGGGCTTTCTCAAAGGCTTCAATGGTTATGACGTCAAACTGGTCGTCCTGCCGGAATACTGGATGACCGGCTTCCCGCTCGGCGAGACCCGCGAAGAATGGCAGGACAAGGCCGCCATTCCGATGGACGGGGCATTCCCTGACAAGCTGGCTGGCCTGGCACAGACCTTTGGCATCTATCTCTGCTCCAATCATTATGAGACGGACCCGAATTTCCCGGACCTCTATTTTCAATCCAATGTCATCTATGCGCCAAACGGCGATACGGTCCTGCGTTACCGCCGGATGATCTCGCTCTATACGCCGAGCCCTTATGATGTCTGGGATCAGTATCTGGACGTCTATGGCGAAGACGCCGTCTTCCCGGTCGCCGATACTGAGATAGGCAAACTCGGCACGATTGCCAGTGAGGAAATTCTCTATCCCGAGATTGCCCGCATGCAGGCCTTCAAGGGCGCCGAGATTTTCTGTCACCCGACCAGCGAAGTCGGGTCCCCGACCCTGACCCCGAAACACATCACCAAAAAAGCCCGGGCGATTGAGAATATCGCTTATGTTGTATCCGCAAACAGCGCGGAGATTATCGGCACGCCGGTGCCGTCCGCCTCAACCGATGGCATGTCGATCGTGCTCGACTGGTATGGCCGCTCGCTGGCTGAAGCCAATCAGGGCGAAACGATCAATGCCAATGCAGTGCTGGACATCGGGGCGCTGCGCGATACGCGCCGCAAGACCGGCATGACCAACACGCTCTCGCGCCTGCCCAATGCGGCTTTTGCCAGCGCTTATGGACAGGCCAATCACGCGCCGGCGAATCGCACGCCAGACGCACAAATGATCGAACGCAAAGATGCCATCGCGCAACAACAGGCCGTGATTGACCGCCTGGTTGCCAGCGGCGTCCTCAAATAGGAGTTAGCCATGTCAAACTTTCCGGAGACCCCTCCGCACGTGTCGCGCCTCGACCAGACCTGCTATCTGGTTATCTGTCGCGACGGGTCTGGCAGCGCCGAACCGCGTGCCACCCATTTGAAGGGGCATCTTGACCATGTCGAAAAATACTGGACGCGCTATGTCACCGCCGGTCCAATCCGCGAACCCGGCGGTGAGGCCTTGGTCGGATCCATCTTTTTGGTCCTGGCCGATGATCTGGACAGCGCCAAGGCCCTGATGGAAGGCGATCCCTACATCACGTGCGGCATGTATGAGACCATCACCTATCATGAATTCTCCGACTCGATTGGCCAATATATTGGCGGCAAGATCTGGGAGAGCGCAGAGGCCATCGCCCATCGCGCCGCTGGCGGCCCGACCGAAGATATCTCCAAGGGCCTGAACGCATGACCGACCGCATGAAACATCGCCGCATTCGCGGGCGGATCCGGTACACGTCCAAGAAACCGGAAATGATGGGCCAGGTGCGCGGCGACGAGATTTTCAATATCACCCATCATAGCGACGGCAAGATGACCGTTCGGGCGCATTGTGAAATTCACGAGCCGGACCCAACCGTGATGCGGGACATTGTCTATTCCACGGATGAACATTTCAATCCGATGGACTGTCATGTCCGCCTCACCGTCGGCGATGAATTCATGGGAACCGGCTGGTTCAAGTTCAATCTTGATGAAAACCGGTCCGGCACGATTGAATGCGAAAGCTATGGCCCAACCATTGGACGCCTGTCCCAGCGCCTGGATACGGAAGGCCCGTTTGACGGGTTCGGCACGCATCCGATCATTGGTGATGCCCAGATGTGCCGCGTGATTGATCGCTCGAACGGTCCGACGCGGCGCAGTGTCCGCGTCTTCCTGCCCTCACCGGATCATCGGGGCGCGACGCCGCCAATAACGTCAGAGGTCAATATCGGACTTGAATATGTTGGCGACGAGACCGTCACCGTGGAAGCAGGAACCTTTGACTGTTTCCACTTCCGCTATGTCGATGATGAAGGTCCGGGCATGGGCGGCACCCAGCACCCGTCCTATGACATGTGGTTGACCAAGGATGATTTCATCTTCGTCCAGGGCGGCGTTGGCGGCTATATGGCGACCTGGTACGAGCTGATCGAACTCGATCACCCGACGATCGGCTAACCTCCAAAACCTGTCGCTGGATCGCCTTGCTGGATGGCTTCAATTTCAGCGAGATCAGCTGGCGGCGACAGCCATTGCGGCTTGTTCTCCCGTGCCCAGGCCAGGAGCGCTGGCGGGAACTCGTCCTGACTTTCGACCCGGTGATTGAGCAAGTGATAGATAGCCTGCTCACCGCCGGCCCAGGCCGGCAGCGCGCCATAGCGTTGCCAGCTCATCTGGTGCGGCTCCTCCACGCTGCCTTCAGGGTGGATGAAGAAGTCATAATTCTCCCAGGCCTGATATTGTGCGCCTGTCGGCAATGGGAAATCCAGGAAGACCGCGGCGGTGAAGGCCCAGCTATCGCCCATTTTGCGGGCGGCAATCCCGTCTTCTGAAATGATTTTCTGAACCCGGTCGCCCGTGCCCTGGGTCACATCGCCATAGATGCGACCATTTTCATAGCGGTACTCAATCATCTGATACGGGTACGCAATCGGTTGAACCGCCTGACCATTATACTCGGTCAGCACTTCCCCGGTCTCGGCATCCGTATAGGCGAAGGTTTTCCGTGTCAGGTGGATGACTTTCTCACCCGGCTGCTCCGGCCAGATCACAGTCGAACTGTCAAAACCGATCATGCCGAACAGTTTCTCGCCGGAAGGATAGGCATAGATGCCGCCTTCCGAAATCCAGTGTACTGGCTCACCTGTGCCGGCGCGGGCATCGACCCAGGCTTTCAACACATCAGAATAGGCTGCTGTTTCGGTGGCAGCAGGTGTTTCGTTGGTTTCGGCATAGGTTGTGGCACAGCCCATAAGCGCCACGACCGAGAGTGCAGACACAGATAAAGAACGGATCATCGAATCCTCCAGGTTTCATTTGGTATATCTTTATGCCTTTGTGCCAGCATGGATCAATCGGAAACTCGGTCGCAGGGCACGAAATGTGGCCATGGCTTGGAGTTTGCAGCCAAGAGCGATAGACCATATTTATAGTTGATGGACCTGACCCATGCCTGACACAGCGACGATGAGATTCACGCCCGCAGATATTGATGAAGCGGCCGGTATTCCGCTCTACCAGCAGATCTATAATCTGCTGCGCGCCCGCATCATGGATGGCACCATGGCGCTGAATGACCGGCTCCCGGCGGAGCAGGACCTGACCCAGGCGCTCGGCGTGTCCCGGATCACCGTCAAACGCGCCATGAACGAGCTCGCCGTGGCGGGCCTGGTGCGACGCCAACGCGGCATCGGCACTGTGGTCATCTATGATGTCGCCGCGCCGACCGTGAAAGGCAGCTTCGAGACAATGATTGACGGCCTCACCCGAATGGGTGTCGAGACCGAGGTCCAATTGCTCGATTGCACAATCGGAACCGCCAGTCCGGCCATATCCGAAGCCCTGGAACTTTCCGGCAAGGTGACCAGCGTGCAGCGCAT
>JBCCCT010000064.1:0-17372 GCA_039033355.1 Pseudomonadota bacterium | reverse complement strand
GATTTCAGCGCGACCCCGCCCGTGCGTTCATGCAATAGCAGGCGGTCGATCGCCAGCAGGTCGGCGCCGTCTTCGACGCCACAGACCCGGTGTTCTCGCCATAATTTGTCGAACAGGGTTTCCGTCAAAACGACCTCCAGACTCAAATGATATATCCTTTTAAAAGGAAGATACAAGAGACCAGGGCGGTCACGTTTTCCGGACCGTTTACCCGTAGATCATCACGCACGAACGTGAAATCAGAAAAGCGTGACGGATCGGTCTGAAAACGATCTCGCAGATATTGACATTTGGCGTGCCATTTATGAAGTTTGCCGCGGAGGAGAATATTGCATGACCGACGCGCGACGCTATGAATTATCCGGGGCCCCCGGGTCCCCATACACCCGGAAAATGATTGGCGTGTTGCGGTATCGACGCCTGCCTTTCTCGGTCTATTGGGGGGATACGCGGATCCCTGAGGGATATCCTGTGGCGAAGCCGCGTCTTTTGCCGACCTTCTACTTTCCGGACGGCGAAGACGGGGCTCTGGTCCCGGTCACAGATTCGACCCCTCTCATTCGTCGCATCGAACGCGAACAGAGCGGGCGTTCCGTCATCCCGACCGATCCGGTCCTGAACTTCCTCAACAGCCTGATCGAGGATTTTGGCGATGAATGGCTGACCAAGGCGATGTTCCATTTTCGCTGGGCGCATGAAGCCGATTGGAAAAATGCGGCGCCCCTGCTGGTCTATTGGAGCACCAATATGGCCGCCGACGAGCAGGCGAGGGAGTTTGCTGACTATTTCGCCAAACGTCAGATAGACCGCCTCTATGTGGTCGGCTCAAATGACATCACGGCGCAGACCATCGAAGAGTCCTATAGACGCCTGATCGAAATATTGGACGAGCTGCTCGCACGAAAGGGATTTGTCCTGGGCGGGCGCCCCTCTTCGGCAGACTTTGCCTTGTTCGGGCAACTCACTCAGCTGGCTATTGTCGAACCCACCTCGGCCGCGATCACGCAGAAGACCTCCTATCGTGTCCGCGCCTGGGTCGACCTTATGGATGATCTGTCTGGGCTTGAGCCAACGGATGATGACTGGTTCACGGCCGACGAAGCGCGCGAGGCGCTCGCCCCGCTGCTGGCGGAGATTGGCCGCACCTATGCGCCAGCCATGATTGCCAATGCGAGCGCGATCCTCGCCGGTGAGACCACATTCGAAACCGAAATTGATGGACGCCCATGGACGCAACCTGTCTTCAAGTATCAGGCAAAATGTCTGCAATGGTTGCGCCAGGATCATGCTGATCTGTCCGACAATGAGCGCGGGGCCGTGGATGCCATGCTATCCGGGTCGGGCTGCGAAACACTGTTCGCTTAAGGGGAAAAACCATGCTGAAGAAAATCCTGATCGGCCTAGTCCTGGTCATTCTCGCCGCGGGCCTACTGGGCTGGTTTAACCGAGCCACCATCCTGACACATCTCGTGCTCAACCGCGCCCAGGCGGGCCATATGGCGGTCGGGCCACATCAAGCCGTGACCTGGCAAGCCGGGCCGGATACCGCTGACACTCCGCTCGCAGACCGCGCGCCCAATATCGTTTTCATCTTGCTGGATGATCTCGGCTATAATGACATCACCACCTTCGGGGGCGGCATCGCCAATGGCCGCGTCCCAACCCCAAACATAGACAGGCTCGCGGCCGAGGGCGCCATCTATACGCAAGCCTATTCCGGCACAGGCACATGCGCGCCATCCCGCGCCATGCTGATGACCGGGCGCTACCCGACCCGCACCGGATTTGAATTCACACCGACGCCAGACGGGATGAGCCGGGTCGTCGCGACGATTGGAAACAGTATGCGCAGTGGGGTGTTGCCCCCCATCGCGCTCAGCCGTGACGTCAATGAAGCTGCTCTGCCTTATGAAGATCAGGGTCTGCCCGGTTCGGAAATCACGATTGCCGAACTGTTACAGGCGCAGGACTATCACACCGTGCATATCGGCAAATGGCATTTGGGACGCCGCCCGGACTTCATGCCTAATGCGCAAGGGTTTGACGAAAGCCTGCTCATGGCCAGCGGTCTCTATCTGTCGGAAGACGACCCGAATGTCGTGAATGCCAAGCTTGATTTTGACCCGATTGATCAATTTCTCTGGGCCGCGATGCAATATGCAGCAAGCTTCAATGGCGGGGCGCCGTTCGAGCCGGGTGGCTACATCACCGATTGGTGGACCGATGAAAGCCTGCGCGTCATCGAGGCGAACAAGAACCGGCCCTTCTTTCTCTACCTCGCTCACTGGGCGCCGCACACGCCGCTCCAGGCCACAAGGGAAGATTATGAAGCGGTTGGCGAATTCGACCTGCATCGCGAGCGCGTCTATGCCGCCATGGTCCGCGCCGTCGACCGCAGCGTCGGCCGTGTGATGGACAAGCTTGAAGCGGAAGGTCTGGCCGAGAATACAATTGTCGTGCTGAGCAGCGATAATGGCGGCGCCGGTTATATCGGCCTGCCAGAGGTAAATGCGCCTTTCCGCGGTTGGAAAATCACGTTGTTCGAAGGCGGTATTCGCGTTCCCATGTTTGTGAAATGGCCGGCGCAAATTGCCCCTGATACCGTCATCGACACGCCCGTGGCCCATATCGATCTGTTGCCAACCCTGGCCGCCGCCGCAGGCGCGGATCTGCCGACCGATCGCATTATTGATGGCAAAGACATTCTGGTCGAAGCCACGGGACAAGGCATGATTGAGCGCGAGAATGATGCCATATTCTGGCAGTCAGGCAGCTATCACGTCGTCCGCGCGGGAGATTGGAAGCTGCAAGTCGACGGACGACAGGACAAGACCTGGCTTTTTGATCTCGCCACCGACCCGAACGAGCAAAATAATCAGGCGGAGTCCCGCCCTGAAAAACTTGCCGAGTTGCAGGCGCTTCTCGACGCACATCATGCTGACGCGGTCGCGCCGCTTTATCCCCACAAGTTGGCATCCGCGATCCCTATCGATAAAACCAACGCAGATGATATTGATGCGAACGACGAATACGTTATTTGGCCGAACTGATGACTGCGAAATCGATCAAGAAAAGCCCCTGGCCCGAAATTGAAACGGGGTCTGAAGATGGCCGTCGCCTGCGCAGCGGACGCAGTCGACGGGCGATTATCGAAGCCCTGTTTGAATTGATGCGCGAAGGCACGATGCGCCCGACGGCGGTCGACGTCGCCACCCGCGCAAAAGTCGGACTGAGAACCGTGTTCCGGCATTTCGAGGATATGGAGAGCATCTTCGAGGAAATGACGGACGAGTTGAAAGCCGTCATGATGCCCCGCGTCCTGGCGCCCTTCGAAGCAACCACATGGCGCGAACAATTGCTGGAGATGGCTGATCGCAATGCGGGGATTTATGAAGACGTCTTCCCGATGCAGGTCGCCCTGGTCATCCGACGTTTCCAATCAGACTTCCTGAGCCGGCAATATCAGAGCGAAGTTGAATTGCTGCGATCCTCTCTGAAATCGATCTTGCCGAAAGAGATCGTTCAGGACCGTACAAGATTTGCCGCGATCGAAGTGAACCTGACCTTCGCCACCTGGCGCCGTTTGCGCGAAGATCAGAAACTCTCTGTCGCACGGGCAAAGGACACGCTGCAACTGATCCTGACCTCACTGATTGCGGATATTGACGCGTAAGGCGCTGACCGCCCGCGAGCCATCCGAGCAGATACTGGTTTCCGAACCTGTATTGGCGTGTTAAATGCCAATATCGGGAAACGAGGAGCGGGTTCGTGCGAAAGTTTCAATGGGGCTGGGCCGCCTTTCTGGTCGTGATCTTCTTTGCATTCTCGGCCTGGTACGGGGGCAATGGAAAACCGATCACGGCTGAAGAAGGCGCGGCATTGCTCGACGAGTTACGGGCAAATTACGCCAACGCCCCTGTCGGCGAACAGAGTTTCGTCACCAATATGGAAGCGATGATCCCGAATGATGACGGCAAGGAATTCTACGCCGTCAATCTCGAGCAATTGAAGGACGGGCCGGAGGCCGAAGCGGCGGATGCGGCCTATGGCCGTGTGGTCATCCCCCTTTTGCTGGCGCGCGGCGCCCATCCGGTTTTCATCTCGGAGCGCGCTGGCTTGATGTTGGGCGATTATGGCGATCAGGTCGATCGGGTCGCGGTCGTGCGATATCGCTCGTTGAGAGATCTGATCGACATGGTCAATGACCCGAAAATGATCGCAGGCGGCCACCACAAATTTGCCGCTCTGGAGCATACCGAGGTCTTTATCACCCGCCCGTTCATCACATTCGTTCAGATCCGATTTCTGGTCGCTCTGCTGCTGATCCTGATCGGTGTCGCAGGTTGGCTGGGGCTTGGGTATCTCGGTAAGCGACGGGCCGCTGGCGCGACCTGAGCCTGTCATCCATCTCGTTCGTTTACAACTCGGTGGCGAGCATCAGAGTGCGTCTGATTTCAAAATGTCATCGCTGCCAGCGGGAAGACTGAACAGCATCCCGTCCGCGCCGACTGTGATCTTGCCATCAAACCTGGATCTGGCATTGCCGACAAACATCGACTCCAGCATTTTGACCGGCAGCTGCGGCACGATGTGATAATAGACCAGCTGCCGCGCCCCGGCCGCCTGCGCCGCTTGAGCCGCCTCTTCCGGGTCCGTGTGATAGTCGAGAATATCCTCAAAGATGATCTCGCCATTGCGGATCCCCCGCTCGCCAAGGGTCTCGCCAATTGTCTGAACCATTTTCTTGTTGAGCGCCTCATGCAGCATGATGTCGACATCGCGCGAGGCCGCAATGAAGCCTTCATGATAGACGGTATCGCCGCTGATTGAGACCGACCGCCCCTTATAATCGATACGATACCCGAAGGCGGGCTCGATCGGGGAATGATCGACGCGGATGGCCGTAATCTTGAGATCCCCATCATCCAAGACGACCAATTTGCCGCCCGGCCCGGCCGGTATGGTGATCTCTTCGGCCGCGCCGCCAAACCCGGCCGGGTTGGCAATCTCCGGTCCATGGTGCGCCAGGCGATAGGTGCTGTCGAGCCGATAGGCGGCATTGAACCCCGCCACAACTTCAGCTGTCCCGGAAGGTCCGAGCACAGGCGTCGGCTCCGCACGATTGCCATTTATCCAGGACATTAAAAGAAGCTCGCCCAGGCCATCAATGTGAT
Organism: Pseudomonadota bacterium; assembly: GCA_039033355.1. GTDB lineage: Bacteria > Pseudomonadota > Alphaproteobacteria > Caulobacterales > Hyphomonadaceae > Henriciella. The sequence goes on along the minus strand of JBCCCT010000064.1, from coordinate 12,198 downwards.
CCGAATGCAAATGAGTCAGATAGACGCTATCAATCCGCGCCAGAGGAAAACCCATACTGCCCAGATTACGGGCGCCGCCTGAGCCGACATCGAATATATAGGCCCGATCCCCGGCGAGCACGCCGAGGCAGGGTCCAGCCCGCGTGGCATCCGGCATGGGTGAGCCGGTTCCGCACATATAGATGTGCAAGCCATCTGGCAGAGCGGCGCTGCGATCAACGCCCGCATTCTGGTCGACGGCGCGATGAAAGGCGCGCTCGACAATCTGGTCGCGGAACAGGTTGAACCCGATAAAGCCGAGCACGATCAACCCCAGAACGCCGATCAAACCGCGCCGCAGCCAGACCATTACGCAAATTCCTTCGAGAAGAGGTCAAACCAGGGCAGCGCTTTCAAATGTGGCGGCGCCACAGATTCAATGTTCAACTGGCCTTTCAATCCTGCGGCCCGATGAACCGCCAGAGCTTGCCATTCCTTGGACTGCGACATCCGCACAAGGGATCCGCGATCGGGATACGCGGCGATGGCGACTTCATCCCAGAGCTCTTCAACCTGTCCCAATTGCAGGAATGTCGTGTCCGCCACGAAGAAGATACGCCCGCCATAGTCCGGCAGCAGCCCGGCCACGCCAGCACCGTAAAGCTGATAGGCCTGACGGCCGGTCAAATCCGTCTCTCGGCCATCCACATATTCCGCCTTGTCCTTGAACTTGAGCAGATTGATCATGAAAATAGGGCCATCCGGGCCGGGCTTCAGGGCCTCTTCCATCCGTTTGGGGTCCGTCGGCACGACCTCATTGATGACTTCCATTCTGCTCCTCCTTTGCCGCGCGCGGCGATCTGTCTGCGTGAATTATTATGGCATAATGAGTGCCATTACAATCAGATTCTCTTGCGCGCGCATCAACCGGGCACACCCTTTTCGAACACATTGATCGCGCGATTGAACGGGGCGTCCTGCGCCTCGTCATATCCGGAAGACGCGATCGGCTCCGCTCGCCAAAGCAGGTCAGCATGCTGGTCCGGCAGGTGCGTCCTGACCTTTTCTTTCGCCACCTCTGGCAGGTCCGACCAGGCGCGCCGCAACGCCTCCAGACACCAGACACGATATCGAGAGGTCGGCACTTTGCGATAAGTGGTTCCCTGCACCTCAAGATCAAAGCGTTTCTTGCCGCTTGCATACGCGTCGGCATTTTGCCGGTGCTGAACGAGGTTGGTCTCACAGATCTCGACCAGAAAAGACGCCAAGGCCTCATCCACGCCATCCATCAGATTCGGGCCCGTCGCAGCCGGTTTCACGCGCCACATCCGCGCCACCCAGGCATACACATCTGGCGCGCGCTCGCGCATGATTTCGGCGGGGGTCGGATCTTCGCTGAAATGACGGAACATCGGCGCCATCATGCCAAAATCGGCAATGGTCGGTGTCTCGCCCAGCAGGAAGGGCCGCTGCTTCAGGATGGCCTGCATATGATCCAGCGCATTGAGATAGGTCTGATCCGCATGCGCGCGTGAGTCCCGATTGACTCCATCGCCGCGGACAAACCCGAAATACTGACGCCGCTTCAGCATATTGAGCGCCAGGAAGCGCGGCAGCGGCAAGGTCCCGCGCACCAGTTCCTGATACAGAAACTCCGCCGCATATTGGCGCGACAGCCGATAGCTCCAGCGATAATGCATCGCCGACCGCCATAGCCACTCATCGGCATAATCCTCAATCAGCAAGGCGATGAAATTCAGCGTCGGGTCAGACGGATAAATGCTTGGCGCGTTCTGCTGGCGTTCCAGCCAGGCCAGCATCGGCGTCGTGTCCGTCATCCAGCGTCCATCCGCCAGCTGAACCACCGGCATCTGAACAATACCGACACCGGCAATCAGCTTCTTGCTGTGCGCGACCGTGGGAAACGACTCATACGCAATGCCGCGATAACGGAGATAGGCTTCAAATTTGCCCGTATAGTAAGAGATCTTGCTGCCATAGACGCCCATGATGCCGGGGGCAGTCGACGACTCGCCAGTCATCACAGAACCCGCTGCAGCGCAAAGCGGACGCTGCGATAGAGCCCATACAGCAAAGCCAGGAAGATCACGCCGATCAGGACCAGATACCAACCATAATGCTGAAGCAAACGCGGCAAGGAGTTTTCCAGGATTTGCTCGAGCGAATGATACCCTTCCGGCATTTCCAGAACCCCGACCTCCTGGGCATACCCCGCATAGGCGGCCAACATGTCTTGAAGAATTTCAGGCTCGGAGTCGCTCAAGTCCGTGGTCTCGCCGGGATCGACCGCCATGTTGAACAAGCGCCAGGTCGCATCGCCGGCCGGCGGCATGCTGCGCGTGATCTTATAGTCGCCTTTATAGAGCGCGCTGTTTCCAGACACCTCAATGGCGCGGATATCATCCGCCCCGTAAACGCTCTCCGCCTCGCCGCGCAGAACCGGCAACAGGCTGCGCCCCGTCATCGCCTTGGCGGCATCTGGCGCGGCTGGCGCATCCACCCAGTCGAGGAGCGTTGGCGCAATGTCAGAAACCATGGCCGGCGACTCGATCACGGCCGGATCCAGGCCCGGTCCGGAAATGATTAGCGGCGATCGCACGCCGCCCTCAGTCGCGTAAAACTTGTAGAGCGCCCCAGGCGAAGCCGCCGCATTTGCCCATTCGGGTCCGATGAAGCCCCAACTCCCTTCCAGCCCGGCGCGGTCCGGATCGATATGATAGCCATTCAGCGACTGCCACAGTTTGAGGCGCCGATCATTGTCGCCGCGATTAAACTCCGGCCCGTTATCCGAGGCGATGACAAAGATCGTGTTCTCATACACGCCTTCTGCCTGTAGATGCGCGATGAAGCGGCCAATATGGAAGTCCATCGCCTCCATCATACCGGCATTGACCTCCATCATTGCCGTGTAGAGCTCACGCTCCTCATCCGTCAGACTCGTCCAGGGGCGTGCATCTTCAGCCATGGGCGCGATCGGCGCCCCTTTCGGAAACAGGCCAAGGTCCTGCGCGCGCGCATGGCGCTTCGCCCTAAGGACATCCCAGCCTTCGTCATAGACGCCATCATAATTGGCGGTGAATTCCGCCGGCGCCTGGACCGGGATATGAATGGCCTGGAAGGGCAGATAGGCAAAGAACGGTGTGTCAGAATCCGTTTCACCGAGATATTCGATCATTTTGTCGACGATGAATTCCGACGAATAGAAATCGTCCGGCAGGCCGACTTCCTTGCCATCCTCCCACCAGGGCGCGTCCTGATAGTAAGGCATATAGGACTTGTCCTGCCAGTTATCGGCCCCGGACGCGGCCAGCGAAAAGGAACGCTGGAAACCATGCTTGTCCGGCATTTCATCCGCTGTTTCACCGAGGTGCCATTTACCGCTCATCAGCGTGCGATAGCCAGCGGCGCCCAGACGATCTGCGAGCGTCAGCACCCCAGGCTCAAGCGCCATGGAATAGCCGGGCTGCCCCTTATGCTCCTTCGGCAAGACTTCAGGAATCGTCGCGACACCGGTCAGGTGATTGTCGAGCCCGGTCAGCAGCATGGCCCGGGTCGGCGAGCAGAGCGGCGACGTACGATATTGCAGGAACATGGCCCCGCGTGCGGCCAAGCCGTCCATATGCGGCGTACGCGCCTCGCCGCCATAGACGCCAATATCCATCAGCGCGGCGTCATCAATCAGGATGATTACGATATTGGGGGGATCGGTCTCCTGTGCCTGCGCGAAACTCGCGCCAAGCCATGTGAGCAGTCCGATCAGAATCAGATCACGCCATCGCGCCAACCTTCGCCCGGCTCTGCTACGCTGTGAAGTCCCCACAATCCAACATCGATCCATCATACCTCACACCCAAATTATGACACCCAAACTGCCAACATATTGAAAGCCGCCTGATGCGCAAGTTTAAGCCCATCCCTGCAAGCGCGCAGCATCCTCGCGCACCTTTTCGGGGCCGCCGAGCAATTGTCGATTGGCACCAATGCGCTTGAACCAGTAATGCAAGCCGACCAGGTCGGTGAATCCCATGCCGCCATGCACTTCTGTCGACGTGCGCGCCACAAATGTCCCGACTTCGGCAAGATGAGACTTGGCCAGGCACACCATCATGGCCGCCTCTTCCATATTCTCATCGACCGCATGCGCGGCATGCCAGACCAGCGCCCGCGCCGGTTCCAGATGCGCCGCCATTTCGGCACAGAGATGCTTCACCGATTGGAAACTGCCAATCACGCGATTGAATTGCTTGCGCTCCTTGGCGTAGTCCACGGCCTTGTCCAGCATGGCCTGCGCTGCGCCAAGGGAGTCGGCTGCCAGCAAGAGCCGCCCGGCTTCGATCACCCGGTCTGCGGCGTAGCCCGGCGTATTCTCACCGCTCAAAGCCACGGCCGGCGCCGCATTGAATACCAGCTCAGCCAGGTCGCGGGTTCGGTCAATCGTCAGGTGCGGGGTTCGCGCAATCGCGTCTCCAGTCTTGGCAATGTGCAGCGCGCCTGATTGATCCGTCACCAGAATGTGCGTCGCATTGCCGGTTTCCATCGCGAAGAGACTCTTCCCCGACAATTGTCCTGATGCCGCGGCAATACCCGCGCCTTCACGCGCGCCGACCCGCTCCGTCACGGCAACGCCCATACGGACCCCACCGCTGGCAATTTTTGGCAGCCACTCGGCTTTTTCGGCTTCCGTTCCCGCCGCTTCAATTCCGATTATGGCCATGGCCGTCGCCAGATGATCGGCCGGCGCGACCGCTGCGCCCAGGGCCTCCTGGATCAAGACCGCGTCAAGCAGACCAAGCCCGAGGCCATCATGGCTTTCCGGGATAAGCACCTGCCCGACGCCCAGTTCCGCTATTCCGGCTGTGATCGCTCGCCCCTTGTCCTGATCGCCATCGGCGATCTCACGAATGGTGTCCAAAGCGGCCGCCGATTCCAGATAGCCTTTGATGGAGTCCTGAAACATGCGCTGGTCGTCTGAAAGTCCGAATTCCATGTCTGATCCCTCCTATGCCACAGCCGGGCGAGGTTCGCGCGGCATGCCGAGCCCTCGTTCGGAGATGATGTTCTTTTGTATTTGCGCCGTGCCGCCACCAATGATCAGACCGAGATCATACATGTATTTGGCCTGCCACTCGCCAAAGTCGCGCAAGTAAGGCGTGTCGCCATAAAGCAGTCCAAACTCGCCCATGGCATCAATCGCCAGACGCGCCAATTCATGGTTCAGCTCACAGCCCTGAAGCTTGATGATCAGCCCGGCCATCCCGGCGCTCTCGCCCTTGATGCGATTGCTGGTCACGCGCAATCCATTGGCTTGCATGGCATAGACCCGCGCCTGCAAGGCCACCAAGCGATCACGGAAGACCGGATTGTCGATCAGCCGTTCGCCATTAATGGTCTCTTTCTGCATCAGATCCGCGATGGCCAGAAGCCGGGTCTTGGCAGCGTTCGGATCCCCGAGCATGCCGCGCTCATGCGTCAGGGTCGCATTGGCCACTTGCCAACCTTTGCCCGGCGCGCCGACAATCTGGTCGCGGGGCACGCGAACGTCCGTAAAAAAGACCTCATTGAAATTGGCATTCATGGTCATGTCGACCAGCGGCCGCACTTCAATGCCCGGCGTGTCCATCGAGAAGATCAGATAGGAAATGCCGTGATGCTTCTTGGCCTCCGGCTCGGTTCGCACCAGGCAGAAAATCATGTCCGCCTGTTTCGCCGTCGAGGTCCAGATCTTCTGGCCATTGATCACATAATCATCGCCATCAATCTCCCCTTTGGTGGTGAGCGAGGCGAGATCCGACCCCGCGCCAGGCTCTGAATAGCCCTGGCACCAGATCATCTCGCCATGCAGAGTCGGTCGAATATAGGCTTGCTTCTGTTCTTCCGTGCCAAGCTCGAGCAAGGTCGGCACAAGCATGGAGACGCCCTGATTGGCGATCCCCTTAGGCAGGCCTGTGCGGGCGAACTCTTCTGCGATGATGCGCGATTTCAGGATATCCGGTGCCGCGCCATAGCCGCCATATGCCTCCGGGATGGTCCGAGCGGCCAGACCGTTTTCGATCAGCCATTTTTGCCAATCCAAACGGCGTTGATTCTTGATCCCGCGATCGGCCTGGCTTGGCGCTTTGTGCTTATTGTCCTCAAGCAGTGCGGCAACTTCATCGCGAAACGCTTCATATTCCGGGCTCAGGCTTAAATCCAAGGTCTTGTCCTCAATTCGTATTTCGGAAGCGCGCACCTGGCGCGGGCGGGGTTTCGGGGGCGCCGGCAAAGCATTGCGCTTTGGACATCCAGTCCTGGGCGGTGCCGCCGGTCACGATCAGGTCAGTATCAGCCACATTGCGGGTTTGCGTGACGACCTGACAAAACTCTTCCGCCAGACCCGTGACCCGCTCCGTCTCGCTCTCATCGCCATACGTCCAGACCGCGCCGGACGGCGCCGTCAGCACAAGATATGGCATCGGGCCCGGCGGCGCTTCCTGGCGTGTCTTATAGGTCCAGCCAAATGTGTTCACGCCAAGCACGACAATATTCTGAATGCGATCCGCATTCTCCCGCTCGACGCCCAGATGGTCATAGACTTCCTGACCATGTGCCCAGGTTTCCATCAGACGTGCGGTGATCGATGAGCGCGCGCTCATGTCCGGTCCGGCCCATTTGAGACGGGCCTTTGGGTCAGCCTCCGCAAACAGGTTCGCTGTGTGCGCAACATCCTGATGCCAGCTGTCCAGCAATTCGCGCCCGCCCATTTCATTGAAGTGAGCCCGCTCGAAGCCGCGCATACCGCCTTCATGCCGCATGACCGCTCCCAATCGGCTGGTCAGTTCCGCTTCATCGGTCAGTTGCAGGCCGGCCATCTGATTCCAGAAATACAGATGCTGAAGCACCGCATTGATCGTCCAGTCCTTGAACAGGGTCGGCTCGTCAAATCGAGACGCATCCGCGCCGTCGAGCAGGGCAAACAGGGCATTGCTTTCAGCCCGGAAATCTTCAGCTTGCTGCATCGTCATCGCTCCCGGCTAGCTCATATCCATAGTCTGCATCAGACGTTCATAGGCGGTGAGATAATCCTCCTTGAATTGTTGCACGACCTGGCCCGCCGACATGGACTGGCTCATCAGGCCGACGCCTTGCCCGACCCAATAAGTCGCCAGTTCCTTGGCGCCTTCGTGCCCGCCCTGGCTCAGCTTGTCGATATGCGATAAAGCCGGTTCGGAAATCAGCGATTGCAATGGCATAGGCAATGGCGTGGGCGCATCCTCGGCTTCCCAGGCATCTGTCCAGGGCGAGCGCAATTGACGCGAATGCTTGCCGGTTCGGGATCGGGACCGCACCGTGTCGCGCGACGAGGCGGACAACATTTTCTCTTTCACGATCGGATTGGTTTCCGCTTCACTGGTGGTCAGCCAGACCGAGCCGCACCAGGCGCCGGACGCGCCCATGGCCATCGCTGCCGCCATCTGCTCGCCCGTGGTGATTCCGCCAGCTGCGAGGATGGGCGTGTTCTGTCCCATTTCGCGAACCGCCCGCGCGACTTCAGGGATCAGGACCAGCGTCGAGACGTCGCCGCAATGTCCACCGGCTTCACCGCCGGCCACGATCAGAACGTCGACGCCGGCATTGACCTGGTTGACCGCGTGCTCCTTGGCGCCGACCAGGGCGCCGGTGGCGACGCCATGTTTGGCCGCCATCTCCATCATCGATTGCGGCGGCACGCCCAGGGCGTTGACGATCATCTTGATCGGATACTGGAACGCCACTTCCATGGAGGACAGCGCGCCATCATCGCCAAGATTGCGCGCGAAGCTGAGAGAATTGCTGCGCTGGGATTCCAGATCGACGTCCTCAATCCCGTGATCGCGCATGATCCCGGCCGCGAACGTCTTGTGTTCGTCCGGAACGGCGTTCAGCAAGCGATCGCCGTCAAAGCCTTTTGACTTGCCTTCGAACTTGTTGGGCACGATCAGGTCGACGCCGAAGGGCTTGCCGTCAATATTGGCGACGATCCAGTCGAGCTCTTCCTTCAACCGGTCCGGCGGCAGATTGACCGCCCCGAACACACCCATGCCGCCGGCCTTGGACACCGCGACGACAACATCGCGGCAATGGGTAAAGGCGAGCAATGGGAATTCGATATCCAGCATCTCGCATATGGGTGACTTCATCATGACCTATTCTCCCTCATCCGTGGCAATTTCCAAAATCAGCGCATCGGCTGCAATCTGTTCGCCGACCGGCGCGGCAATCAGCTCGACCGTTCCATCTATCTCGGCAAGAATCTCATGCTGCATCTTCATCGCCTCCAGGATGGCGAGTTTCTGCCCCTTGGTGACACGGTCACCTACCGCAACCGTGATCTCCAGAAGCTTGCCATGCATCGGCGACAAGACCGTTCCGCCGCCGCCCTCTTCATCATTCGTGCGCAACCGCAATGACAGATTTTCTACCACACGCGTTTCCCGGTCAGATGCGATGTGGATTCGATCCTCCTCGCGATGATAGATCATGCTGGCCGCGTCGCCCTGGATCAACAGTTCCGCGCGGCGATGATCGCTTTGGGTGATGGCAACGTCATGCGCCGTTTCGCCAAGATCCACGCATACGCCATCCAGTTTGCGCAACACCCGCGCAGTTTTGCGCAAGTTTCCGCAAGCGTATTCAGCCGAGGATTCAAGATCATGGGTGCTCGACCAATCAAGCAGGTCCGGATGCACCGCGATGGCACTATTGTGCGCCACCTGTCGCCGTTGCGAGACATCCAGCGCAATCGCTGCTGCAACTGTCTCGTGCGTTGGCGCGTCCTTCTGTAAGCCGGCCTGACCATAGGTCTCGTCAATAAAGGCGGTCGTCGCTGCACCGTCTTGAAACGCGGGCTGCGACAAGGCATCGATCAGGAAGTCGCGATTGGTGGCGGGCCCGAACAGCGCCGTCGACTCGAGCGCCGCTGTCAGCCGCTTGAGCGCCATGGCTCTGGTCTCGCCCCAGGCAATGATCTTGGCGACCATAGCGTCGTAAAATGGCGACACGTCTGAGCCGGTCACAATGCCATCATCAACGCGAATGCCGTCCCCCTCTGGCGGCGACCAGAGCAGCACCTTGCCGGTCGCCGGGAGAAAATCCTGCTCCGGATCTTCCGCATACAGGCGCACCTCGATGGCATGTCCATTGAGGCGGACCTCTTCCTGAGTGATTGGCATAGGCTTACCCTCGGCAACCGCGATTTGCAGCGCAACCAGATCAAGCCCCGTCACCGCCTCGGTCACCGGGTGTTCGACTTGCAGCCGCGTATTCATTTCTAAGAAATAAAACGCTCCGTCGGATTCGAGCAGGAATTCAACGGTCCCCGCGCCGCAATAATCCACCGCCCGCGCCGCCGCCACCGCGGCTGCGCCCATCTCGGCGCGGAGGATTGGGGTCATCACCGGACATGGTGCTTCCTCGATAACTTTCTGATGTCGCCTTTGGACGGAACAATCGCGTTCGCCGAGATGGATGACCTGGCCATGCGCATCCGCAAAGACCTGGATCTCCACATGTCGCGGCTGCTGCACGGCTTTCTCAATGATCAGCACGCCCGAGCCGAACGCGTTCTCCGCTTCCGAGCGGGCCAGCTTGATGGCGTTCTCCAGATCCTTGGCCTTGTGCACCAGTCTCATGCCGCGGCCACCGCCGCCGGCCGCGGCCTTGACCATGACCGGCAGGCCGATCTCTTTCGCCGCAGCGATCAGGGTGGCGTCAGATTGATCCTCGTCCTGATAGCCCGGCACGCAGGGCACGCCTGCCTCCAGCATGGCGCGTTTCGACCGCGCCTTGTCGCCCATGACCTCAATCGCGTGTTCTGGTGGACCGATGAAGATCAGTCCGTTGTCAGTGCAGGCTTTGGCAAAGGCGGCATTCTCGGACAGGAAGCCGTAGCCGGGATGAACCGCATCCGCGCCCGAGGCCCGCGCCGCATCGATAATCTTGTCGATTACAAGATAGGATTCCCCCACCGGCGCCGGACCGATAGGAACCGCCTGATCGGCAAGCCGAACATGCGGCGCGTCGGCATCAGCATCGGAATAGACCGCCACCGTCTTGATCCCGAGCGCCTTCGCCGTCCGAATGACCCGGCAGGCAATCTCGCCGCGATTGGCGATCAGAATTCTGGAAATCTCTGTCACGGTTCCGCCACCCAGCCTGGTTTTCTTTTTTCGACAAAGGAGGCCACGCCTTCCTTGCCCTCATCGCTCATCATGCGCCCGGCAAAATTTTCGGCCGCGGCCTGGATGGCGTCTTCGCGACTGAGCCGTGGCAGCGCCAGGATCAAGGCCTTGATGTCCGCCACAGCGCCCGGGGCGCAGCGCAAGACCTGTTTTCGGATTTGCATCTCGTGCGCCTCCAATTCTTCCGCCGTCTCACCGAGAAAGTCAGCAAAGCCCAGGTCCGCGCTCTGACGCCCGTCAAAGCGAGCGGCAGTCAGCATCAAACGCCGCGCCGTCGCATAGCCCAGCTTCTGGATTACGAAGGGGGAGATTTGCGCGGGCGTCAGCCCAATCGCGGTTTCGGTCATCGCGAACCGCGCATTGGCCTCACAGATCACGACATCAGCGCAGCAGGCCATGCCAAAGCCGCCCGCCATCGCGGCCCCTTCAATGATAACGATGACCACTTGCGGCATGCGATTGACCAGGTCGAACATATAGGCGCCGCCGATCGAACTCTGGACGACATCGTCATAGCTCTGCCCGCCCTTCTGGCCTTTGTTGAAGGATTTCAGATCGCCACCAGCACAGAAGACGCCGCCGCGACCGCGCAATGTGATTCCACGTACGCTGCGATCATCTTTCACCACCTCAAGCGTTGCGACCAGATCACTTACCAGCGCTGCAGATAAGGCATTTCGACTATCTGGCAGATTGAACCAGATGGTCAGCCACCCCTTGGTGAGATCGAGATCCAAGGCTGTCACGTCTGGTAGTTGTGTCATCTGCTCCCTCCCTAGAATCGCGCAATGCCGAAGCTGTTTTCACGCACGTTTCGATGACGCGCTTCCCAGACCGTCGCCAGCAGGAAGCCGAGTGTCCGCCGCGTGTCGCGCGGATCGATCATGCCATCATCCATGTCATGTCCGGATGTGTAGAACCCGCTCGACTGGCTGTTGAACAGCTGCGTGAGATGCGCTTCCTGTTTCGCCAGCGCGTCCCGGTCCGGTTCCTTGCCGGCGGCCTTGGCGGCGCCTTCCGCGACGATGGACATGACAGTGGCCGCCTGTTCGCCGCCCATCACACCGGTCGAGGCATTCGGCCAGGAGAACAGAAAATCGGGCTCGAAGGCGCGGCCGCACATGCCATAATTCCCCGCGCCATAGCTGGCGCCAATCTGCAAGGTGATCCGCGGCACTTCGATATTGGTGACAGACTGGATCATCTTTGATCCGTGCTTGATCATGCCAGCGCGCTCATACTCCTTGCCGACCATGTAACCGGTCGTGTTCTGCAGGAAGACAACGGGCGTGTCAGCCTGATCCATCAGCTGCATGAATTGCGTCGCCTTGGTCGCACCATCGGGATCGATCGGTCCATTATTGCCAATCAATCCGCAGCGAAAGCCGTGCACGTTCGCCTGTATGCAAACGGTCGCAACACCGTAGCGTGGTTTGAAATCGATAAAGTCTGAGCCATCGACGACACGCGCAACGACCTCGCGCACATCATAAGGCCTCCGATAATCAACCGGCACGACGCCTGCAATTTCATCTGGATCATAAAGCGGGGGCGCAACGTCGACCATATCCCGCTTTGGGCATCGTGTGTTCCAGCCAAGCCGATCAATGACCTCACGCGCCATGATGATCGCGTCCTTGTCATTCTCAGCCAGGTATTCAGCAAGACCAGATACGGACGCATGCATTTCAGCCCCGCCCAACTCATCTTCCGTCGCAACTTCCCCAGTGGCGGCTTTCAGCAAAGGCGGTCCAGCGAGGAAGGCTTTGCCGCGCCCCTTCACCGCCACCACATAATCGCTCATGCCCGGCATATAGGCGCCGCCGGCGGTCGATGAGCCATGCAGGATAGAGATCACCGGAATGCCGGCTTTTGAAAGCTTCGCTTGTCCAGCGAACAAACCGCCGCCGCGTGAGAATCCCTCAACCGTATAATTGACCAGGTCGCCGCCCGCACTTTCCACCAGGTGAATGTAAGGCAGCTTCTGCTCCAGCGCGATTTG
>JBCCCT010000063.1:0-17457 GCA_039033355.1 Pseudomonadota bacterium | reverse complement strand
TCAGTGGGAAGTGTTTGGCGAGTATGCCTATCGCGCCACTGAAGATGTCGAATTCGACAATCAGCTTTTCCCTGGCACGCTGGAAATTGAAAACACACAAAATGTATTCTCGATCGGCGCGCGTTACAAATTTGGCGGCTAATCCAAGTCCTTCCGATTAATCGCTAAATTGAGGCCCCGCCTGGATAGACCATGCGGGGCCTTTATTGTGCGCTGTCTGCGGCCCGCTTCCAGCGATAGGCCCAGACACTCAAAGCCACCGAAGCCATAGACATGGCCAATGCCAGTCCGGCATTGCCGGTCCAGCCCCAGGCATCATAGGCGCTGGTGCCGGCCCAGCTGCCAAACCCGCCGCCCAGGAACATGAAAACGATATAGATGGTCATCAGGCGCGTCCGGATCGCGGGGGCCTCGTTCAGAAACGTCATCCGCCCGGTCACATCCAGAACCGGACCGAAAATATTGGTGATGACAATCGGGATCATCAATAGCCAGAGACTGTGCCCGAAGAGCAGAAACAGGCAGACGCCGAAGAATTGAAACCCGACCAGAATGGCGCGCGCTTTTCGTGGCCCGGTCCTGTCCGCCCAGGCGCCAAAGCGCGGTGTGGTGATCAGATTGATCAGTGCAAACAGAGCAAGATATCCGACCGTATCGACGCCATATCCCATTTCCGGACTGGTCAGATGCAGGCCAAGCCCGAGCCAGATCGCGATGAATATCCCGAAATTGAGCGCCTGGATGATGCCGGAGAGCAGAATTTCAGGATGCCGGTTCACCATTGGAACCATTGAGCCCAACAGTCCGAGATAGCTTGTCTCCGCGGATGTTGCAGACGCCCGCTCGCGTCCATCCATGGTCAGCGGCAGCAGGATCGCGACGATCAGCATTAATCCCGTCGCGATGTAATAGACGGTGCGCCAGCCGAAATATTCTGCCACGACGCCTGCGCCAGCCCGCGCGGCGAGAATGCCGGCAATGATCCCCGTGGTCAGGATTGCGGTCACTTTGCCGAGCTCGCTTGGATCGACGCGTTTCGAGGCATAGGTCGGCAACAGATATGGCGCGATGGTCAGGAAACCCAGCAGGGTCGACCCGATCAGGAATAATTGAAAATCGGCGGCAAAGGCCATCATCGCCATGGCGAGAAACTGCCCGCAGACAAAGATCCCGGTCAGGCTGCGATTGCTGAATCGATCGCCGAGCGGCAATAGCAGGAAAATGCCGACTGACAGGGCAATTTGATTAAAGGCTGGGACCAATCCGATTTGCGATGAGCTGACGTCAAAATCCTCGGCCACGCGCGCAATGATCGGATGAATGTAATAGGCATTCGCCGTCACCACGGCCGAGGCGAGCGTCAGGATCCAGATTTGCTGGCGATTGAGGCGCGGAGGCGCCGGGTCGGGTTCGGACGCAGGTGACACCTGCTCTTAGTAATCCGCCGCCCTGCAGTCTGAAAAGCGTGACGCGACGCTACGTGCGAGCTTGCAAGAGGAATTGCGCCATCCAGGCCCCAACCAGATCATTATCAATTGGTACTTGCAGGCTCTGCTCGGCGTTCTCGACCATGTCTTCACTGAATCGCGTGCCTTTGCGCACGCCATACAGGGCACAGGAAAAGCCGGGGCTAAATTCCGGATGCCCCTGGAAACTGATCGCATTGGCGCCCGGATAGGAGAGCGCTGCAAATTCGCAAAAATCACTGCGCGCGACTTGCACGGCGCCCGGCGGCAAAGTCAGGACCTGATCCTGATGACTGACCCCCAGACTGAAGGTCTTTGGCGGTGACGTCCCCATCCAGGAGGGCGCAGTGGTCACATCATAAACATGCCGGCCAATCCCCCAACCCTTGTCCGACTTGGCAACTTTGGCGCCCAGCGCGTGCGCAATCGCCTGGTGGCCGAAACAGATGCCGATCTGTGGCACTTGCGCATTTGCCGCCCAACGAATGAAATCCATGAGCGGGGTCATCCAGGGCAGGTCATCATAGACCCCAGCCGGTGACCCGGTGATCAGGATCGCGTCCAGACCTGTCGGATCAGGGAGGGTTTCACCGCGCGACAGGGCGACAGACGCGTACGTCCATCCCGGCAGGTGCGGCGCCAGGAGGGTTTCGAACATCGCGGGATAGGATGGCCAGTCGGCACGAATGCCATCCGGCGCCTGGCCGGTTTCAATAATGGTCAGTTCAGGCATCTAGGAGGAGAATTCCGTATAAAGGGGGTCATCGGGATAATTCGAACCGCGCGGGGCGAGCGCGCCAAACCGTTCGGCCTCGCCAAGCTCTGGCGCCGGGTTTTGCACGACCCAGTCAAACACGACCACCCGATTGAGAATGCGCCATTCGCCGTCGCGCGCGACAAACCAGTCGAGATAACGGCCCTTCATGTCGAGCTCTATCATCGCGCCTTTCGGTCCCGGCTGCCTTTGAAAGGCCGAAAAATAGGTCTCAACTGCTGCCCCGCCCGCTTTGAACTCGATCAGGATATTATGGATCTGATGGATGTTTCGCTCGGCATGTTTGAGCTGCTTCAATGCCCAGTCCACAAAGCCGCTGGCGCTGCCTGAATACGGGCCATGCTGGTCGGTGCCATCAGGCCAATAGGCCGATCGCAAGGCGGCCTCATCCGCGCGATCAATGCCGCGGCAATAACGAAGCAGGCAGTCCCGAATGGCTTCGCGATCGGCGAGCTCGCGAAGGGTCATTTCTGATACAATTGGATCATCCAAGTCGGCTTACTCCTGTGGGGTCTTTGGCCATATCTCTCACGGTGCTGGGGCGAAAGCGTCGTCCGCGTTCGCCCGCCCCCAATCGTCAATCCAATCCTGAATCCGTTGATCCAGCGCGTCCAAAGGCATCGCCCCGGCGCCGAGCACGACATCGTGAAACGCACGAATGTCAAACGACTCCCCCATGGCCGCCTTGGCGCGCGCGCGGAGTTCGAGCAGTTTCAGCTCGCCAACCTTGTAAGCCGTCGCTTGTCCCGGCCAGCCAATGTAACGGGTCACTTCGGTTTGAATGTTGAGCGGCGCCAGAGCCGTATTTTCGTTGAAGCAGGCTTCGGCTTCTTCACGGCTCCAACCATAGTGATGCAAGCCAGTATCGGCCACCAATCGGCACGCGCGCCACATCTCATAGGAGAGCTGCCCGAACCGCTCATAGGGCGTACGATAGAATCCCGCCTCGCCGGCCAGTTTCTCGGCATACAGACCCCACCCTTCGCCAAACGCGGTTGCGTAATAGGATTTACGGAAGTCCGGCACGTCCTGTAATTCCTGCGCCAGTGCAATCTGCAAATGGTGTCCGGGGACGGCCTCGTGTGCGGACAGGGCGGGCAATTCATAAAGCGGGCGCTGATCCAGCGCATACGTATTGACCAGATAGGTTCCGGCAATGCCTTTTTCGGCATCTCCGCCCGAATAGCGACCGGTTGTATAGCCTGGCGCAATCGCCGCCGGCACCGCTGCAACGCCATAAGGCAGGCGCGGCAGGGTCTTGAAGTATCGCGGCAAGATCGCATCCAGACGTTTGCTCATCTCGGACGCTTTTTCGAGTAATTGTTCCGGCGTCTCGGCATAGAATTGCGGATCCGTGCGCAAGAAGGCGATGAATTCCTCGAACGTCCCTTCGAACGCCAATTCCTCGATGATCGCGTCCATCTCGGCGCGGATACGCGCCACTTCGCTCTGGCCGAGTTGATGAATTTCTTCCGGCGAATAGCCGGCACCGGCTGTATGGAAGGCGACAGCCATGGCGTAGGCCTCGCGTCCGCCCTGCATTGAAACGAGCCCAGGCGCCGGGCGGGCGGCTGGAGCATATTCCAACTCCATGAATTCAAGAAGATCACGATAGGCTTCGATCGCATCCACGACCGCCGTCCGCCCCTTATTCTTCAGCAGCAGGATCTCGGTTTCGTTGAGGTCGGACGCCGAAAGCGATTCAAAGGGCAGGAACAGCGTGCTGTCCGCCGGCTCGTCAACGATTTGGGCGCGTATTTGCGCAATCGACGTGTTCAGCGGATCGCCATGCTGGGTCCAGCCTGTCGCGATGCCGCGGCGCATGTTTTCGGTCTGCTGATCAAAATATCGGGGCAAATCGTCGAGACGATCAGTCCACGCCTCAGCCTGCGCCCGTGTGGTCAAACGCGTGCGCATCGCTGTGAAAACGGGTGCTGCGAAAAACCCCCAATCGCCGGTAAACGGAATGCGCGCCGTGTCATAAGCGTGGGCATCGATATGCGCGGTCAAAAGGTGCCGCAGGATTGGAACCTCCGGCCCCTCGGTCGTGTATCCAAGCGCATCCAGCGCCGCCAGCATTTGCGATGCCGATCGCGCGCGGTCGCGAATATAGCCTGGCGAGACAATGTGCCAGCTGCGGGCATCCTCATTATTGGCCTTCGCTGTTTGTTCAGGGTCACCGGCGCGGTCAAATGACTCATACCGATCGATGATCTGGTCCAGCGACTGGCTCAGCGCGACCGGAGATGCCGCAATCAGAGCGGCACTCGCAACAAGCGGGCGAAAAAAAGCGAACGACATCGGGCAATCCTGTCTGGCGATTAACCAAATCTAAGCGCGACTCAGGCTTCTGCAAAGTCAAATCGCGCATCCTTGTGTTCACGCAGCGGCATGATGAATTGTGACTTTCATCGGACGCCCAGCCGCGTTGACACGCTATTCGACGCGCTTAAGAACGGCGCAAAAGCAAAGATATTTGCACGGAGACTCAATATGGCTGGACCGGGAGGGGCTGACCCACGCCCTTTATCGCCGCATCTGCAAATCTGGAAATGGCACTGGACCATGGCCGGATCGATTTTCCACCGCGTGTCTGGCGTCGGCCTGTATGGCGGCGCATTCCTGATCGGCGCCTGGCTGATCTCTCTCGCGACCGGCCCCGAAGCTTACGCCTTTGTTGAAGCCATCGCGTTCAGCCTGCCGGGCCAGATCCTGTTATTCCTCTGGTCCATGGCCGTGCTTTACCATCTGGCCAATGGCCTGCGCCACCTGATCTGGGATGGTCCGATGGTCGGCTTCAATCCAGGAGTGGCCAGTCTCTGGTCCATGTTCAATTTCGCCTTTGCGATCATCGGCGCCGCGGTCATCTGGTCGCTGGCATCATTCTATTAGGAGGCGGCCATGACAACGAGTGCGAAATCTGTTCGTGGACTTGGATCAGCCGGCACCGGCACCCAGCATCACATTCGCCAGCGGGTCACCGCTTTGGCCCTGCTCTTCCTGGTGCCCTGGTTCATCTATTCGATCATTCATGCCTGCAAAGCAGGTTATGAGGGTGCGCTGATCTGGGTGGCGCAACCTATCAATGCAATTTTGCTGATTTTGACACTGAGTGCGGCGCTTTATCACATGCGTTTGGGCATGCAGGTCGTCATTGAAGACTACATCGCTAAGAGCGGCACACGGCAAGCGCTTCTGATCCTGAACACGTTTGCCGTCATCGCCTTGGCAGCAGCGACTATTCTGTCGGTGCTCAAAATCTGGTTCACGGCGGGCGCTTAAGCGCAGACGCGGGAGAGGAAAAAGATGAGCGAGTATAAATTCGTCGATCACACCTATGACGTCGTTGTTGTTGGCGCAGGCGGCTCTGGCCTCCGCGCGGCCCTCGGCGCTGCCCAGGCGGGCCTGAAAACAGCCTGTATCACCAAAGTCTTCCCGACCCGCTCGCACACGGTTGCGGCGCAAGGCGGGATCGCAGCCTCACTTGGCAATATGGGCCCGGATGAGTGGCAGTGGCATATGTATGACACGGTCAAAGGCTCTGACTGGCTCGGTGACCAGGACGCGATTGAGTATCTCGCCCGCGAAGCGCCCGCGGCGGTTTATGAGCTTGAGCACTGGGGCATGCCCTTCAGCCGGAACGAAGACGGCAAGATCTATCAACGCCCGTTTGGCGGCCACACGACGGAAATGGGCAATGGCCCTCCGGTCCAACGCACCTGCGCCGCCGCTGACCGCACCGGTCACGCCATGCTGCACACGCTGTATGGCCAGTGCGTCAAGGAAGACACCGAGTTCTTCATTGAGTATTTCGCCCTCGACCTGATCATGGACGATGAAGGCGCCTGCCGCGGTGTCACCGCATGGAAGCTCGATGATGGCACGTTGCACCGCTTCCGCGCGCAGAAAGTCATTCTCGCGACGGGCGGCTATGGCCGGGCGTTCTTCAGCTGTACGTCTGCCCACACATGCACAGGCGATGGCAATGCCATGGTCTTGCGGGCCGGCCTGCCGCTGCAGGATATGGAGTTCATTCAATTCCACCCGACCGGCATTTACGGTGCCGGCTGCCTGATCACTGAAGGCGCCCGCGGCGAAGGCGGATACCTGACTAATTCCGAAGGCGAGCGCTTCATGGAGCGCTACGCTCCAAGCGTGAAAGACCTCGCCCCACGCGACATGGTCTCGCGCTCGATGACGATTGAGATCCGCGAAGGCCGCGGGGTCGGTCCGAACAAGGATCACATCTTCCTGCACCTGGAGCACCTGCCAGCGGAAACGCTGGCCGCGCGTCTGCCAGGCATTTCGGAAACGGCGAAAGTGTTCGCGGGCGTCGATGTGACCCGCGAGCCAATCCCGGTTCTGCCGACGGTCCACTATAATATGGGCGGTATCCCGACCAATTATCATGGCGAAGTGCTGACCAAGAAGGATGGCGATCCGGATTCGGTGGTTCCTGGCCTGATGGCGGTCGGTGAAGCGGCCTGTGTCTCGGTCCACGGCGCCAATCGCCTCGGTTCGAACTCGCTGATCGACTTGGTCGTGTTCGGCCGGGCCGCAGGTCTGCGTTGCGGCGCGACGCTCGAAGCCGGTGCCAGCCAGCCAACGATGCAAGATTCACAGACGGAGGCGCATCTTGCGCGGTTCGATCGTATTCGAAATGCCAATGGTGAGCACAGCGTGGCTGATCTGCGCCTCGAAATGCAGAAAGCCATGCAAGACAATTGCGCGGTCTTCCGCACCGGCGAAGTCCTGGACGAAGGTGTGGAGAAGATTGAAGCGATCAACAACAAGACGCCAAGCATGCGCATCGATGATCGCGGCATGATCTGGAATACCGACCTCATGGAAGCGCTGGAATTCGACAATCTGATCGGCCAGGCCACGGTGACCGTGAACTCTGCGGCCAACCGCAAGGAAAGCCGCGGCGCGCATGCCCGTGAAGACTTCGACAAGCGCGATGATGAGAACTGGATGATGCACACTCTCGCCTGGTCAGACGATGCGGGCGAAGTGAAGATCGATTATCGCCCGGTGCACAATTACACGATGTCGAACGAGATCGAATACATCAAACCCAAAGAGCGGGTCTACTAGGAGCAAAGCATGGTACAGCTGACACTTCCAAAAGGCTCTGCGCCGAAAAAGGGAAAGACTTGGCCGAAGCCTGAACGGGCGAAAAACGTCAAGAAGTTCAAGATCTATCGCTATAGTCCCGAAGAAGGCGGCAATCCGCGCTGGGACACGTATTTTGTCGATATGGACAAATGCGGCCCGATGATCCTGGACGTGCTGATCTATATCAAGAACCATATCGACTCGACCCTGGCCTTCCGCCGGTCTTGCCGTGAAGGGGTTTGCGGGTCGTGCGCGATGAATATTGGCGGGCACAACACAATTGCCTGCACGCAGGGCTGGGACGAGATTGCCGGCCCGCACATTTCGATCGCACCGCTGCCAAGCCAGCCTGTGGTCAAGGACCTGATCCCTGACCTGACAAACTTCTATGCCCAGCACGCCTATGTGCAGCCCTTCTTGAAGACCGACACACCGGAACCTGAGAAGGAATGGAACCAGACCGAAGAAGAGCGCGAGCACTTGGACGGTCTTTATGAGTGCATTCTCTGCGCCTCGTGTTCGACCTCCTGCCCGTCCTATTGGTGGAATGGCGACAAATATCTTGGGCCAGCCGCCCTGTTGCAGGCTTATCGCTGGTTAATCGACAGCCGCGATGAAGCGACCGGCGAGCGTCTGGATGATCTGGAAGATCCGTTCAAGCTGTATCGCTGCCACACGATCATGAACTGTGCCCAGGTTTGCCCGAAAGGTCTCAACCCGGCCAAGGCCATCGCCAAAATTAAACACATGATGGTGGAACGCGTCGCGTAAATTTCGCGCCATTCACTCACAAAACAAAGGGCGGTGATCTCGCGATCACCGCCCTCTTTCGATTTGTCCGCGGGCTTACTGAGCCGGCGCGGTTTCGAGGCTGGCGAACACTGAGGTTGCAGCCGTACCTTCTTCAAGCGAAACGCGGCGAATCTCAGCCACCGCTTTCTTCATAAGCTCATCACGGCACGTCGCATCCTTCTTAGGTGTGCCGACGAGCGGTGAAGCATATGTACATGCTTCAGTCGCTTGAGCTTCGAGTGAGGCGAGCACCAGCTCAACACCCGATTCCGTTTCGAGAAGCCCACGATCATAGGTCAGATCGACGGTAATCTGATTGTCTTCGGCCTGGGCAAAAGGCGCCGAGAACGCAGCAACGGCGAGGAGAGTAGCAAGAGTCTTGCGCATTGGATTATTCCATATTTAGCAACGACGACCGACAGGCCGACTGGGAGGTTAACTGACCATACGACAAGTTTTTCAGCCTTATCTGCGCTCGATTTAAGCCCGAGCCTGACTGTTTTTCGCCGTATCGTGAGTGTTAAATAGCAGAACGCTGAACAATAATCAAATCATTTAGTGAATAATTTTGGTATTTTTCGTGCCGATGCGCGACCGGGCACAAAAAGTGAGCATGGATGGATTGCATGCATAAAAAACGGGCGGAAACGTTCTGTTTCCGCCTGTTCTTTCAGGATTTGCGCACCGTCCTAGCGCGCAACAGTCTCTGCGTCTGTGTCAAGCGCCGCAAAGACATAGGTCGTTGCCTGGCCTTCTTGCAAAGCAGCGAGGCGGATTTCGCCAACCGCCTTGTCGACCAGATCGTCACGGCAGGTCCGATCATAAGTCGGCATGCCGGTCACTGGCTTTGTAAACGAACAAGCCTCAATGGCTTGCTCTTTGATCGATTTCAGCACGGATTTGGCACCTGCTTCAGTCGCCAGCAGCGTGCTGTCATAGGTGAACTGTACTGTGATTGGAGTGCCCTCAGCGTGGGCAAAAGGAGCTGCCAGGGCGGCAGCGGCGATGAGTGATGCAACAGTCTTACGCATGGTAAGTCTTCCTTATAGAGTTAGCGACGGTCCGGGGACCGACCAGAAACTCCTCCCGCAACATGTCTTTGTCTTTGAGCTTTATCGGTGTCCGGCCAGATCTCGGACTCAGCTCTTTTGCCTTCATGCTGCAATGCAACAATTTTCGAAAAAGACCGGCCGAACAAGCAGGATTCAGAAGTGCAGATATGCGAAAATGTGGACGTGCCGGTTTTATTGGGGTTTCAGGCGTGCCCTGGCTGATGAATCTTTCATGACGGGCAGAGATGCCCAATTATCAGGCGCGCCAGGAGCCCGAAAGCGCCATCCGCTCATACTTGCGGGCATATTTGGAGGGCACCGATAAGAGCCGGTTTCGCCCCTCGATTCGGGTCCCCCAGGCAGTGAATTCCGTCGCATATTGCTGAACAGGCAACAGCGCCAGGGCGCCAGCCCGAACGGGCATCATCCAGCTCGCCATCTGGCGTTTGTACTGGCTGTTGCCGAGGCCCAGATGGACTTCCTGCAACCCTTCCAGGGCCGCCCATTTGATCAATGTAAACAGAAGCGCCAACCCGGGCTTCTGCTTGGCAAATATGGGCTCATAAGCAGGAAACCAGTAATGCAGGGTTGTCGCCGAGCGCATACTATAGACCATGGCGGCCGTTTCGCCGTCCAGGCTCAAGGTCGACAGCACGCCGCGCGCATTGTCATCGCCCGTCTTGCTCAACTGTTCGAGCAGGGCACGCGGCCAATCCATCTGGAAAATGTCAAAATGCCCTGACTGGGTATAGGCATCGCGTTTCAGGGCGATCATCCGGTCAAAACTCTGCGGATCAATCACATCGTGTCGAATGAGGGTCTTTTCGGTCTCAATCAGCTTTTGGGCTTTTCGCCATTCACGCCGGAAATTCGAACTCTCCGCAGCCCGCGCCGCGTGCCAGGCGTCAAAGCCCGACGTCAGGTCGATCACCTGATTGCCGCCTCCGTACTGCCCATTTAGGCCGTGCCGCCGCTGCTGAAACGGCAGCGCTGAAAACGCATAACCGCCAATATGCTGGCGTATGGCAGACTGGTTGAGATCGAGCCGCACGGTTGGATGGGCAATAATCCCGTGCAAATCGTCCATTGGCCCCGCGACTGGACGCGCCGTGCCGAAGGGGCCCTTGCGATAAGGCCAGAACGCGGCTGGACGTTCATGCTCATAGAATCGCATGACCTGAATGCCAGGACGCACCGCCTCGACCGCATCGAAATAGCCAACAGAGAAATATGGACTGGCAAGACTGGGATCGGCGGCCTGAAAATTGGTCCAAAGCGCCCGGTCAGTCCTGCTCAGATCGGCAAAATTCAGACACTCAACTCTGGAACGCATCTTGCAGCAGTTTCCTCGCAATACTGGCCACTCTGGGACGTTTTATGGCGGATCTTGGTTACCTTTCTCAGAAGATTGGCGGCGCAATTGATAAGATTCTCTGCGAGAATTTTGACAAAAGCAGCCGCGCATTGCCGGCTGGAAAATATGTCAGCCTGTGTTTTGACGACTTTCCGCAATCTGCGGCGCGATTGGCCGCGCCGATGATCGAAAAGCGTGATTGGCGGGCAACCTGGTACGTTTCAGGGGCCTTTGAAGGCAAGGTCACCCCGGAATATGGCCGCATGTTCGAGGCCTCGGATCTGCAGCAATTGCTACAGAATGGGCATGATTTTGGCTGTCATACCTATGACCATGTGGATTGCAGGGCGGCCAGCGCCGAAGAAATCGCTGAACAGGCCGCACGCAGCAAATCCTATCTAAACAAACGGGGCGTACACCATATCCGCTCCTTTGCTTTTCCGTTTGGCGCCGTCGATCTGTCGACGAAACGCCTGATGGGACAGGCCGGTCTGGCGCTTCGCGGCGTGAAACCCGGGCTGAATCGCGGAAATGTCGACTTGAATATGCTGAAAGCCTGCGGATTGCAGGACAATGAGGGCGGCACCGCCCGTGCCTTGCAGGAGCTGGAGACGCTGCAGCAGCAGGATGGCTGGTTGATCATATTTACGCATGATGTACGCGAACAAGCGTCGCCATGGGGAGTTCGACCGGCGGAATACGCCAATCTCCTCAACGCGGTTGAACAATCCGGCGCAGAGGTGATCACGGTCGGCGACATGGTGGATCGTCTCGCATCAGCAGGCACGCCAATGCAGGTCGCCGCCTAAGGTCTTGCAATCCGAATACTGATCGGGGCGTGATCTGACGGTTTCCAGCCGCCGCGCCAGCCAAGATGCACACGATAACTCTCGAGATCGGTCAATTTCGTCGCGGAATCCGTGGTCCAGATATGATCCAGGCGGCGCCCTTTGTTTGATGCCGCCCAGTCCCGCGCCCGATAACTCCACCAGGAATAAAGCCGCTGATCATCCTCATGCACGTGCCGGGCAATATCGGTGAATCCACCCTTTTTACGTGCCTTTTCAAGGCTTTCTGTTTCAACAGGTGTGTGTGAAACGATCTTGAGCAGCTGTTTGTGTGACCAGACATCGTTTGGATGCGGCGCGATGTTCAGGTCACCCACCAGAATGCGGGGCGTGTCGTCCTTGGCCAGTTTGCCATAGTGCCGACCAAGCCGTTTTACGAAGTCCAGCTTGTGCGCAAATTTCGGATTCTCGTCCGGATCCGGCGTATCCCCGCCTGCCGGCAGGTAGATATTGTGCAATTCCATCCCGTTCACCCGGATCGCATTGACCCGCGCATGTCCTTCCCGGCAGAGCTTTGGTGTGTCCAGAATCTCAATCGGATCGCGACTGGCAATCGCGACGCCATGATGTCCACCTTTTTGACCGTGCACGCAGAGATGCGGAAACCCCATCTGTTTGAAGGCTTTTTCGGGAAACTCTGCGGTCTGGCATTTGATTTCCTGAAAACAGAGAAGGTCCGGGTTTTCCGCCGCCACAAAGGCTTCAACATTCGGCAATCGCAGGCGGATCGAGTTAATATTCCAGCTGACAAGCGTAACGTGTTTTTGAGTCATTCAGCCCGCTTAGGCAGCCCCCGCCGACTCGTCAACGCGCCCGAATGTTTGGGGACATCCGGGCGCTCACACGTCTGGGTAAGTGTGCGTAGAGGAACGAGCCACTCAAGGGGAGGAATGCTCGCTCGAGTTGCACAATAAGCTTTATCCACAACTCGGCAAGTTTTTTCTTTATTTTTCAAGGGGCGTGAAGTTAAGTTTCGCCGCCTGAAGGGTAACTATGCCAATATCTTCAGTCTTTGCTTCAATCCGAACCGGCACATGCGCCCCGTTTGGAAGCGGCGCCAGCCACATGCGGAGCGGTCCATCAATGCCGGACAAATTATCCTTGTCGGACTCGCCAGCTTTATAGCCCGCCACCTTGTCCATTCTGATATGGCATTCATACGCCTGGCCCGACCAGGCCTCGGACCGGACATCGGTCATGCCCTGATTGGTCAGGTGCAAGTGGGTCAGCTGTCGACCATCAAAGATTTTCAGCGGCCCGCCACATGGGTCTTCGCCTTCCGCGCGGGGTTCCAGCGCGAATGAAATCAAGGCGGTCACAGGATCCTTGGCATCGAGCGCCTGTTCAACCGTCGCTGCCGGATCGCCAAGATTGCCGAAACGCGGCGTCGCCGTCATCTCGAAATCATCCTTCAGATATTTCAGATTGACCCGGCGGTTTTTCTTACCGTCCTTGTTCTGCGACACGAATGAATATGTATCGAGCCCGTCCGGATGGGTGTAACCGGATGCCGCAATCTCAAGGTCATAATTGACCAGAATATCCGCCAGGCCTGTGGTTTTGACATGGCTCTTGATCGCATACGTGTCCTTGTTCAGCGTCACACGGAAATTGGCCTTGCCGGTGATCGGCAGGATCAACACCCAGGCATTGGCCTTGATATTATATTCCATTTCCACCGGCTGACCGGCTTCGATCATGCTCAGAATGTGCGGCTCCACCAAAGCCGTGTCGGCGCCGGAGACGCTGGACAGGGTCAGGGAGGCAAGCGCTGCTGAAGCGAGCAGTTTTTTCATCATGATCGGACATCCTCAAATCGGGGCGAATTCGACTTGTTATATATGTGTGTGGCAAAAGCTAGCCTGAACAAGGGCGCCACTGTTTCGCCTCGATTAAATTCACTTCATTGTGAAAAACAGACGCAGAATCAGATCGACTCATCTGAGCGCTTGACGCGTCTAATCTGTGAGCGTAATAGCCGCGCTTCGGTTTCAATCTAGACAATGAGCGAGCGACCCATGTCCCGCGTATGTGAACTTACTGGCACAGGCCCGATGGTCGGACACAATGTCAGCCACTCGAACATCAAGACCAAGCGTCGGTTCATGCCGAACCTGGTCAAAGTGACCCTTCATTCAGAGGCGCTGGATCAGCGTTTCTCCATGCGTGTGGCAGCCAAAGCCCTGCGCACCGTCGACAAACTGGGCGGTCTGGATGCTTATCTGGCGAAAGCCAAGGATGACGTCCTGTCTGAAAAGGCACTGAAAATCAAAAAGAATATCGCCAAGAAAGCTGAAGAGGCCGCTTAAGCCCCTTTCTCGGTTCGAAAACTGCAAGAACGCGCTCTGAGGTTCAGGGCGCGTTTTTCGTTTGCGATTGCACCTTTTTCAAAGCGGCTTAGGCTTGTCCCGTGATTTGCTATTGGGAGAAGCGAATGCGTGTCATCATTACAGGTGCAGCGGGACTGGTTCTAGCTGCATGTCAGGGAACGGAAGCCCCTGAAGCCGCCAATACTGAACCGACCGAGCAGGCTGACTCGAGTCTGACCATGTTTTCCGGCGGGACGATTTATACCGGGATCGGGACCGAGACGGTCGAGGCCGTGACGGTCAACGACTCCGGCCGGATCGTGGCGGTTGGCGCATCCGCGTCGCAGGACCGCGATGAAAGCAAGGTCAATCTGATTGATCTGGATGGGGCTGTCATGTTCCCCGGTTTCGCGGACGGGCATGCCCACTTGCTGGGCATTGGACAGCGCGAGATTACACTCAGCCTGGAAGGCACAGCATCGGTGGCGGAGCTCGTCACGCGGATTGAATCCGAATTGCAAGGCGTGGCACCCGGCCAGGTCCTTGGCGGGCGCGGCTGGATTGAGACAGGCTGGCCCGAGGGACGCATGCCCTCTGCTGCTGACCTGGATGCGGTCAGCCCCGACAATCCGGTGATCCTGACCCGCGCTGATGGCCATGCCCTGGTCGCCAATAGCGCCGCTTTGGCCGCCGCGGGCATTGATGATGACACGCCGGATGTTGAAGGCGGCAAGATTGAGCGGGACGCCGATGGCAAGGCCACAGGCATTCTGATCGACAATGCCATGGGCCAGGCCCTGGCGCTGATCGCAACACCGTCCGAGCAAGACATTATTCGCGCCTATGTGGTTGGCGCCGCGGCCTATTCCTCGCGCGGCTGGACCGGCGTTCACAATATGAGCGTCAATCCAGCGCATGCGCCAGTTATGGAACGCCTCGATCTCGAAGGGCGCATGCCGCTGAGGCTGCACAATGCCTATGATCAGGAAGGGTTTGCGCTTGCCACCAATCGCGACCATGAAACCGAGACGATCACCAACCGGTCAGTGAAATTGTATATGGATGGGGCGCTCGGCTCTCGCGGCGCCCTGCTGATTGAGCCTTATTCAGATCGCCCGGGCACAAGCGGTCTGTCCCTGATGGAGCCTGAATTGCTTTTCGCAGCGATGGAACAGGCGGATCAGAGCAATGTTCAGCTTGCCATTCATGCGATCGGTGATCTCGCCAATCGCCGGATCCTGGATACGTTTGAGCAGGGTGCCTATGGCGCTGACAATCGCTGGCGCATCGAGCATACGCAAATTCTCCATCCGGATGATATTGGCCGGGTCAATGCGCTTGGACTGATCGCCTCGATGCAGCCCAGTCATGCGATTGGTGACCTGAAATTCGCGCCGGATCGTCTGGGTCCGAACCGGCTATATGGCGCCTATGCCTGGAGCAGCTTGCTGGAGACGGACGCGATCATCGTCGGTGGTTCTGACGCCCCTGTGGAAGTCGGTACGCCGCAGATCGAATTTTATGCCGCGGTCGCCCGAAAAGACCTGGAAGGGTTCAGCACCGAGCAATGGAATCCGGAACAGGCCCTGACCCGCGAACAGGCCCTGACCCTGTTCACATCTGCGCCAGCTTATGCCGGCTTCATGGAAGATGATCTCGGGACGATTGAAGTCGGCAAACTGGCTGACTTTACCGTCTTCGATCGCGATATCATGACAATCCCGGAAGCCGAGATTCTCGAGGCCAGGACGGTCATGACCGTGGTCCATGGTGAAATTGTCTTCGACGTAGACTAGGTCCTAACGCCCCTGGAAGGCGGGTGGGCGTTTCTCGACGAAACTGTCCACCCCTTCCTTGAAGTCGAAACTGGCAAAACTGTTCTGCATTTCCTGGTCAGCGACTTCCAGCGACCGGGCAAAACTCTGGAAATAGCTTTCACGGATCTGACGTTTCATCACGGCCAGGGAACGCGGCGAGACCTGTGTCGACAGGTGTTTTGCAGTCTCCATGGCATGCGGCAGCAATTCATTTGCCGGCAGGGCCCGGTTGACCAGGCCGACCCGCTCCGCTTCTGCGCCTTTGAACACACGGGCGGTGAATAACAGGTCCAGCGCATGTGCCTCACCCACCAGGCGCGGCAGCAGCCAGGCAATGCCATGCTCGGCAATCAATCCACGCTGAGAAAAGGCGGTGGTGAATTTGGCATCCTGATTGGCAAAGCGAAGATCGGCATACAGCGTGAAGATCAGTCCGATGCCGGCACACGGCCCGTTAATCGCCGCAATAATCGGCTTGGGACAGGCATACATGTACCCGAACCGGCCCGGATAAAGCGATGCGAGATCTTCGGCGTGTGGATCAAGCTCCGCCGTCATAGTCCCGCTCGTGGCGGCATCCGCGGACTCGCCATCGGGACTGATCTCCTGCAGGCCGGCCATATCGGCCCCCGCACAGAAACCGCGCCCAGCCCCCGTGACCACAATACAGCGCACAGCATCATCACGGCCCGCGGTTTCGATCGCGTCCTGAACCTCCGCCTGCATCTGCCCGGTCCAGGCATTCAAGCGATCGGGACGGTTCAGCGTGATGACCAGGATGTCATCCTCGATATGGGTCAGAATATCCTGATACGCGGCCATGGGGTTTCCTCCGTCTGTCTCTGTTTGCCCTAACAAAGCAGAAGACGGCGTCCGCGTAACCCTCTGCCGCCGCGAAACACGCGGCGACCGCTCAGGCTCTAGTGATTGACCTTGGTCGCGTCGAAATGGTCGAGCATGTGTTTGGTGATGGCGGGCAGGAAGCGTGGCGGCACGTCATGTCCCATCCCTTCCAGGACCTCAAATCGTGCCCCATGAACCAGTTTGGCAATGTCCTGGCCGCCTTCAATCGGGACCAGTGGGTCCTCGGATCCATGCAGGACCAGGGTCGGCGCCTTGATCGCGCGCGTGTGTTTGCGGAAATCACCGCTGGCCGCGATCGCGGACATTTGCCGCGCCAGGCCCGCCGGATTGTAGCTGCGGTCATACGAGCGCGTGATGCGATCGCGCATGCCATTCGTGTTCTGGTCCTCGCCCGGTGTTCCGATCACGCCAAAGGTCGCCACCGATTGATCAATGATGGCTTCGCGTGTTGTCGGTGGTGGACCGCGCCGGATCATCGCTTGCATCACCTTGCCCGAGGGGCGCGGCAGTTTCGGATTGCCGGTCGTGGTCATGATCGCGGTCAGGCTTTGCACACGATCCGGCACCATCGACGCAACGTGTTGGGCGATCATGCCGCCCATGGAAATGCCGACCAGATGCACCCGATCAAGCTTCAGCGCATCCAGCAATCCAATCGTATCCTTGGCCATATCCGACAGCTGATAAGGCGTTTTCAGCTTGATCCCGATCCGCCGCAGCAGGATCTGGCGCAGGATGGCGGGCGATTTTTCGCCGGAATGGTGGTGCGACAGGCCAATATCGCGATTGTCGAACGTGATGACGCGATAGCCGCCAGCGACCAGATCCGCGATCAACTCGTCGGACCACATGGTCAATTGCCCGCCCAGACCCATAATCATCAGGACGGTAGGATTTGTCTCGGCCCCATGTGTTTCATATGCGATCTGGATCCCATTGGCGGTAACGTGCGGCATGACCGGCCCTTTCAGTGACTTCTTGGCGTCAAAGATCTAAGTCTATCGCCTGAATAAAACCAGTGCAGAACCGCGTAAACGCAGCGCCTCACCCAATGTCACACTT
>JBCCCT010000062.1:0-17496 GCA_039033355.1 Pseudomonadota bacterium | reverse complement strand
GGCACGACCATTCCAGCCGGAACCGGCGGCGATGAGAGCATTCGCATCGCGCTGGACACGATTTTCGAACATCCGAATGTCGCGCCGTTCATTTCGCGCCTCTTGATCCAGCGGTTCACGCAGTCGGACCCATCACCGGCCTATATTGAAAACGTTGCGAGAGCCTTTGAAACGGGTCGGTTTACGGCGCAAGGCGGACGTAATTTCGGCACCGGTGAACGCGGTGACTTGCGCGCAACGCTGGCAGCGGTCCTGCTTGAGCCAACCACGTTCCAGGAACCTGCGGCTGGCGCGACGATCACGACCGGCAAGGTGCGTGAGCCGATCCTGCGCTTCACGCATTGGGCGCGAGCGTTCGATGTCAGCGGGCTCAATGCCTATAATGAACGTCGACTTGCCGATACGCGTAGCTCTGACAGCTCGCTGGGACAGCAAGCGTTCAGCTCCCCATCTGTGTTTAACTTCTACCGTCCTGGTTATATCGCGCCTGGCACGAATGCCGGTGACCAGAACATCACGGTGCCGGAATTCCAGATCGTGAATGAGAGCAGCTCGGTTGGATATCTCAACTTCATGACCGATTTCGCGTTTGATCGCGCCTCGCAGCGAGACCGCGACATCGACACCTATACGCCAGACTATTCAGATGAGTTGGCGCTGGTCGATGACCCAACCGCCCTGGTCGATCATCTCGATGATTTGCTGACCGGTGGCCGTATGTCGGACATCGAGAAGGCGGACATTGTCGACATTATCGGCACAATCGAAATTCGCACAAACTCAGCGGAAAACACCGCAGATGACCAGGAAGATGTGGTTCAGGCCGCAGTGACCCTGGTGCTGAATTCACCGTCATTTGCGGTCATCTATTAAAGGCTTGAGGGAGATTTATCATGGCTAATATTTCACGTCGCCACGTCCTTGCGGGCCTCGGTACAGCAGGTTTCGCAAGCAGCATGAGCACCATGTCAGGGCTCGGGTTCAACAATGCCTGGGCAGCCGATACGGGCGGATACAAGGCAATGATCTGTATCTTCCTGAAAGGTGGTATGGATGGGGCGGATACCATTCTGCCTTATGACCAGGCGTCTTATGACCAATTGCGGTCCGTCCGCACGGGCCTGTTCAATACGTATAATTTCAATTCACCGGCCTCGACGCGTAATCGCGCCAACCTGTTGCAGATGACTCTCGACAATGCCGGCGAGTTTGGCGGACGCCAGTTTGCCTTGCCGCAGGAATTGTCGCCGCTGCATTCCATGTTCGAAGGCGGTGACCTTGCGGTCGTCGGCAATGTCGGACCTTTGATCGAGCCAACCCTGCGCCAGAACATGGACAATGGGACGGCGATCCTGCCCAAGCGGCTGTTCTCGCACAATGACCAGCAATCGACCTGGATGTCATTCGGGGTTGAAGGTGTCAGCCGTGGCTGGGGCGGTCGTTTCATGGACCAGGTTGTGGCGTCAGCGCCCAATCAAAATCGCATCTTCTCGGCCATCTCGGCCACGTCGAATGACGTGTTCCTGGCCGGCGAGGACGTGACCCAGTTCAAGGTCGGGTCGGGCGGCATTCAGGAGCCAAGCCTGTTCGCCAATCGCGGCGTGCTTGGCTATAATGATGGCGACGATGCCGCGCGCGACAAGATCCGCGCCTTCCTGGCAAAACGCGACTTCCAGAGCCGCAGCATTTTCGAACAGGACGTGACCAACTCAACAGCGAAAGCGGTCGAGAACACAGAACAGTTCGCCGCGGCGCAAGAGAATGCCACCCCATTCACCACCGAGTTCCCGGGCACACGCCTCGCCGGTCAGATGCGCTCTGTCGCCGAGACCATCAAGATCCGGCAATTCCTGAACGTCTCGCGTCAGATGTTCTATTGCTCGACCGGTGGCTATGACACGCACTCGAACCAGGCCAACAGCATTGCTGGTCGTCACACCGAGCTGGCAGGCGCGATTGCAGCCTTCCGCGAAGCCATGATCGAGATTGGCGAGTGGGACAATGTTGTCGTCTTCACAGCGTCTGACTTTGGACGCACGGTGATTGATAACGGCAACGGCACCGACCACGGTTGGGGCGGACACCATTTCGTCGCTGGCGGTCAGGTCCAGGGCCGACGCTTGTACGGTGAAATCCCGTTCGCAGATGTCGATAGCGACTCTTATACGCGGTCACGTGGACGCTTGCTGCCAACCACGTCGGTCGAGCAATATGCGGCCACGATGGGCACCTGGTTCGGACTGAACACATCAGAGCTGCGCACAGCCCTGCCGAACCTGAACAATTTCAACACCGCGGATCTCGGTTTCATGGGAAGCGCTGGAACTTAATTTTCAGACGCGTGGATGGCGCGCAAGCCTTCCCGATAGGTCGAATACAAAGGTCGCCACCCTGTGGCGGCCTTTATTTTTGCGTTCGATACGCGCTTGCATTCGGAATAGAAACTGCGCGCCATGTCTGACAGATCCGCCTGCTCAAATGAAACTTCCGGCGGCGGTGCGACCTGCAGCAAGTCCGCCGCACAGGCGATTACATCCTGCGGTGGGGCCGCTTCGTCATCGCAGAGATGATAGACCCCTGTCTGCCCTGCCCCCAACAAGGCTTTCAGGCCCGTCGCAATATCATCGACATGAATGCGCGAGAAGACCTGCCCGTCGCGCACGATGCGCCGCGCCTTGCCGCTCCGGATGCGGTCCAGCGCCGAGCGACCCGGCCCATAAATTCCGGGCAGACGGACAATTCGAACCACCTCTGATGCGGCTTGCCAGATCTGCTCCGCTTGCACGCGCCGCCGGGCACGGTCCGAAGTCGGCTTGGGCGCGGTCCATTCCATGGCCCAGCCGCCCTGCAGGTCGCCATACACGCCAGTGGTCGACAAATAGGTTACGCTCCGCGCCGATGCGACATGCGCCCCGACCAGATCAAAGGCCGGGCAGCCGGTCGCTTCGGGCGGCGCACTGATCACCAGATGTGCACCCGCGACGCTGCGTTTCAGGGCATCCTGCTGGTTAATCTCCACGGGCTCAATGACGCTGCCGGCAAGCTTGTCCCGGCTGCGCTCTGACCGCACCGTTCCATACACCTTTCCCGGCCAGATCCGGGCTAGCGCGTGACCCGAATACCCCGGTCCCAGAAGAAATAGCGGTTCTGACAGATCTGTCATTTGCGCTCGCCTTATCCGCTCGTTACCGCACTAGATATTGCTTTAGAAGGAAGCTTGTCCATGTTCGTTTCCATCCTTGCATCTGGCTTGCTTCCGGTCACGCAATCTGCGCTGGCAGATATTGCCCGCGCTGAACAGGAACGTTTGGAAAGCTGCCTGGTCAAAGTCGAAACCGCGCCCAGCCAGGCCTATGAAGACTCGCTTGCCTGGTTGAGCAATGGTAACCGGCCAAAAGCCCGTTATTGCAACGCGGTCGCCCTGATGGCCATGGACCGTCTGGAAGAAGGTGCGGCGCGCCTGGAAGCCCTCGCCACGGCCCCGGATCCGATCGAACTCGAAGATCGTCGCAAATATCTGGCCCAGGCCGGCAATGCCTGGTTGGCCGCGAACTATCCGGACGCAGCCATTGTCGCGCTGACCGACGCGCTCAAGCTCGATGCTGAGGATCCGAAAATCTACAAGGATCGCGCCGCCGCCTATCTCGCAGTCGAGCGCTGGGTTGAAGGCGTGAGTGATCTCGACACGGCCCTGGATCTCGCGCCGAACGATCCGGAGGCCCTGTCCCTGCGTGCCCGCGCGCATCTGGCGACCGAAGACCTGCGCTCCGCAAAGGCGGATATGGAAGCGGCCCTGGTCGAGGATCCGGAAAATATCGACCTTCTCGTCCTGCGCGGTGAGATTCGCGAAGCCATCCGCCTGGCGAAATAGGCCTAGTCCCAGATACAGGAATCGAGGCCGTCGCGCCGCACCGTGTTCATGCGCGCCTGCAAGGTCGCGGTGCGCTGGCGCACATATGGCCCGGCCGGACGGACACGCCACTTGTTCGGGCTCGGCAGAACGGCGGCCAGACGGGCCGCTTCGAATGCGGTGAGATCCTTGGCGGGTTTGTTGAAACGGCCATAGGCGGCCGCCTCAGCGCCATACAGACCATCGCCCCATTCAGCGACATTGAGATAGACTTCGAGCACCCGGCGCTTGCCCCAGAAGCCATCAATGAAGACCGCCATCCAGGCTTCACCACCCTTGCGGGCATAGCCGCCGCCATTCCAGAAAAACACATTCTTGGCCGTCTGCTGGGTCAGGGTTGAGGCGCCGCGCAATTGCCCGCGGCGTTCACGTTCGGCCAGCGCATCCTGGATCGCCTCGACATCGATCCCGCCATGGTTGCAGAATTGCGTATCTTCAGCCGCGATCACAGCTCGGACCAGATGCGGCGAGATCTCTTCGAGCGGCACCCAGGTGTGATAGACCGGCGTCCCTTGCACCACGCGCCCGGCCATGTTCGCCGTGCCAGGCACCGGCATGACATAGAGGATCAGTGCATAGACGTGGACCGCGACCAGCAAGCCGCCGAGGAATTTGAGTCCCGAGCTGATCCATGTCCCGATCGGCCAACCATTGTGAATTACAGGTGTGTCCATTCCGCTTTAACGTCCTGATCCGTTTCCGTGGCGAAGCGCGCCGCCTTCTCGTCCTCAAACCGGGCCAAATCAAGGCGGGACAGCGCCCAAATGGCAGCCCCCCGGACCACCGGATTCGGATCATCGAGATGCGGCAGGATGCTGGCCTCCACAAAGGCCGTATCTTGCGAATTCCCGATCGCGATCAACACATTGCGCAAGAACCGGTCGCGCCCGATCCGCTTGATCGGCGAGCCGGAAAAGACCTGTCTGAAACTCGCATCATCAAGGGCCGCCAATGCGTCGAGCTCAGGCCCTTTCAGCTCGGCGCGGGCCCAGAAGGCGCTTTCATGCGCCGTTTCGGCAAACTTGTTCCAGGGACAGACAGCGAGGCAATCATCACAGCCATAGATCCGATTGCCCATGGCGAGGCGAAACTCGTGCGGGATCGCGTCCTTATGCTCAATCGTGAGATAGGAGATGCAGCGCCGCGCATCCAGCGTATACGGCGCCGGAAACGCATCGGTCGGGCAAATGTCGAGGCAGGCCTGACAGGACCCGCAATGGTCGATTTCGGGCGCATCGGGGGTTAATTCGGCAGCGGTCAGCATCACGCCCAGGAACAGCCAGGAGCCATGCTCGCGCGAGACCAGATTGGTATGCTTGCCCTGCCAGCCAAGGCCGGATTTCTGGGCCAGCGGTTTCTCCATGAGCGGCGCCGTATCGACAAAGACTTTGACATCCACATTCGCGGTTTCCGCAAACTGCCGCGCCAGCTGTTTCAGGCGTTTCTTGAGCACGTCATGATAGTCTTTGCCGCGCGCATAGACAGAAATATTGCCCTCACCGGTCCGCTCCAGATTATGCATCGGATCGTGATCCGGACCATAATTCAGGCCGACCACGACGCCCGATCGCGCCTCCGGCCACATGGCGGTCGGGGATTTGCGCCGATCCAGCGTTGTTTCCATCCAGGCCATGGAGCCGTGAAAGCCGGCTTCGACAAAGGCTTCGAGCTTTTCCCCGGCCGCCCAGGCCTCATCGACCCGGCAAATATGGCAGGCATCGAAGCCGAGCGCTTCCGCATCGGTCTTGAGGAGGGATTCCAGAGACATGTCCTTGCCAGCCCGGTCGGGTTAAAAGTCCAGATCGGTATAGTGCTTCACGGGCTTGGCATTGCCAACCCGATCTTCCAGCAAGGATCGGAAGCTTGGGCGTGATTTCATGCGTCCGTACCAGGCTTTCAGGTCCGGCGTCAGATCCCAGGGCACATCGCCAAAATAGTCATAGGAAGACAAGTGCGCGGCGACGCTGAGATCGGCAATGCTGAGATTACGGCCACCAATATAGGAGCGTTCGCCGGCCAGCGCGTCGAGAAAGGTCATGCGATTCTTCAACGCATGCGCGCCCTGGCGCAATGCCAGGCTATCGGGAGAGCGATCGCGTTTGACCCATTGGGTGACGCGTTCGGCCAGCAAAGTGTTGTTGATCCCGGCAAAACTCTCTTCCGACCATTGCCAGAGGCGCCGTGCCTCGGCCTTTTCGCCCGCCGTGAATGGGAAAAGCCGCGGATTTGGCTCGGCTTCTTCAATGTACTCACAGACGGCCAGCGATCCGACGGCCGAAGTTTTCACTTCTGCATCCGTGTCCAGCAAGGCGGGGGCACAGGCCCCTGGCGCCAGGGCTGCGAGCTCCAGATCCGAGACCCAGGGCCGGATTTCGATCGATTCATATGACCAGCCCTTTTCGCCCAGAATCAGGCGAACCGTGCGCGCCAATGGGTCGATGGGCCAATGCCAGAGCCGTTTCATATCGCTCGCCCTAATACTATTCGGCAATCACGCAAAGATGAACGCAGTGAGACCTTTGCGTGTCCCCTCATCCTATGCTTCAAGCCGTCCGACATAGGACCTATTGGAGCGCAAAATGCTGACGAAATCCTTTCGCGCCTCGCTAATTGCAGGTGTTGCAGGTGTAATTTTGCTGGGCGCCTGTTCGCGCGGCGACGAAGACGTCACGTTCGACCCGGTGCCACCGATTCTGCAGGAAGCCCCACCCGCCGGGCAATTGCCGGAAGGTGTGACCCCGATTGCCTATCGCCTGGACCTGTTTACAGACCCGGCTCAGGATGACTTTTCCGGTCGTGTGGAAATTGACGTCAATCTGGTCGAACCGCATGCGCGCATCTGGTTGCACAGCCTCGACCATCGGGTTTCGTCGGTCGTGGGTCGGCTTTCGGATGGCAGCGAATTGCCCGCCACATTCACCCGCAGCAAGGCCGATGGCGGGGTTTCCCGGATCGATTTCGAAACGCCCCTGCCCGCGGGTATCAGCACCCTGGTCCTGGATTATTCCGCGCCTTACAATTTCGGGCTGGCTGGCCTCTACAAGGCCGAACAGGCCGGACGTCCCTATCTCGCCACCCAGATGGAACCGATCGATGCCCGCCGCATGGTGCCGAGCTTTGACGAACCCCGGTTCAAGACGCCCTGGACGCTGACCGTCACCACCACGCCCGGCAATCAGGTCATCACCAATGGCGCGCTGAGCGCGCAGACCAGCCTCGATGATGGCAATATCCGGTTTGAGTTCGCGACCACGCGAACCATCCAGTCCTATCTCGTGGCGCTCGCAGTTGGTCCCTATGACCTGCGCGATGGCGGCGTGCTGCCGCCGAACGAGATCCGCCCGCGGGCCATTCCGTTTCGGGGTTTTGCGCCAGCTGGCAAAGGCGATCAGCTGATCGAGGCCATGGCCATCACGGATGAGATGGTAACCTGGCAGGAAGCCTATTTCGATTACCCGTATCCTTATGGCAAGCTCGACCTGATTGCGGTGCCTGATTTTGCTTATGGCGCGATGGAGAATGCCGGCGCGATCATCTATCGCGAAAGCGCCCTGTTGATGAATGACCGCACCAGCCTGGGCCGCAAACGGGCGATCATGACCACGCATGCGCATGAGCTTGGCCATCAATGGTTCGGCAATCTGGTGACGCCGAAATGGTGGGATGATATCTGGCTGAATGAGGCATTCGCGACCTGGATCAGTTACAAGACCATGGACGCGGTCTATCCCGGCACCGGCTTCGACCTCGCGCCGCAGCGGGCGGCCATCGGTGTGATGGGCAATGACAGCCTGATCAGTGCCCGCCAGATCCGCAATCCAATCACGCGTAATGCCGATATTCTGGATGGGTTTGACGGCATTACCTATCGCAAAGGCGGCGGCGTCCTGGCCATGTTTGAGAGTTTTCTCGGCGAAGACGCGTTCAGAGACGGCATGCGGCTGCATATGCGCCGATACGAGGATGGCGTCGCCGATGTGAATGATTTCATGGGTTCGCTCGCCGATGGCAGCCAGAATCCGGCAATTGTCGACAGTTTCAATTCCTTCATCCTGCAGCCAGGCATTCCCTATCTGGATGTAAACTTCACCTGCCCGGCCCCGGATGCTGGCCTGATCGAGATTTCGCAGGCGCGATATGCCCCGCTCGGCTCCGAAATCGCGCCGGCCTCACAATCCTGGACCATCCCGTTTGCGCTGAAGACCAATGGCGCCAATGGCGAACGGGTGATCCGCGAAATGTTCGGCGAGACCACGCTGGAAATCCCGCTCGATGGCGGCTGCCCGGATTATGTCATGCCGAATGCTGGCGGGTCCGGATATTGGCGGTTCAATCTCAATGACAGCGCCTGGCAAGGCCTGATCGCGAATTATGATGACCTCTCTGCCGGCGAACAATTGAGCTTTGCAGACAGCGCGACGGCGGCATTCGCGGCTGGCAACATCTCGGCCGACACCTTGCTGACCGCCCTTACCGTGAATGCCAATGGGGATTGGGGCGCCGCGCGGGATCCGCTATCCAATCTGACGGGCTATATGGCGGCGCTGCCGGACGAGGCCGCGCGGGACGCCATGCGTGATTTCGTTATGACCGCTTATGGCGCGCGCTGGGCGACCCTGTCCGACGCGGCGCCCGAAGACCTCACCCAGGGCGAGCAATTGTTGAAGACGGCCTTGAACGCAGCCTTGCTCAACGTTGGCCGTTTGCCGGAGGAACGCACGCGGCTGGCGGATGCGGCTGCGGCTTATGTCGGGGTGATCAATGATCCTGATCCGGGCGCGCTGTCGCCCGACCTGGTCGCCACCGCCATCTCGATCGCCGCCGAAATGGGCGACAGTGCCTTTCATGAGGCGGCTCTCGCCTATGCGCAGGCGACAACCAATCAGAGAGAGCGCCGCAGCATCCTGAACATTCTGGCGCGCAAGGCGTCAGAGTCCGATTTGCTGGCGCTGATGGACCTGGTCCAGACAGACGTCTTCCAGGGACAGGAAGCCTGGTCGGTCTATCTCGCCGCGCTGGACAATGAGGACCATATTGATGTGGCCTGGAGCAAGTTCCAGGCAGACTTTGACGCCGTCATCGCCCGAACCCCGGAAATCCGCAAACCGCAGACCGCCCGGCTCGTCGCGAATTTCTGTGAGGCCGACGCGATCGACGAGGCGATTGCCTTTATCGAAAGCAAGGCAAACCTGATCCCGGGTTATGAGCGGCGTCTGGCGCAGGCCTCTGAGTCAGCCCGTTTGTGCGCTGCGTTCCGGGCCGAAAAGGCGGACGAGCTGGCGCAAGCCGTTCTGGCGCGATGAATGGCCATGGCGCCCCGGTGAATTGACACCGTAGTCAACAGTTGATGCAAAAAATTCAATGCCCATCTGATTGAGGCAGCGCGTAATTTCCCTTAAGGAACGTGATCCGCTTTAGGGCAAAGCATCATGACCGACACATTTCGCACAAACCCAACATCGAGCAATACTGACCCGCTTCAGTCCTGCATTACGCAAATGCTTGCTGAAGCACCGATGGATTCACGCAAGATTATCCCCACAGGCAAGATTGAGGCGCTGGGCGCGTCGCTGTGGGAGTGGTTTCAATCCACGGACGGGGTTTCGGTACGATTGCGTGCGGCAACCAGCGTCGATGCTGATCTGTTGGGTCACTATATTCTCGAAATTGTCGGACCGGATCGTCCCTTCCTGGTCGACTCCTTCCTGGGCGCGTGCAGCGAGCTGGGGATCGAAGTCCTCACCCTGTTCCACCCGATTGTCGAACTTGAAGATGGCGCGCATTCGCTGATCCAGATCCATTTGCCGGATCTCACCGTGCGCGAGCAGGAAGATCTGCTGGCCGAAGCGCAGGCGACTCTGTCTGACGTCATCGATGCGACCGGCGACTATGCCGAGATGCGCGCGCGAATGGCGGAAGAGATTGAGCGCCTGGACGCCTGCGAACATGTCTCGGCCCGTTACAAGGACGAGGCGGTCGACTTCCTGAAATGGCTTGGCCAGGAGCGGTTCGTTTTTCTCGGCGCGCGCAGCTACACGTTCCAGACCGGCGAAGACGGGTCCGTTCTGCCGGAGGAGCCGGATACGGTCGAAGGCTCTAACCTTGGCCTGTTGCGGGATGATAATCGCAACGTGCTCAATCGCGGCGCGGAACCCCTTTTGCTGACCGAAGAGATTGGTGAATTTCTGGCCGAGCCGGAATCCCTCATCCTCGCCAAGGCGACGCTGATGAGCCGTGTCCATCGCCGCGTGAATTGCGACTATGTCGGCGTCAAACATTTTGGAGAGACCGGTCAGGTCATCGGCGAGACCCGTTTCCTCGGCTTGTACACCGCCGAAGCTTATAATGAATCAGTACGCAACATTCCGCTGCTGCGGCGCCGGATGGAGCGTGTACTC
This sequence comes from Pseudomonadota bacterium, assembly GCA_039033355.1. Taxonomy (GTDB): domain Bacteria; phylum Pseudomonadota; class Alphaproteobacteria; order Caulobacterales; family Hyphomonadaceae; genus Henriciella. Next base: position 7,188 of record JBCCCT010000062.1, on the reverse strand, counting down.
GACTTGCTGGAAGTCTTGCCTGGCAGCCACAATGAAAAAGCCATTTCGAACATCATCGAAGGCTGGCCGCGCGATGAGTTGATCCAGACCAAGTCTGAACATCTTGCGCCGATCATGCAGGGCGTGCTGGACCTTGTCGCCCGCCCGCGGGTGCGGGTGTTCACACGTCCGGACCGGTTCAACCGATTTGTCAGCACCGTCGTCTTCGTCCCGCGCGAAGCCTATGACACGGATTTGCGGCGCCACATTTCACAGGCCATTGAAGATGCGTGGGGCGGACGCATGACGGCCTTCCAGCCGAGCTTTGATGGCGCCACCATGGTCCGCGTCCTGTTCCAGACCGCCCTGCCCAAGGCTGGCCCGAGGCCCGACCCGGATGCGCTGGAAGCGCAGATCACGGCGCTGGCCCGGCGTTGGACCGACCGCTTCCATGACGCCATTCTCGACAGTGCCCTCGATACCGAAGCGCGTGCGGTGGCGGCCTACTTTGTCGGCTCGTTCAATGCCGCCTATCGCGAGGCCTTTACGCCAGACGAGGCGATGATTGACGTTTCGATGCTGGCCGGACTCAATCCGGCGCATCCGATTTGCCTGCGCGCCTATCGAAAGGAGACCGACGATACCGGCCGCATTCGCGCGAAAATCTATTCCCGAAATGGCGCCATCGCCCTGTCTGATTGTGTGCCGATCTTTGAACGGATGGGCCTGTTTGTGTCCTTCGAAACCGGATACCCGGTCACGCCGTCGCAGAAGCCGGTGGTCGACGCCCCGGACGAGTATTGGGTCCATTCCCTGTCCATGCGCCGCGCCGATGGCGCCGAAATTGATCTCGCCGAGATTGGTGAGGCCTTCGAAGCCGCCTTCGTCGCTGTGTGGAGCGGCCTGGCAGAGAATGATGGTTTCAATGCACTGGTCTTCAATGCTGGCCTGTCCTGGCGCAAGGCAGCCTTGTGCCGGGCCCTGTGCGCCTATCGTCACCAGTCCGGGCTCGACCCGGCGCGGACGACGCAGATCGAGGCGCTGAACAGCAACCCGATCCTGACCCAGCACCTGATGGCCCTGTTCGAAGCGCGGTTTGCGCCGGAAGAGGATCCGGATCGCGACAGCACGTGCCTACATTTGCGGGCGGCGATCGACGAAGCCTTGAAAGCGGTGCCGTCACTGGATCATGACCGGATCATTCGCCGTCTGGCCAATCTGATCATGGCGATCCAGCGGACCAATTTCTTCCAGCAAACCCCGTCCGGTGCGCCGCGTCCCTTTATCAGTTTCAAGATTGCCAGCCGCGAGTTGGCCGATTTGCCAGAGCCGAAACCGTATCGCGAAATCTTTGTCGACTCGCCGACCGTTGAAGGGGTGCATTGCCGGTTCGGTCCGGTTGCCCGGGGCGGCTTGCGCTGGTCAGATCGCCGCGATGATTTTCGCACCGAAATTCTCGGCCTGGTGAAAGCGCAACAGGTCAAGAATGCGGTCATTGTACCGGTCGGCTCGAAAGGCGGGTTCTATCCGAAACAATTGCCTCTGGGCGGATCGCGCGAAGCGGTGCGCGAGGCCGGAGTGGCGGCGTATAAGACCTTCATTACCAGCCTGCTCGATCTGACCGACAATCTGATTGACGGCCAGGTCCAGAATCCGGAGCGCACAGTAATCCATGATGGCGATGATCCATATCTCGTGGTTGCGGCGGACAAGGGCACAGCGACCTTCTCTGACACCGCGAATGAGATCAGCATGGCGCACGGCTTCTGGCTGGGCGACGCGTTCGCCTCGGGCGGTTCTGCCGGGTATGATCACAAGAAGATGGGGATCACCGCGCGCGGCGCCTGGGAAGCGGTCAAACGCCATTTCCGAGAACGCGGCAAGGATATCCAGTCCGAACCCTTCACGGTGATTGGCTGCGGAGACATGAGCGGTGACGTGTTCGGCAATGGTATGCTGCTGTCCAAGCAGATCCGCCTGCAGGCCGCCTTCAACCATATGCACATCTTTGTCGACCCGGATCCGCAGGACCCGGAACGGCTGTGGCAGGAAAGGCAGCGCATGTTTGATCTGCCGCGTTCGAGCTGGATGGATTATGATCAATCCCTGATCAGCGCGGGTGGCGGGATATTCGATCGCAGCGCCAAAGCCATCGAGCTGACGCCGGAAATTCAGGCCATGACTGGCCTGTCAGCAAAGACCGTGACGCCGGACGAACTGATCCACGCGCTGCTCAAATCCGACTGTGAACTGCTCTGGTTTGGCGGCATCGGCACCTATATCAAGTCGCGCCAGGAAACCGATGCAGAGGCAGGTGACCGCGCCAATGATTCCATACGCATCAATGGGGCTGATCTGAAAGCCAAAGTGATTGGCGAAGGCGCCAATCTTGGACTGACTCAGGCCGGGCGGATTGAAGCGGCCCTGAATGGCGTCCACCTGAACACCGACGCGATCGACAATTCCGCGGGCGTCGACAGTTCCGACCATGAGGTCAATATCAAGATCCTCTGCACCGAAGCCATTCGGCGCAGCGAGCTGCCAAGCGGCGAACGCAATACGCTGCTCGCCTCGATGACCGATGATGTCGCCCGTCACGTTCTGGCGCATAATTATGCGCAGACCAGCGCCCTCAGCCTCGCCGAAGACTCAGCGGCGCGGGATCATGATGCGCTCGAGCGTTTGATGATCCGACTGGAAGAGCGCGGCGTGCTCAACCGTACCGTCGAAGGTCTGCCGAGCACCACAGATATGGCTCAGTTCAAACGGGATGGACGCACGCTCACCCGGCCGGAAATCGCTGTGCTCATGGCGTGGACCAAAATTGTCCTGTTTGATGATCTGGTCGCCTCTTCGGTTCCGGACGATCCTTACTTCCACGATACGCTGGCCGGTTATTTCCCGGAAGCCTTGCGCAAGTATGCGGACGTCATGCAGGCGCATCGTCTGAAGCGGGAAATCATCTCGACGGTGCTGGCCAATCGCATTGTCGACATAGCCGGCCCGGTCTTCATCTTGCGGCTGCGCGAACAGACGGGTGCGCCGAGCGCTGAGATTGTTGCCGCCTTCGAGATCGCCAATGCCCTGTTTGGAACGTCCGGATTGCTCGAACAAGTCAATCAGCTCGACAATGAAGTACCGGCAAAACGTCAGATGGTGCTGCAGGCATTGCTCTCGGTCAGCCTTGCGACGCTCACACATGGCGTGCTGAGCGTGGGTGAGGGTCAGGCTGTGGAGCACCGCATACAGGCCCTCAGCGCCGCCTGGGAGGCGCTTGCAAGTATTGCGACGAGCGATCTGCCCGCATTCGAGCGCGCCCTGGAACAGAGACGTATCAAACAAACCGCCCGTGACGGTGTCCCGTCTGAACTGGCCGAAGCCATTGCCCGCACAAAGGTTACCGCCAGCGCCGCGCAATTGAGCAAGCTTGCTGCGCGCTCGGATCGGTCTGCTGCGGATGCGGCGGGGGCCTATCTCGCGATTGGCGATGCCTTGTCGCTCGACCGTTTGCGCGCCGCCGCTGAGCAGGCGCTCTCGGATATGCCTTATTGGGATCGACTCGCGACGCGCGGTCTGATGCGAGAGCTGGAACAGCTGCAATCAGAGGCGACTCACCTGGCCCTGAAGGCGGGGTCGCCCAAAACCTGGACGCAGCAGAATCGCGGCGATCTGCGAACTCTGTTGCAGGAGATCAAGACCTTTACCGTCACCAAACCGAGTTTTGCACAATTTGCACTGGCCACGGACGCAGTACGCAAATTTATGAATAACGCAGCTGCGTCAAAGCTTTAGCCCTGAAACAATCGGACCCACCGAACGGGGACTGTCCGGTGGGCCCTACTGGCCTCATCCGCAGGCTGGGTGGGGGGACGCACGCGGAGGCCAGATATCTTTTGTGACAAAATTGTCCCAACGTCTCGGTATATGGATTGATCCTGCCCGGAAGCCAAGTGAAAAAATCACTGCAACCTGTAACAATTACGAGATTTCCCCAGCTTCCGTAGCCGCCTCTACAGCATTTGTACTGGTATCGCGCGACAAGGGTTCGCCATTTGCTGACAAGAGCACAGCCATCCATCGCGTTGAATCAGATTGTGCAAATAAAATCATCATCAATACAGTTAAGGGCGCCGATAAAAACATGCCTGGAATGCCCCAAATCGCGCCCCAGATGGCCAAAGCCAGCAGAACGACGAGCGCGGACAGGTTCAACGTGTCGCCCATGATCCGCGGTTGTACGAAATTACCGATCGAGAATTGCCAGAAGCTGACACCGAGAAAGACCATCAAGGCGAAAATGTAGCTGTCATTCGGCGCGTCGCCTGGAATCCACGCTGCCACGTCCGGCTGCACCAGGGCGAAGAGCGGCGGCACGAGTGCGGCGACGATCGATCCAATGGTCGGAATATAGTTCAGCACAAAAATCAGCGTGGAGAGGAAGAGCGCATTATCGACGCCGAGCGCGATCAGGGTGACATAGGTCAGAACTGTGATCAGGGCGCTGATGACGGTCTGGGTCCACAGATAGGTTTCAATCCCGCGCCGGGCCGCGTCGCCGACTTCCTTGACCTGCTGGCGCTGTTCCGGGTCGACAAAAATCCGGTCCAGCTTGTTCGGCCAGGCCGACTGGGCGAGGAACAGGAAAGCGACATAGATCAGGATCAGAACAAGGTCCCCGGTCAGACCGCTGGTCGCAGACGCGATCGTCCCCAGGAAGGCCTGTCCCGATTCATTGAACACCATTTCGGTCAGGGTCGGCGCGTCTGACAATTGCAGCCAGCCATAGGCATCTTCGATCAGGGCATTGATCCGCACCAGATAAGCGTCGCCCTGAATCCCGAACTCGCCAATGCCGCGCGCCATCAGCGCCAGGAATCCGACAAAGCCGCCAATCACCACAAATATGGCCAGCGTGCGCGACCAGCCGAGCTTGAGCAGGTCAGAGCGGCCATCAATCGCGCGAGCAAAGCCTTCAATGATCAGAAACAGAAACACAGCCAGGGCAAAAGGCGCGAGAATATCACGGCCGAGATAAAGCATCGCAATGATGATCCCGGTGGCGATCACCCAGATTCCAACTTGAGCACTATTTGTCCGCATTGGTTAGACCCTCCATTTTGCTCTCCGGGTGAGGAGAGACCAGACATCGCCCCTAGTCTGTTCAACTCAACCCGGATTCAACCCGAAGGTACAGGCCGCCCTCTGCTTCGATCAGGTCCGGCGCTGGCATCAGCGCGCGGCATTTACCATCCAGGTTGGCGCCGGACTGTATGTCGAACCGGTAGCCGTGCCACGGGCAGGTGATGACGCCATCCTCACTGACCGGTCCTTCGGCAAGCGGACCGAGCAGGTGCGGACAGGTCGCAGCATGCGCGATCCATTGTCCCTGCCAGTGCCGGACACATATTCGTCCCGCCGCCGTGTCAACCACATGCGCCGCGGCGGGGTTCAGATCTGAAAGGACCCCGACGAAGACCTTGTCGCCTGTCTCCGTAGACGTCTCTTGCGCTTTGTGGTCCAGCGCCTGCTGCCGTCCGGACATCAGCTCGGTGTCTTCATCATACAGCGTCGCGTATTGGTCGGTCAGATAGCGTAGTGCCGCCGCAGAGACGCTGTCATCTGCCGGCGGCTCAGGTAGATAGAAGCGCACATCGACTTCAATCTCCTCACGCGAGACCTCGCGGGCCTGGGTATGGATCTGCACGCCCTCGCCAGGTCCGGCATAGACCGTCGACACCCAGTAATTCTGCTCACGCGCGACCAGCAGGTCGAGCAGTTGGAACGCCCCGCCGGACGCTTCCGGCAATCCGATTTTCGCGCGCCAGCCCCATGGGCCACTGGCGATCAGGTCGATTGAGGCGAAGGATGAAGCGTGGACATAAGGCAGATGCTCCCAGTCATACGCATTCTCCATCATCCGCGCCATGTTGACCGGCAGGCGGCGGACATAGTTTCCAAGATAGTGCAGGTCGCTGATGCGATCGAAATCGACAGTGTTCGGACGTGCACTGGACAAGTCTTGTTCGGTTTGTGTCAGCATCCGGCAGCCCCATGCAATTTGAAACGCGTCTATCACTATAGCGCGTTGTTTGGATTATGGAGGGTATTTGTGTTCAATCCGCCGTGAGCGGATTATCCGACCACCAGCACGCAGCGCTCGTCGAGGCTTGGTCGGGCCAGCACTACGCGCTTCAAGCCTGGCAGTCTGGCTATCAGATCCGACGCGGCCCAGACCGCGATCCGTTCCAGGGTCGGGACTTCGAGGCCGGCAATCTCGTTCAGCAGGCGGTGATCCAGTTTCTCTGCCGTCTCTGTCAGGATGGCCGCGAGATCGGAAAAGTCCTGCACCCATTCCGCACCAGGCTGCACCGTCCCGGCGACCGTCGCTTCCAGTCGGAAGGAGTGTCCATGCACATTGCGATACGGATGCCCTTCCGGCTTGCCGCCCATATAATGCGCCGCTTCAAACGTCACTGCCTTGGTGATCTCGAAGACCTGTCCCTCGACACTCATGGCAGGCCGATCAGTTTGTGGGTTTGTAAGCTTAGTCGCCATTTCGGATGCTTCATACAATAGGCGGCCGCGGCCGCAATGTTCTGGGCGTGCGCCGTATCATCTTTGGGTTGCAGAAAAAAGTGTTCAAACTGCAAGCTTTCGAATTTTGAAGGATGCGCCTCATCCTCGTCTTGCGGAAAGACCAGCTTCAATTCATGACCAGAGCGCTGCTGAAGCGCGGCATTTGCTTTTGGGCTGACACAGATCCAGTCGAGCTCTGCCGGCGCGGTGAGCGTGCCATTGGTTTCAATTCCGATTTCGAAACCGGCTGATTTCAATGCCTGAATGGCCTTAGTGTCGAGTTGAAGAAGCGGCTCCCCTCCGGTGCAAATCACATAGGGCTTGCCGCCTTCTGGTAAGGCCGCCGCCCAGACCTGCGACACGTGTGCGGCCAATGCCTCGGCACCGACAAACTTGCCGCCATTCTCGCCATTCGTGCCGACGAAATCCGTATCGCAAAAATTACAGATCGCCGTCGCGCGATCCCGCTCCAGGCCGGACCAGAGATTGCAACCGGCAAAGCGCAGGAAGACCGCCGCACGCCCGGTTTGCGCGCCCTCGCCTTGCAGCGTGACATAGGCTTCTTTCACGGAATAGGTCTTCATGCCGGTACTTTCGCCCGCCAGGTCTCATAGCCGCGCTGACGCAATTCGC
>JBCCCT010000061.1:0-17616 GCA_039033355.1 Pseudomonadota bacterium | reverse complement strand
CGCCACAGGCTTTGCCGATGATACCGGTATTGGCGGCGTCGGTCCGGTTCTGACCGCGCCAACGACACCGGCAGACAGCGATTGCGACGGCGCGACCACCTGCGTCATTCAACTCTCCGATGCCATCCTGGCGGCTGGCGAAGTTGGACAGATCGTTATTCGCGCCATGGTCAAATAAGACCCCAGCCTGGGTCCAATTTCTGAAAGTCTCCGCTGCCTGTTGCGCAGCGGGGACTTTTTGCTGTCTGCAAGAGACGGAAACTCGCAAGGTGTGCGGCAATAAATCTCTAAAATAACTGCTTTTTTTGCCGGAATCGATCAAATTTCATCGATTACCCGACCGGGATAATAACCATACGCCCTTAGCGTCTGCAGCATAAGGCAGCGTCAGATCTGCCGAGTTTTTGAGCTTGCGGACAGGCCAATAGAGCTTGCCGCGTCATGGTGGAGATACGGGGATGAGCTTCGGGTGGAAGCACATCTATGCCGCGTTGCGGGCGATCGCGCTGATGTGCGCGATGATTGGGACGATGTCAGGATTGGCGCAGGCTGATCTCGGCGATCGCGTCACCAATACCGCTTTCGTGTCTCAGGAAACCCCGAACGGGACGCTCATATTGCCGACCAATGAGGCGGTTTTCACCATTGAGGCGCGTCGAACGCCGTCCGAGATCGAATTCTTCCGGATTGTTGAAAACGTGCCGGATGCGATTCAGGTTCAACTAAATGGATCGGACTTCAGTCCATCTGGTGCACTGAGCGGGCCGTTCTCTTCCTTTGATAATGTCCCGCTGCTTGGTCAGAAGACGCTGGACACTTCGTCACCGGTCAGCCTGGTGCCAGCGCAAACCTATTTGTCTGGCGAGCTGATGGTGGTTCGTGTGATCGACCTAGGCCAGAATGGCAATGCCGAGCGCATCGAGACGGTCGTGATCACAGTGACCGCGGACAATGGCGACACGATCACCTTGCGGCTCTATGAAGATGTCCCGGATTCGGGTCATTTCTATGGCTTCTTTCCCAGCACATCGCGTCCGACGCCGCTGAATGACCGAACCATTACGGCGCCGCAGGACACACAACTGACCGCGACTTACATTGACGCATTTGATGCCACCGAAGTGTCGGTGGATACCGCTTTTGTCGATCCGTTTGGTCGTGTGTTTGACAGTTTTACCGGACAATTGCTCGACCAGGTTCAGATCACCATCCTGGATGCCACAACCGGGCAACCCGCCGAGATTATGGGCCTGGATGGTTCGGGCAGCTTCCCATCCTCGATCCGGACCGGCGAAGCCACGACCGATTCGAGCGGAATTGAATACCCGGCTGCGCCTGGCGTCTTCTTCTTCCCCATCCTGGCGCCGGGCGCGTATCAAATCCAGATTGAAGCACCGGACGGCTACTTATTCCCGTCGGTTCGAGACCCCGTCTCACTCGAGGGATTGCCCAATGCTCCATTCGAATTGCAGACGCAGGCCTCGTACGGGGCCGTGTTTGAGGTTGAGACGTCCGGGCCGGTCAATCTCGACATCCCGCTTGACCCGAATGGCGACCTTGTGGTGCGGAAACGGGCCTCAGATCCGCAAGCCTCGATTGGGGATTTTGTCGGTTATGCGATCGATCTGGAAAACTCAGGCAGCGTCCCTGCCCCGTTCACGCTGCGCGACACCTTGCCAACTGGCTTGCGCTATGTCGCCGGATCCGCGCGCCTTAATGGCACGCCATTTGACGATCCGGAGGTCGCTCCGGACGGTCTCAATCTGACATTTTCCGGCGGCCTGGTGCTGCCGGATGAGACCGTGCAATTAACCTATCTCACGGCCGTTGGACCGGGGACACCGCTCGGCGAAGCCGTCAATCGCGCCGTTGTTATTAACGCTGCTGGCGCGGTATTGTCGAATGCTGCAGAAGCCGCCGTCTATATCGAGGAAGATCTGCTCAGTTCGCGGCTGACCATTATCGGCCGCGTCGCTGAAGCGGCCTGTCGACCGGATGAGGAATGGGCCCGAACGCTGCTGGACGGCGAAGGCGTGGGCGGTGTGCGCCTCTATATGGAAACCGGGCAATACACCGTGACCGATGCGGACGGCCTGTTCCACTTTGAAGGTGTAAAACCGGGCACGCATGTGGTTCAGGTCGATGAAGCGACGCTGCCTCCAGGATACGAACCCATCGTCTGTGAAGAGAATACGCGCTATGCCGGTAGCGCTCTGTCGAAATTTGTCGATGCGCAAGGCGGCAGCATCTGGCGCGCGAATTTCTATCTCAAGCGCACAGATGCGGTGACCAAAACGGCTGAGATTGAAGTCACCAAGTCGCGCGACGCGGACCTGTTCGACCAGACCTGGTTGAATGAACAGGAAGATTCGGCCTTTGAATGGATCTATCCCCGCGCGGACCAGACCCCGCATGGCAGGTCCGTTAGTCTGGGTATGAAACACGCACCGAATGAAAGTGTGCGTCTTGAGCTGAACGGCAAAACGGTTCCGGGGCTGAATTTCACCGGGCGCGAAATGTCGAACTCCCGGACATTGGCGATGTCGCGCTGGGCCGGCGTGGACATTCAGCGCGGCGAGAACCGCTTTGTCGTCAGCCTGCTGGATGCTGACGGCAATGTGCTGGAACAGATCGAACGCTCAGTCTGGTTTGTGGACGAAGTCAGTCGCGCCGTGCAAGTTGATGATCAATCAGTGCTCGTCGCTGATGGGCGCACCCGGCCGGTCATCGCGATCCGGCTTGAAGACGCCGATGGACATGCGGTGCATGAAGGTCGGATTGTCGAGCTCAGCGTCGCCGAACCCTATCGCCTCGCCCAGGAGGCCGAGGAGGAATTTGAATCGCCTGTGGATGCCGGATTTGCGGCGGTTTCAGGGCTTCGTGTCGGTCCGGACGGGATCGTTCGGGTCGAGCTCGAACCGACCTTGGAATCCGGACGGGTCAGGTTGCAGGTGCCGATGCAGGATGGCGCGATCGAGGATATTGATGTCTGGCTGGCGCCGGAAAAGCGGGACTGGATTATCGTCGGTGTGGCCGAAGCCGAGCGGACGTCGGCCTGGCTGGAAGATACTGACGGGCGCGATGCGCTCGAGCGCGGCGATGATGGCCGGCTCGCTTTCTTTGCCAAGGGCGTCGTCAAAGGCGACTGGCTGCTGACGCTGGCTATCGACACCGCCAAGCGCCGCGGGGCTCGCGATGATGAAGTGTTCGATGAGATCGATCCGAATGCTTATTACACGCTCTATGGCGACCGAACCTGGCAGAACAATAATGCTGAAAGCCGCTATCCGGTCTATGTGAAGCTCGAGAAAAACACGTTCCAGGCTGTCTTTGGCGATTTCGAAACCGGCTTCACGGAGACCGACCTGGGCCGCTACTCGCGCCGCATGTCTGGTCTGAAGGCAGATTATGAAAGCGAGCAGGTCTCGATCACGGCCTTCGCGGCAGAGACCAATCAGACCTTCATGAAAGACGAATTGGCGGCGGACGGCACATCCGGTCCGTTCCGGCTGCAATCGGCGCCGCTGGTACGCGCGTCGGAAGTGATCACGATTGAAACGCGCGACCGCTTCCGTCCGGATGTGATACTCAGCCAGCGATTGCTCAGTCGCTATATCGATTATGAGATCGATTATGTCACAGGCGAACTCTTCTTCCGACAACCCGTGGCGGCGACGGATGCAGGCCTGAATCCGAACGTGATTGTGGTCGATTATGAGGCCTCGGACTCGGGCGAGCGCGGTGTTACGGCGGGCGTGCGCGCCGAAACGCGGTTTGCAAATGGCGCGCTGCAGACGGGCATCACACTGATCCACGAGGAAGATGGCTCGACGCAGGACGAGGAAGGTTCAAACCTGATCGCTGCCGACCTGACCCTCGCCGTGACCGACAAGACCGAGCTGCGTGCGGAATACGCATCTACAGACTCGGAAACCGAGCTTGGCGAGTCCGATGGCGAGGCGGTCCTGATCGAAGCCACGCACCGCAGTGAGAAACTGAGCGTCACCGGCTATTTCCGTGAAGAGTCGGATGGCTTCGGCCTCGGCCAGCAAGCCTCGTCCACCTCGGCGGTGCGTCGGATCGGGGCCGAGCTCAGCGCAGAACTGGATGTCCGGGAGCAGGAAAATCGATCCGATCGCATCATTCGCTCGGTGACGGCGCAGGCCTATCAGGAAACCAATCTCACCCAATCTGCGCGTCGGACCGTTGCCGATGCGGTCTGGCAACAGGATAGTCAGACCTTTGGCGCCAATCTCGGTCTCCGCGCTGTTGCCGAGGACTTTGAAGACACTGCGGACCCGCGCCAGTCCGTCCTGCTTCTGGCCGGTCTTCGCAAGACCTTTGTGGATCAGGGCCTGACCATCAGCGCCATCCGCGAGGAACCGGTCTATGCAGGCGGCGCGAATGATGACGAATCGACCCTGTTCCCGGGCCGGACCGTGCTGGGGCTCGACAAGACACTCGGATCGCAAGCCACTGCGAATGTCCGGCACGAGATCACCAATGGTGCAAACGCTTCCGGACAGAACACGGTTGCCGGCATTACCTGGGAACCCCGCGGCGGCACGCAGGTGCGCGCCTCAACCGACATGATCACCAATGATAGCGGCCGCCGCATCGGCGCGACGGTTGGCGTGGATCAGGTCTGGCAGGTCAATGAGGCCTGGACCGTGAGTGGGGGTCTGGCGCGCCGCACCAATGTCGATGGCTCTGACGAGCCGCTTGATGTTGTGCCAGATGCTGCGCTCGGCCCGCTCGAAGACGGTCTGCGCAGTCCGTTGACGCAGTCGGAGCAATATTCATCGGGCTATATTGGCGCGGCGTATCAGACCGATTCAATGGCGGGCTCGGCGCGCCTTGAAAAACGCGATAGCACATCGGGCGAGCGCCTGGTGGCGGTGCTTGGCGGGGCTCGTGAAATCACCAAGACCTTGTCGTTCAGCGCGGCGGCGCGGCGGCAGGAGGAACAGATAGACGGCCGCGGTGATCGCGAGCAAACCGATGTCCGGATCGGCGCCGCCTGGCGTCCGCGCGGCGAAGGATTGGTTGTGTTCAACCGTCTGGATGTCGGACATCTGACCGAGCAAGGCATCCAGGATCGGTCCAAGATCGTGAACAATTTCGCGATGAATGCGATGGTCTCGGATCAGACCCAGGTCTCGGTCTATCACGGCATCAAACGCGTGAAGACCGATTTCGAAGGGGCGCACGCCAAAGCCGTGACGCATCTGGTCGGCGCCGAGGTCCGGCACGACATCACGCCGCAAATCGATCTCGGCTTTCAGACCACCTGGTCGCACAATGATGCCACCCAGACAGGGGAATGGTCATACGGTCCAAGTGTTGGATTCAGCCCCGTCGACAATCTCTGGGTCAGCTTTGGTTACAATGTCACCGGTTTCGAGGACAGAGATTTCGAAGCGGCGCGCGATCGCCACGAAGGTCCGTATATCAAACTCAGAGCGAAATTTGATCAGAACACTGCGAAAGGTCTGATCAAGGCGCTTGGACTCGGCGCTGATTAGGCCTGTCCAGCCTGAGTTCAAAAACCGTACGATAAGTTGACTTTCCAGATCGTATCCAGATTGTCCTTGTCGACGGGCGGGTTCTCTTCATACTGGATTTCATATGTCATGCCGGCACGGATCGCCTCTGTCAGCGTCGTGCTCAATTGCGATCTCGAGGACACAGACGTGCTCGGGTCGGACAAGGTGACTTTCGAATTGTGACCAAAGCGCCAATCGGCATTCAGGTTCCAATTCGTGTCCATGGCCCCATAAAGCACCCAGTCAGCCTCTTCTTCGCCTGTATCCTTGATGCGGGAATAGCGATAACCGGGCCCGACTTCGCCGCGTAGCGACAGATCATCTTCCTGGACGAAATAATAACCAGCCCCGGCGCCGGCAAAGGCGCGATACTCAAATCCCAGGAATGCGTCACTTTCATATGATCCGCGGACATAGCCAAACACATCATCGGTCCAGAGCGTGTCCATCTGGTAGGAGGTGCCCCAATTCTCCTGATTGCGCACCCCATTGGCCTCGCCTGTATTGGCATAGGCTTCGACGCGGTGAATATTGGTCTCGCGCTTCATGCTGGCATTCAGGCGGGCGCCGAAATTCGACGTTTCCGTATTGCCGTCCGTGTAGGATGCGTTGAGATCCACTTGTCCGGCGAGGTTTTCGAGAAAGCTATGGGTTGGTGGCTCTGGCGGTGTTCCAACGACCACCAGGGCATCGACCCGCAGAGGCTCGGTTGGCTCCGAGAGCTCCGTCACGAGCGCGTCTATGGCTGGATGATGATCCGGAAAGGCGAGCTTTGCGGCGGTGATGACCGCCTCCAGCTGTGCGGCGTCATCGAGCCGTGTCGCGGCAGAGATCATCCGCGCGGCCCCCTCTGGCAGATTCTGTTTAACAGGCGCGACATGCACGCGCTCAATCGTGGATTGGACAGGGGCAAAGACAGCTTCAAACATGCCGGTTACTCAACTTGAAATTCAATTCTGGATGGCTTGGCCGCCGTGCCGCGGCTTGCGGGTACGGTCAAGCGTGTCTGCGGCTTTCTCGCACCAAAATCTTTTCAACTCGGTGAACGCCACAGTCTTTGCTTGACTTCCGCCTGTGCCGCGAGCACCAGACGCGCCATGACACGGGTCAAGATCTGCGGACTGCGCGACACAGCGCATATACGCGCGGCGGCGGAAGCCGGCGCCGACTGGGTCGGTTTTGTCCTGTTTCCGGCCAGCCCGCGCAACGTTCTGGGCGATGGTGAGGATCCGTTTGAAGACGTCATCGGCCTGTCGGAATTCGCGCAGGATCTCGGCCTGCTCTCCGTCATTCTGCTGGTCGATCCTGACGAGGACTTCTTCGATGATGTCCTGCATGAGATCGAGCCGGATGCGATCCAATTGCATGGCAAGGAGACGCCGGACCAGGTGTTGCGCTGGTGGCGCGACTGTGCCGGTATTTGCGAGCTGTGGAAAGCGGTCAGTGTCGGTGATGAATCGGACCTTGAGGCGCTCGATCAATGGCGTGTGGATCGCTTGCTGATAGATGCCAAACCGCCGGAAGACGCCGACCGCCCAGGCGGCAACGGAGAGACCGTCGACTGGAGCCTGCTTGAAGGGTTCGAGCCGGACGTGCCCTGGCTGCTTGCGGGCGGATTGACCCCGGACAATGTCGAAGTGGCGATCACTGCGACAGGTGCGACCGCAGTGGATGTTTCCTCTGGCATCGAACGCACGCCGGGCGTAAAGGACGAGGACTTGATCCGCGATTTCATAGACGCGGCGAAATCGGCGTAGAGAGCAGAAAGATGGAATTGAGAAATACCTGGGATCAATGGCCGGATGAGCATGGCCGGTTTGGCGATTTTGGCGGCCGTTATGTCGCTGAGACCTTGATGCCACTCATCCTGGATCTTGAGAAAGAGTACCGGGCCGCGAAACAGGACCCGGCCTTTGCGGCACAGATGGATGATCTCTGGGCCCATTATGTCGGCCGCCCAAGCCCGCTGTATTTCGCTGAACGCCTGACGGAACATTTTGGCAGCGCGAAAATCTATCTCAAGCGCGACGAGTTGAACCATACCGGGGCGCACAAGATCAATAATTGCCTCGGCCAGGTCCTGCTCGCCATGCGTATGGGCAAGACAAGGATCATTGCCGAGACCGGCGCCGGTCAGCATGGTGTGGCCACCGCAACGGTTTGCGCGCGCTTCGGCCTGAAATGCGTCGTCTTCATGGGTGAGACGGATGTCGAACGCCAGAAGCCGAACGTGTTTCGGATGAAATTGCTGGGCGCCGAGATTGTGCCCGTCTCGTCCGGGACCGGCACGCTGAAAGATGCGATGAATGAGGCCCTGCGCGACTGGGTGACCAATGTCGAGGACACGTTTTATTGTATCGGCACCGCCGCCGGCCCGCATCCCTATCCGGAACTCGTACGGGATTTTCAGAGCGTGATCGGCAAGGAAGCGCGGGCACAGATCCTCGAACGCGAGGGCCGTCTGCCAGATGCGGTGATGGCCTGTATTGGCGGCGGGTCGAATGCGATTGGCTTGTTCCATCCGTTTATTGAAGATGAGACGGTACGCCTGATTGGCGTCGAAGCGTCTGGGCATGGGATCGAAACCGGCCAGCATGCGGCGGCGCTGAATGGCGGTGCGCCTGGTATTCTACATGGCAACAAAACCTATTTGCTGCAGACCGATGACGGTCAGATCATCGACGCGCATTCCATTTCAGCGGGCCTCGACTATCCGGGCATCGGCCCGGAACACAGCTTTTTGCGGGATACGGGACGAGCTGAGTATCTAACATGTACTGATACTGAGGCGCTGGAAGCCTTTCAACTCTGTACCCGGCTGGAAGGCATAATCCCGGCGCTCGAGCCAAGCCACGCTCTGGCGCGGGTCGGCGAAGTCGTCGAGCGACTCGGCAAGGATGGCTTGCTGATCCTCAACATGTGCGGCCGCGGCGACAAGGATGTGTTCTCGGTGGCGGAAGCGCTGGACGTCGAAATCTGAATCTATCGAAAGCCATAGATAAAACATTCTCTATTATTGGTGATAGAATATTAAATATCGTTCGATAGCGATAGATAAATGGATAATAAGTCCGAATATTACCTGATCCTGGCGGATATGAAGGGCTCTTCGAGCCTATCTGCAGACCAGGCGGGGGCGGCGATGTCGCAGTTACTACCGCAACTCGAGCGGCAAAATCAGCGATTGCGGGCTGACCTTATCTATCCGCTTGAAGTCAATTACGGGGACGAGTTTGGCGGCCTGTTTTCCTCGCCCCGGGCGTTCTATCAAATCGTATCGGATGTTCGCGACGCCTTGCGCGGCACGGCCGAATTTCGGTTTGTGACGGCTTATGGCCGGATCGGCTATGCTGGCGGATCGCTACGGGAGATGGGAGGACCGGTCTTCGAGACCGCCAGTCGGGCGCTGACGCGTTTGAAAAAGAAGAAACACTTCAGCGATTGGCAGATCAGCGATCCCGCGACCAATCAGGCGCTGACGGCCATGACCAATGCCGCTGCTGCCCTGATCGACGAGATGACGCCGTACCAGCATATCGTCTACATGTTCCAGAAAGCCGGATTAAAAGGGACGGAGATTGCCGAAAAGCTCTCAAAAGACCCCCGATCGATCTCAAACGCCAAGAAGACGGGCCATTGCAGCACCGTGATCCAGATCGAACAGGCCATAGCCGCGATGCTGGCCAATCTCGCAGCGGGGACGGAACATGCATCTGCGCGCGAATTCCAGAGTTGACTCCAGCCAGCAGACGAAGGAAGTGGCGTGAATGTCTGAACCAGCTTTGACCTTGTACCGGATCACCTGCCCGCGTCAGCGCATCGCCCGCGCGATTGCCGATGAAGCGGTCGAAAGCCGTGCCGCGGCTTGCGCCAATATCGAAGGCCCGATGGCCTCGACTTATCGCTGGAAAGGGGTGGTCGAGCAGGCCTTTGAATTCATTCTCTGGCTCAAGGCCCCAACCGAGAATTTCGAGAAAATCGAAGCCATTGTGAAAGACCATCACCCTTATGATGTGCCCGCCATCGTGGCGCTAGGCTGTACACAGGTGAATGCGCCTTATGCCGCCTGGGTTAAAGAAAATACGGATCCTGCCTAAATGCCGACATCCCGAATAGTTGCGCGCTTCGACAAGGTTAAGGCCGAGGGCCGGGCGGCTCTGGTTGCATACCTTATGGCAGGCGATCCAGACCTGGAATCTTCCTATCAGGCCATGTGCGCGCTGCGCGACAATGGCGCGGACGTGATTGAGCTCGGGGCGCCCTTTACCGACCCGATGGCCGACGGCCCTGCGATTCAGAAAGCCGCATTGCGCGCACTGGCGCAGAAAACCACGCTCTCGGATGTGCTGGCGCTCGCCAAGCGGTTTCGCCAGGATGATCAGGAAACCCCGCTGATTTTGATGGGATATGCCAATCCGGTGCATACGCTCGGCTATCAGGCCTTTTCGTCCATGGCCGCCGAGGCTGGCATTGATGGCACCATTCTGGTCGATTTGCCGCCGGAAGAGGATCAGCCGATCCGCGACGCTTACGCGACCCACGGGCTTTCCGTCATTCGCCTGGCCACACCGACGACGAATGAGGCCCGAATGGCCAAGGTGGCTGAAGGTGCTAGCGGATTTCTCTATTATGTCGCGGTGGCCGGCGTGACGGGCGCAGGCTCTGCCGATCCGGATGATATTCGCGCTGGAGTTGAGATGGCACAGCGCGTTTCCGGCCTGCCGGTTTGCGTCGGATTCGGCATCAAGACGGGCGATCAGGCCGCTGCCATGGCGAAAATCGCCGATGGGGTTGTCGTGGGGTCTGCTTTTGTGGAACAAGCAAGACTTGCAAGTGTGGCCAAAACGCCACAAATTACAGCAGAGAAAATGGGCCAATTGGCTCATGAGTTAAGTACGGCGCTAAAGGGTGGAGTGCCAGCCTAGTAACGTCCGGTATCGGACAAAGGGATCGTAAGGCGATGAACTGGCTGACAAATTTCCGCACACCGGGTCTGAAAGGCCTGCTGTCTGGCAATAAGAAAGACACTCCGGATAATCTCTGGGTGAAATGTCCGACCTCGGGCGAACTCGTTTATCGTTCGGATCTGGAAGAAAGCTGGTATGTGACGCCAGCCGGCGCGCATTTGCGGATTTCACCGCGTCGGCGCTTCCGTCTGTTCTTTGACCATGAGCGTTGGGAACCCATTCCGCTGCCGCCGGTACCGAATGACCCGCTCAAGTTCAAGGATGACAAAACCTATCCGTCCCGGATCAAGGGCGCGAAAAGCAAGATTGCCAAACGCGACAAGGAAGAGGCGCCGGATTCCGGCTCGGTCTCCCCGATTGCCCAGGATGACTGCATGGCCGCTGCCTTTGGCAAGGTGAATGGCGTGCCGACAGTGATCCTGATCCAGGATTTTGCCTTCATGGGCGGTTCCCTCGGCATGGCCGCGGGCGAAGCCTTTATTGCGGCGGCCCAGATGGCGGTGGCGCGCAAGGCGGCTTTCGTGATCTGTACCGCCTCTGGCGGCGCGCGCATGCAGGAAGGGACTCTGTCTCTGATGCAGATGCCGCGGTCGACCCTGGCCATTCAGGAAGTCAAGGATGCTGGTCTGCCTTATGTGGTTGTGCTGTGTGATCCGACCTCAGGCGGCGTGTCAGCGTCTTATGCCATGCTCGGCGATGTGCATCTGGCTGAGCCCGGTGCGATGATCGCCTTTTCCGGGCCGCGTGTGATCGAACAGACCATTCGCGAGAAACTTCCCGAAGGCTTCCAGCGATCGGAATTCCTGCGCGAAAAGGGTGCGGTCGATATTGTCGTCGATCGCCGCGATCTGAAAGCGACCCTGGCGCGTGTGCTCGGCCATTTGATGCCGAAACGGGCGGCAGCTGAGAAAGATGTCTCAACCCTGCCGGTCGAAGCCCCCTCGGCAGATGCGCCTGTCCCGCGCGCTGATAAAGGCTAGCTATGGATTCCGCGGCCCTCACCGCGGCCTTGCAGACATTTGAAGGCCTCTACCCAAAGACAATCGAGCTTTCGCTTGGACGGATCGAATCCGTGCTCGAAACCCTCGGCCGACCGCAGGATAAATTACCGCCAACCATCCACGTGGCCGGCACGAATGGCAAAGGCTCGACCTGCGCCTATTTGCGGGCCATGGCCGAAGAGGCAGGTCTGCGTGTCCATGTCTATACCTCGCCCCATCTGGTCCGGTTCAATGAGCGCACGCGTCTCGCCGGGGCCCTGGTGGAAGATGAAGCCCTGATTGAATGGATCCGCCGCGTTCATGACGCACTGGACGGACGACCGATCACACGATTTGAGGCGACCACAGCGGTTGCCATGCTCGCCTTCAGCGAAGTCCCGGCAGACTTGTTGATCCTGGAAGTCGGGTTGGGCGGCCGGTTTGATGCGACCAATGTCGTCAATGATCCGGCGCTGAGCGTCATCACGCCTGTCGATTTCGATCACAAGCAATTCCTCGGCTCTGATCTCGCTTTCATCGCCGGTGAGAAAGCCGGGATTATCAAGCCCGGGCGCCCGGTCGTGTCGGCGATTCAGGCGCGCGTCTGCGGCGATGTCATCGCGCGCCAGGCGGCGGAGCTTGATGCGCCGCTGACGGTCTTGCGTATGGAAGACATTGAAAAAGTGCCGGAACGTGTCGCCCTGCCCGGCACGCATCAAAGATATAATGCAGCCCTGGCCGGCCTCGCCATGCGGACTCTGAACGTCCCATCCATTCATGACGGCGCGATCTGGGATGGCGCGCAATCCGCGGTCTGGCCGGCGCGGATGCAGCGATTGTCCGATGGGCCTGTGACACAGCTGGGCGGCGGTGCTGATGTCTGGCTCGATGGCGGTCACAATCCGCATGCGGCGACCGCAATTGCCGAACTGCTACGCGAAATGGGCGGGCGCACCATCATGGTCACGGCGATGATTGCCAGCAAGGATCATGGCGGATTCTTTCATCCGTTCAAAGGCGTGGTCGAAGCCGTCCACACGATACCGAACGCGCCGGGTCATGCCAGCGCCGCGCCCGAAGCCCTGGCCGAAACCGCGCGGGCTTTCCTGCCGAACGCGGCCGCTTTTAACGCGCTTGAAGCGGCGATGCGCGCCGCCGCAGATCTCAAGCCGGACCGAATCCTGATTGGGGGCTCGCTCTACCTCGCGGGCGAAGTGCTCGCCGCCAATCACGAGATCCCGACCTAGAAGGGTTTGCCGCGGATCAATTGATACAGATAAGGCAGCGGCCAGATCATCAGGAACAGGTTTGGCAGCCACCAGCTCGGATCGAAATCCTGGACAATCAGCCAATAGGAGATCGCCATCAGACCGGCACATACGGTCAGGGTGAGCGAGATGGTTGCCATCAGTTTCCAGTTCGGATCGCCGCGGGCTTCCATGCGCAACGCTACCAGCCCGGTCACCGAGAACAGGATATCGAGCGGAAAGAAAGACCAGTTCCACGCCACAACGCGGGGATCATGATAATCCTTGAACAGCCATTCGCCTGGAATATTGAGCAGGCTGAGCGCCATGGCGGCGGTAATCACCCAATAGAGCAACATGCCTATATCGGTGAAAAACATCAGGCGCCGTCTCAGCATGAATTGCCCTTATGCGTTCTTGATATTCAACCCGCCATCCACCGGAATGACCGCGCCATTCAGATAAGAGGCCGAAGGCAAACAACAAGACAGCGTGATATGCGCCACCTCTTCCGGAATGCCATAGCGGCGCAAGGGCACGCGACGCTTGGCGAAAATGACTTTGTGATCGTCCGGGATTTCGGCATTGATATTGGTCTCGATGGGGCCAGGACAGATACAGTTACACGTGATGCCATCGCGGCCGAGATCCGTCGCCATGGCCCGGGTCAGGCCGATCACGCCATGCTTGGCAGCAACATAAGGCCCATTGCCAGGCGTCGCGCCAAGGCCCTCGGTCGAGGAGATATTGACGATGCGTCCCCCCGTTTCAGTCTTCAGCAGATGCGGCAAGGCCGCCCGGATCAGACGCTGATGCGCGGTCAGCATGACATTGAGACTGTCATGCCAGATATTTTCATATTGGTCTTCCGAGGGATGCGACAGGCGCGCAAAACCGGCATTATTGATCAGGATGTCGAGGGCTCCGAATGCCTCAACAGTATCGGTCACAGTGCCTTTGATCGCAGCGTGGTCGGCGACATCCAGGGCGCGGGCCCGCACGGCATCATGGCCGTCCTTGCGAATCTCCTCGGCCACGGCTTCGGCGCCGTCGCCATTCAGATCCGTCGCCATCACGTTTGCGCCTTCGCGCGCGAACAGATGCGCCGTCGCCCGGCCCATTCCGCTGGCAGCGCCGGTGATCAGTACGGTCTTGCCGGCGACGGACCGGTCGAGATGTTGATAGGGTTTCATGGCGGACCTCCAAGCCTTTTCGGCACGCTAGCGCCTCACGGGCACAAGAAAAGACCCGCCGTCGGGGGAGACATCCTATGGCGCCAGGAGTGTGGTCGCGTCACAAGCCGATAGGATCGGGTCGCCCGATGTCTCGAAACGCAGCGCCCCTCGACCGGAAATGGGTCCATAGGTTTCTATGTTTGCCTTGACGCCATCGAACAGCCTTTCAGTCGGCAACCCATTCGCGATCCAGGTGTCGATGATCGGTTCGATCGGGACCATGCCGGTCTCGCGATACTCTTGTCGGACCGACCAGAACTGCCACCAGTCATGAAATCTGATCTTGTAATTGCGATACATGGCGCCTGACAGGACAATCGGCGAAAGCTCTTCGGCCTGGAAATAGTCACCCGTGAACAGGTCATGCAATTCTTGCGGGCTGGAGCTGGCGATTTCGACAATGTAATTCTCATACCAGTCATCGCCATTCTGCTTGGCCGATTCCTCGCCTTGCCAATTCACGCTGATCTTGGGCCCCGCCCACCAGCGCCCCGCGCCGCTGAGCTCAACCGAATAGGACGAGCAAACATAGAGATCTGATTTTGCAGATTCGACCGGCGCCGGCTCGGTATGAACATCCGATACGCCCACATCCAAACCGCCATCCGCTGCAAATTGTTCAACGGTGAAATGCAGCTCTTCGCCAATGAATTGACGGCTCCTGGTGCCGTCAAAGCTGTCGCTCACCCAGGCGGATGAGGTGCGGTTCCCAAATTCAAAATGTTCCAATCCGGTGATCAGCTCGCTTGATGTCACACTCTGCGCGTCTGAGGGCGCCAGGGTTTGATCAGACGAAACTGCGGTACAGCCCATGAGACCGCTGAGGGCAGTCCCCATCAGCAGAACTCGGGTCCGTGGTCGAATCTGGTTCAATCTGATCAATTTTCGCTCCCTGTCATGATTTTACGCGTGCGGGGTTACCGGTCACGGTCGCGCCGCTTGGAACATCATGGCGCACAACGCTTCCCGCCCCGACAATCACATCATCCCCAATCGTGACGCCTGGCAAGATAATCGCGTGACCGCCGAGCCAGACATTTCTTCCAATCGTCACGGGCCGTCCAAATTCGATCCCGGATTCGCGTTCTCTTGGATCACGCGGATGATCGGCTGTGTAGATTTGAACGCACGGCCCCAGCAGGCAGTGTTCGCCAATGACGACCTTGCACACGTCGAGCACCACGCAGCCGAAATTCATAAAGACATTATCTCCGATGTAGATGTTGGAGCCATAGTCGACATAAAAGGGCGCGCGGATCGCCACATCCCGCCCCACGGCGCCCAATAACTGGTCCAGGATCGGGCGGCGCACGTCAATGTCATCCACAATGGTCTGATTGTATGCGCGCATGAGGCGTTGTGCGCGACTGCGTTCCAGACATAATTGGTCATCACCGGGACGATAGGGCTCGCCATCGAGCATCTTCTGCTTCTCGGTTTTCATTCGACTATGGCCTCCGGTATTGTGATGATGACTCGACGGGTCGCGTGGCTCTTTTTGCGCGACTATTCACTTTCATGATCATAGCTGATGACGCGCTTGATGCGCCAACCGAGCTCTGATCGTTCCCAGACATGCATGAAGGTTCCGCGCTCCAGAAACAGGTCTCGATTGTCTTCGTCTCGTCCATGAAATGTGTGACTTCCGATTTGCAGCGCGCCCCAGTCTCCGAGGGGGCGAACCTGAAGGGTGCCAGGTTCTAGGCGTCTTTCGATGTAAGGCAGTGTTCCTTCACTGCGCGCGATACAGTCTGGAATTGTACCGGCAAGAAAGGCATCAAGATCATTGGCGATCAGACCGTAAAGGTCATGATAGAATTCCAGGTCTTCGCTCATCAACGCGCGCAATACCGGCGTGTCACATGTCAGAAACGCCGCCTCGAAAATGCGCTCATCCAATTGCCTGATTTCGGAGCGCAGGTCGTGCTCCGACGGATCCGGCGACGCGCTTGCCAGGCCAGCGGTTACGCTCAACCAAACCATCATGCTCCAGAGAAAGACTCGTTTCATGCAATACCCTCAACAATCAAACGTGCAGACGCGATGATATGTTCAGCGTTTTTTCCGGCAGCTGTCTATCTGAGTTTTAAATGAGCTGTCAGCTTCTGTTGCGCTGCGCTATCATCCTCGAATGAGAACACAAAAACTGATCGTCATGGCGGGTCTTCCAGGGTCCGGCAAAAGTACGATAGCCAAGGGGCTCGCAGAATCGCTTGAGGCATTGCTCCTGTCCGTCGACCCGATCGAAGCCGCGATGTGGGAGTCCGGCCTTTCGCGATCGGAAACCGGGATTACCGCTTACTCTGTGGCGCGGGCTATGGCGGCGGAAAACTTGAAGCTCGGACGGACGGTTGTGATCGATGCGGTGAACCCGGTCGAGGCTGCGCGAAATATGTGGCGGACACTCTCCGCAGAATGTCGCGTGCCGCTCATCTTTATCGAGGCGTTATGTGCTGACGAAGCGGTCCATCAAAGCCGAATCGAAGCGAGAATCCGAAACATCACGGGGATGAGCGAAGTCAGGTGGGATAGAGTTGTCGAGCGCCGCCAGGAATATGAACCCTGGACGCAGACGAGGTTGCAACTCGACACCTCAAAGGAAGCTGCGTCGGAATTGATTCAAACCGCTTTAGCTTACCTGGAGTCTGCGCATTCCTAGCGCCTGTTGGGCGATCGATACTGGAGCCAAACGAAAAAAGCCCCGCCATTTCGGCGGGGCCTTTCTGTTCAATCGGCTTCTGGATCAGGTATTTTCCTTGATCCATTCCGTGATTTTCTGTTTCGACATCGCGCCCGGATGTGTCGCGGTGACTTTGCCTTCCTTGAAAATCATCAGGGTTGGCAAGCCGCGAATGCCATATTTCGACGCGGCCATTGGATTGTCGTCGACATTGATCTTGGCGACCTTGATATCGCCGCTCATCTCGTCCGCCACGGCATCCAGATGCGGGGCCATGGCTTTACATGGGCCACACCATTCAGCCCAGAAATCGACAACGACGGGCGTATCGCTCGCGACCGCGTCATCAAACGTGTCATCGGTAATATGCTCAGCAGCCATATTGACCTCCTCTAATCTTGTTGACGCAGCATAAGATAGGGACTCTTGGCGCGCGTCAAACCCTGCTTTCAACACGGTTTAGTGATTCTGACATCTCATCGCCGCTGAGTTCGATCAGACGTGGCCCGTCCGTGTAAAGCAAGGCGCACCGGACCGGTCGATCCGGATACAGCGATTGCAGCACCGCGCGATAGGCTGCCATCTGTACCCAATAGGCGTTTTCGACATTTTCAGCGCTGTCCGGGGCCGGGCGATCGGTTTTGTGATCAATGATCAGAACCTGATCCGGCTGGATGATCAGGCGGTCGACCCGGCCATTGACCAATTGGCCGCCTGGCAAGGTCCCGACAATAGCCGCTTCGCTCCGCCCGCCCGGTGCGAAGACGTGGTGAAAATCCGGATGATCCAGCGTGCGCAGGGTGACCGCTTGCATCTCCGTCCGCTCGGCTTCGGTCAGATTGGGCGCCCGCGACAGAAAACGCTGCGCCATGCTGTCTCGTTCGGCCGCCGGCACATCGGGCAAAGTCTGTAACAGGCCGTGGATCAGCCGCCCTCGCCGCAGGGCCGCGCTGCGGTCTGG
>JBCCCT010000060.1:0-17874 GCA_039033355.1 Pseudomonadota bacterium | reverse complement strand
CCGGGTAAGCATAGATGGCGATGCGTCGGGTTGTGAGCCCGGAGTAGCACGGTTCAATTCCGTGGCCCGGTTCCAACACCACCATTTTGAGGTCAAACTCCGCACGATTTGGGATGAAAGCGGGGATCTATGGAGACCCGGCGCCCCGCCCGCGGGACCCAGGCGACAGCGCCGACGCGATCCTGAGCGACAGAACATGCTGTTCTGGGTCGACCATTTGGCGCGTGAGGCTGTGGTGCGCTGTGGCTCGCCTTGAGCCGCGCCTCACAAAAAGAAAAACAGATACACGCACGCAATCAGCGGCAACAGGCCCATGGCGAACAGGGTCCGGATGAATTTGTAATGCGCGACCCAGCCATCAATCCTGGCATCGCCGCTCTCGCGGGACTCCGTCTCCAGATCGATCCAGTCATGCTTTCGCTTGAACGTGTCCGAGACGATATACTGGTCCAGCGAGTTCTCAAAAAAACGATGCGCAAAATACAAGCTGATCGAATAGGCGATAAGCCCGAGCATCACGATGATCAGCCAGCCGACCCAGCCCATGCCGCCGCCCGATTCAATCTGGGCCCAGAACGCGTATCCTGTGCCGCCACCAACCAGGGCCGCGACGCCGACCAAAGTCCACAAGCGTCCCTGATCCGGGGTTCTGGGCGCGTCAGGCATGAGGCCGCTCCTTTTCAAACCTGCCCGGAGCGTATAACAGCGCGGCCATGACCACCAGTCTCGACCGCCCGGCCCCGATCAGGCCTGATGCCATCCCGAAAGTCGGGATCGTTTCCCTCGGCTGCCCGAAAGCCCTTGTCGATTCCGAACGGATCGTGACCCGGCTGCGGGCCGAAGGCTATCAGATCAGTCCGGACTATTCCGGCGCAGACCTGGTCCTGGTCAATACGTGCGGCTTCCTGGACAGCGCCCGCGAAGAGAGCCTGGACGCGATTGGCGAGGCGATCGAGGCGAATGGCAAAGTCATTGTCACAGGCTGTCTCGGCGCCGAACCTGACGTGATTGAGCAAGCCCATCCAAAAGTGCTCGCCGTCACCGGTCCGCATCAATATGAGCAGGTCATGGGCGCGGTGCATCAGCATCTGACACCGCCGCACAATCCGCACACGGATCTGGTGCCGGAAAGCGGCTTGCGCCTGACACCTCGGCATTATGCCTATTTGAAGATTTCCGAAGGCTGCAATAATCGCTGCAGCTTCTGCATCATTCCGAAGCTGCGCGGCGACCTGGTCTCGCGGCCGATCCATCATGTCCTGATCGAAGCCGAACAATTGGTCCGCGCCGGGGTCAAGGAATTGCTGGTGATCAGTCAGGATACGAGCGCTTATGGCCTCGATATCAAATACGCGCCGCAGACCTGGAAAGGCGAGGACTATGACACCCGCTTCCTTGATCTGGCGCGCGGTCTGTCCTCGCTCGGCGTCTGGACGCGCATGCATTATGTCTATCCCTATCCGCACGTCGACAAGGTCATCCCCTTGATGGCGGAAGGCGCGATCACGCCTTATCTCGACATCCCGTTTCAGCATGCCAGCACCAATGTCCTGAAAGCGATGAAACGCCCGGCCAAGCAGGATCGCGTCCTGGAACGTATTCAGCAATGGCGCCGCGATGTGCCGGATCTCGCCATCCGCTCAACCTTCATTGTCGGCTTTCCGGGCGAGACGGAGGAGGATTTCGAATTCCTGCTCGACTTCATTCGCGAAGCGAAAATTGATCGTGCCGGCTGTTTCAAATATGAGAATGTCGCGCATGCCGACAGCCGCGACCTGCCCGGACACTTGCCGGAAGAGATCAAGGAAGAACGCTGGCACCGGTTCATGGAAACCCAGGCCGAGATTTCTGCGGCCCGCGCCGCGGCGCAGATCGGCACCACTCAGGACGTTATCATTGACGGTCCGAGCGATCAGCCCGGTGAATATCTCGCTCGCTCCAAGGCGGATGCACCAGAGATTGATGGCGTGGTCTATTTGACGTCTAGTGACGCCGTCGCGCCAGGCGATATCGTCCGCGCCAGGATCACCAACGCCGACGCGTATGATTTATTCGGCGAGGTGGTATAAGACCAAGACGCAACAGATGAGGGATACAAAATGGGCTTCAGAACACTCGGCGCTGCGGCGCTTTTGTTGAGTTTCGGCTTGACCGGACAGGCCGAAGAAGAAGGCGCGATCCTGGTTCCCTTTGAACGCGTTGAGACACCTGAAGATGCGGGTGCCATCCCGCTTTATGACGGCGAAGCCCCAGGCTCAGAAGGCTCTGACCTTGAAGAGGTCTGGCGCAATGCCGGCACCGAACGCTGGGCCAATAATGTCACAAGGCCGACACTCTTGCCTGTGCTTCCAGAGGATCCAAAGACGACGCGCGCGGCGGTAATCGTCATCCCTGGCGGCGGCTTTCAATTCGTCTCGATGGACAATGAAGGCTATCCGATTGCGGACTGGCTTGCCGAACGCGGCGTCGCGGCCTTTGTCTTGAAATACCGGACCATGGAAACGCCGGCCACGCAGGAAGGTTATATCGCGCATATGAATGCGCTATGGAATCCGCAGCCTGACGATACCCTGATCGATGTGACACAAGGCATTCCATTCGCGGTCGCTGATGCGCAAGCCGCGCTCGGCATCGTCCAGGCGAGCGCCGAGGAGTGGGGGTTTGACGCGGACAAGATCGGCATGCTCGGCTTTTCCGCGGGTGCGATTACCGCGCTCGGCGTCACGACGGCAGACGCGGATGATGCCCCCAAACCGAATTTCATCGGCTATATTTACGGCCCCATGACCGCCATTGAAGTGCCAGAGAAGGCGCCGCCAATGTTTGCTGCACTGGCGGCTGATGACGGTCTGTTCTCAGGTCAGGGCTTTGGCCTGGTCGAGGCCTGGCAGAGCGCCGGTGTGCCCGTGGAACTGCATTATTACCAATCCGGCGGACATGGCTTTGGCAGCTATAAGCGCGGCGTGCCCGCCGATGGCTGGTTCGATCAGTTTGTCAGCTGGATGTCAGCGCAAGGTCTGATGGCCGCCAGCGAGTAACCGGGTCAGATATCCCCGAAGTCGCCGCCGCGCCCCTTGCCGCTGGCAAAGCGTCCCGCGCCATCTGCCGCCCCGGCGCGTAGGGAGTCGCGTCCGATCTCCGCTTCATATTCAAGCGCGGCCTCGATCGGCATACTCCATTGGGCAATCGCGCTGAGCCGGTCATTGCGCATACAGGCTTGCGGAAACCCGGCCAGCTGTTCGGCCAGCTCAAGCGCTGCCGCCAGAGTCTGCCCCTCTGGCACGACCCGATTGGCGAGCCCAAACGACAAGGCTTCTTCGGCCGCGACGGGCCGTCCGGTCAGGATCATGTCCATCGCCCGCGACTGTCCGATCAGTCGCGGCAGCCGCACCGTGCCGCCATCAATCAAAGGCACGCCCCAGCGCCGACAGAACACACCGAACACGGCGGACGCAGAAGCGATGCGCAAGTCGCACATGATGGCGAGCTCAAGCCCGCCCGCGACAGCATGGCCTTCCACAGCCGCAATAGACGGCTTGGTCAGCGCCAGCCAGCTCGGCCCCATCGGTCCGGTGCGTTCATAACGCGCCCCGGTCGAGACCGCTTTCAGATCTGCGCCGGCACAGAAGGTCCCGTCTGCACCGGTCAGAATATGCACCGCAATGTCCGGATCTTCCTCACCTGCCAGGAAGGCGGCCTTCAAGGCCGCCGCCGTGTCCGGATCGACGGCATTACGCGCGTGCGGCCGATTGATCGTAATGATCTGCGCCGCACCGCGTTTATCGACCAGGACAGATTCTGTCATCGCACCTCTCCTGTGGCTTTGCCCTATTGCTCGAACTGGGCTTCCAGGAAATCCGCTTCGGCGCGGAAATAGAACAGGCGGTTGGACAGTTTGCGCCAGCCATGGCCTTCATCCTCGATCCGGATGTAAGGCGCCTCAATGCCATTCGCGCGTAGCGTTTTGACCATGATCTCGGTCTCGTAAATGTCGATGCGCGGATCCATCACACCATGCGAATAGAGGACCGGCACCTTGATCTGGTCTGCCAGGCGAATGGGCGAATTCTCGGTATAGTAGTCAATCCATTTCTGCTCGCGGATATCGCCATATTCGATCCGGTCAGAGGCTTTCAGAGCCGGTGAAGCAATCTCCAGAGCCGTGACCCAGTCCGCCACGCCGAACAGGCTGACCCCGGCGGCGAATGTATCCGGATAGAGGGCCAGAACCGCATTCACCATATAGCCGCCATAGGAGCCGCCTTTGACCGCTGCGCGATCCATATCGACGCGGCCATCCGCACGGAGATAATTGGCCATATCAATCAGGTCACGAACGCTGTCCCGGCGCTTCTCCTGATCATCCAGCGTCACATAGGTCCGGCCAAAGCCGGTCGAGCCGCGGACATTGGGATCAAACACCGCCACGCCGCGGTCCAGATGGTACTGGATCACCGCATTGAAACTCGCGACCGACTGCCCGGTCGGGCCGCCATGGACATCAAACAGAACCGGCGGCGCGCCGTCCCCCTTGCGAGACGACTCATCCGGCAGATAGAGCAGGCCTTGCAGCTCGACGCCATCACGGGCCGTGATGCGGATACTTTCGGGCCGGATGAACCGCTCTGGATCGAGGCCGGCCAGGTTGGACTCAAACGTCCGGCTGATCGTGTTGGCGGCCATGTCCCAGACGGTGATGTCGCCCGGCGTGCGCCAGCCATTGACCCGGATCGCCATGCGATCGGTACCAGGCGCACAGCTTAACCCATAGACCCCTTCGTCGAGACGCGGCGTATCCAGGGCTTCCCCCGTGGCGAGATTGCGGACATGCAGCGTGTGAAAGCCATCGACATTCTCGGTGAAGGCGAGATAGCCGCCTTCCGTCCCGCACAATTCGAGACCGCCGGCATCGCGCGGGGTTTCGATCACCAGCGATGTCTCCTGCGCGGCAACATCATAGAAATGGATCGCAGAAAATTCGCGATCCATATTGCTGGCAAAATAGAATCCGGAACTGTCCGGCAACCATTCAACGCCGCCATCGCCATGATTGGCGCGCGGCTCGGGCGCGGAAACTGTGGTCATGTCGCCATTGGACAGATCCAGCAGATAGAGATTGTCGGAATCCTCACCAACCGTCTCCGTGACGGTGACGTATTTGCCATCTGGCGAAATGGCCCCCGCGAAGAAACCGAACTTGCCTTCAAACAGCATTTCGGTTTCAGCCGTTTCGAGATTGGCCTTGTAGATATCAAAGTCGAGGCCATTACGCTCGGTCGACGCAAACACCGCATCCGTGCCACTGGCCGCGATGTCGCCAAAGGAGCGGAAGCCGCCTTCGACGGCTGGCAACAGTAAGCGTTCTGCAGTCCCGTCCGCAGAGACATAATTATAGGATTCCTGCTCATTGCCATCATTGTCGGCGCCATAGATCAGGCCTGATCCGTCCGGCATCCAGCGGAAGAAGGTGATGCCATTGCCAAAGGTCAGCTGTTGCGGCGCCCCGCCGGTCGCGCGCACCACCCAGAGCTGGGGCACACCGGTAACGCTATAACGGAAGGCCACATGTTCGCCGCCTGGTGCCAGGCTGGCGGGTCCCGCCCCGCGGGCGAGCAGATAGCGCGCAATATTGGCCGGATCGCTGCCGGCCAGGCCGACCTGAACGGCGCCTGATTCCGGCGACGTTGCAGCAAGACTGTAATCCGGCCCACCAATCGTCTCTTCGGCTTCCAGCACAACCGGATCAATCTCTTCCGGTTGCGGTTTGGTCTCAGCCAGTACGGACGTCGTGCACGCCCCCAGGGTCAGCGTTAAAGCCGCCAAGGATGTCATTGATCGAAGCATGTTTTCTCTCCCGATAAATTCACTCGCCCTACTGCGCCATGCGCGCTGGCCCCAGCACAACGGCATTTGCGACCAACAGGTTCAAGCCGTTCAGATAAGCCCTCGTCGTCGGACTTTGGGTAAAGCCAATCACCACACCATCGCCTTGTCGTTCGCTCATGACAAAGGGTTTGTAAGCCAGCTGCAGGCGGTTCTCTTCCCACAAATACCCGCTGGCGAGCAGCGCGTCGGCCGCTTCGAACCGGAACACATTGGTGCCATCCGCGGCGTTTAGTGGGCGATAGATTTCCCGCCCGGTAACGAGTGCCGTGGCCCCTTCATAACCGGACGCCAACCAATGATCCGTATCGGCCACCGTCCGCACCAGGACGCCTGGAATATCTTCAGGTCGAGCCCGGTGATCGTGAATATGCTCTTCATATTCTGCCAGCGATGCGAAATTGATCCCGGGTGCCCGAGGCCCGTCTTCCTCGCTGGCGGGGTCGCCATCCGTCGCAGCCAGTTCCAGCTTGGTCGAGAGCAGCCCAACATCCTCATGCGCGAGTTCCGACACTCCAGTCGCGATGGCCACCAACACTCCGCCTTCGCGGACAAACTCTTTCAACGGGTCGGCGCCACCCATTTGACGCACCATGCCGCCATACGTGTCGGGAACAATCAGAACATCATACAGGGAGAGGTCGGCGCGCGACAGGGTCGACACCCGGATCGGCGCGACCGGAAGGCCCAATTGCTGTTCCAGCACGAACCGGGTGTTCCCGGCTGAAGTCGGGCTCGTCCCATTGCCCCAGGCCATTGCGATACGGGGCGTTTTCAGAGCGGCAAAGGAAGAGCTGCCAAAATTCGGACCATCCTCAACCCAGCTATTTGCAAGCGGAACAATTTCTGCGCCGATAGTGCTGGCCAGCCGCGTCAGTTCCGTGGCCAGGTTATCGTCATTTTTGGCCTGTTCAAAAACGACGCTGCCGGCCGGATAGGTCCGACCATTTTTGACAAAGGCTGTGTCGGTTGTCTTGCCGTTCAGACCGGCTTGTAGCGCCGCGATCACCAGTCGAGCCTGACCACCATCGGTCCAGGGCACGACATATCCAAATGCCCCGGTCCCGCCGACGCTGGCGGATATCGGATCGGTCGCCAAAACCGGCGCGGCATTGCTCAAATCGACGCGATTACATTGCGTCGCAGACACACCATCCATCAAAGGCAAGGACCAGGCTGTCACATCATAAAGCTCATGGTTCAGGCCGCGATCCCGGCGGCTTTCCTGTTCCGCGACGAAATCTTCGGCCAGAGGTGTGGACTGGCTCAGCAGGGTCTTGATCAGACGCCCTCGTGGTTGGGCCATATCTACGACAATCGCGCCGTCGGCATAGGTGGCGCGGCATTGCTGGCTATTCGCTCCAACACGCTGGACGGCAATGCCCTGCGCCGCCAGACGCCGCGCCAAGGCCTCGGCTTCATATCGGCGCTCGGACAAGTCGAGAATGACATAGCGGTCGGATGCCCGGGCAGATTCGTCGATCGCAGAGCGGCGGAAATCGGCATAGTCGGACAAGTAGGAATTTTTGTTCTGCGCCACGGTTTCCAGAGTCGCGAGTGAGGTCAGGACATTGTTTCTGACACCATGCGCATAGGTCAGCATGCCGCCATCCCGACGTGCAAAGACCAGTCCGCGTGGAGAGGCCTGTTCAAACGTCATGGCAATCGCCCCGTTCAAGGTGGGCCACATATCGCCATAGCCCGGATAGAAGGCATCAAACACTTCGCGCGTGAAATATGGCTCACCAAATCGGTCGAACCAACTCGCCATATTGCGTCCAAGCTGAACCTGACGTCCGCGTTGACCGCGCGTGATATTGGGATTGAAAGGCCGCGCCGCAGGCGGGAAGTAATAAGTATTGTCGCCGCCCATTTCGTGGCTGTCGACATAGATAACAGGGTTCCATTGCAGGACAGCCGCCACCTTGCCCTGGGTTTCCGGTTGCGTCATCGCAAACCAATCGCGGTTGAGATCAAACAGATAATGATTGAATCGGCCGCGTGGCCAGGGCTGATCATGCTCGACGGAGTATCGATCTGACTGCGGCTCCAGACCCAGAGCCGAGGCAAAGCTGTGCACGAAACGATCACGTCCATCAGGATTCTGGCTCGGATCGATAATGATGATCGTGTTCGCCAGGATCGTTTCCACCAGCGCGTCATTCTGTGCCGCCATCAAATGATAGGCCATGAACAAAGCGCTATCCGGCGGTGTGATCTCATCACCATGTACGCCGTAAGATAACCAGACGACGGCTGGCGTTACATCGAGCGTATCCTGGGGCAGTGAGTCGCCGCGCCCCAGCGTTGCGAGATCTGTCTTGATCGCGTCCAGCCGGGCCATATTCTCGGGCGAGGATATGACCGCGAAAGTGAGCTCACGTCCCTGCCAGGTCTCGCCATAGCTTTCGACCTGCATGCGCGCCGGGTCGTGTGCCGCCAGCGCTCGCAGGAAAGTTGTGATCTCGGCTGCGGATGAGATCATGGCGCCGTGCTCATGCCCGATCACGTCCGGCAGTTTCGGCACGCCCTGGTCATATTTCGTGACAGGGTATTCCTGCGCCTGGGCACTTACGAACATGCTCGCGGCCAGCCATGCGCCAGCCATCAATCTGATGAAATTCAAATCCACTCTCCCAATACGCGGCACGCTTCTGCATGTCGGTCAGTCTTTTCCTTATGCGCCAGTCAGCCCCAAGGGGACCCGGCTATGTTTATTCGGTCAACGCCGTCGCAACGCCTTCGCGACGCGGATCTGCGCCGCCCTGCAGGCCGTCTTCGGTCACGAGGATAACGTGCAAGCCGCTATTCTCGCCGCGGCGTTCTTCGACATTATAGCCAAGCGCTTTCAGATCATCCGCCACTTCCTGGCCGCCTTCGCGGTCAACTTCGACGCCGACGCTTTCACCACGGGCAATCACATTTGGCAGGGCCACGGCCTCTTGCGGGGTCTTGCCCCAGGCCAGCACGCCGACAATGCTCTTGGCCGTATAAGCCACAATCGAGTTCCCGCCTGGCGATCCGGTGACCATTTTCACTTCGCCATCCGCGTCAAAAATGATGGTTGGCGACATCGAACTGCGCGGCCGCTTCTTCGGACCCGGGGCGTTCGCCACGGGCAGGTTCGACTTACGCGGTTCGCGAGCAAAATCGGTCAGTTCATTATTGAGCAGGAAACCATGCACCATGCGAGAATTGCCAAACGCTGCTTCGACGGTTGCGGTCATTGCCACGGCATTGCCTTCGGCATCAATGATCGACAGGTGCGTCGTGCCCGGCGCATCCTCGGTCGGGTCCTGACCCCACATGCCGACCATGGGATTGCCGCCCAGGGCCACCCCTGGATCACCCGGCGTCGGCGCAGCACCCGGTTCAAACACTTCGGTCGCCCGGACATCGAGATATTTCGGATTGATCAGGTCGAGACTTGGAACCTGCACAAAATCAGCATCAGCGACATAATGATCGCGGTCCGCATAAGCGAGGCGCTGGGCATCGACAAAGGCGCGCATCAGCACTTCCGGCTCGGTCGCGCCTTCCGGCACCAGTCGGTCATACAGACCGGCAATCGCGTTCTGAGTGATCCCACCGGAGCTCGGTGGCGGCGCAGAACAGATCTCATATTCGCGCCAGGGACCGCAGATTGGCGGCCGGACTTTGACTTCATAGGATTCAATATCCTCGACGCTCATCGCACCCGGCCGCGGTTCTTCCGCCAGCGCGGCCAGAATCGCAGCGGGGATTTCGCCTTTATAGAAAGCATCGATGCCTTCTGTCGCCACCCGGCGCAGGGTCTCGGCATATTCCGGATTGTCGCGCACGGCACCTTCCGCCAACGGTTCGCCTTCCGGATAGAAATAGGCGGCGCTGACCGGGTGATCATCCAGTCTCAGGAATTGCCGCAAACGATCGCTCGCCAGCACTGTGGCGAGGCGCGGACTGACCACGAAGCCGGTATCGGCAAGCTCAATGGCGGACTCGAAATTGCTGGCCCAGTCCATCCGGCCATAAGTGTCATGCGCGGACTTGTAGAGCGCAATCGCCCCGGGCACGCCCGCCGACTTGCCGGATTGCCAGGCGTCGAGAAAGCCGAGCACTTCGCCGTCTTCAATAAACAGGTTCTCATCGGCCGCGGAGGGCGCGGTTTCGCGGCCATCAAACACGGTGACGTCGCCACTGCCGCGGTCATACACGACCATGAAGGCGCCGCCGCCAATGCCGGAAGATTGCGGCTCGACCAGGCCCAGAACGGTGTGCACGGCGATCGCCGCATCAACGGCGTGACCGCCATTGCGCAACACTTCAAGGCCCGCTTCCACAGCGCGTGGATCGGCGGCTGCCACCATTGCCCCTTTGGTCCATTCCGCCTGGGCGTCCTCAACCGGCGGCTCAACCACTTCGACAGTGGCGGTGTCCTCGGGAACCTCGCAGGCGACGAGCATCAAGGCTGACACACCGGCGATCAAGGTAGATTTGACTGACATTCAATAGCGCTCCGACTTGGCGAATTCCTTCCGGCACCGTAGAGCGGATGCCAATGGCAGGAAAGGCCTTTCAATGTCCAATCCGGGTAAAAACAACCTGATCACCGATATTGCCGGTATTCGCGTCGGAAATGCGCACGACACCGCTGCAAAAACAGGCACTTCGGTGATTCTGTGCGAGTCGCCCTGTGTCGGCGCAGTCGCCGTCGCGGGCGGTGGGCCCGGGACACGTGAGACTGACCTGCTCGACTCCGACAAACTGGTCGAACAGGTCGATGCCGTGGTCCTGTCGGGCGGCAGTGCCTATGGGCTCGCGGCGGCAGATGGCGTTGCGGCCAGGCTGGGCGCCGAAGGACGCGGATTCGCCCTGGTCGACCGACCGGATGTGCCGAAAACGCCGATCGTACCGGGCGCAATCCTGTATGATCTCGCCAATGGCGGCGATAAGAGCTGGGGCGACACGCCGCCTTATCGCGATCTTGGACAGGCGGCGCTGGCGGCCGCGACCGCAGACGATTTCGCCCTTGGCGCAGCGGGGGCCGGATTTGGCGCCCGCGCCGGGCAATTTGCGGGCGGCCTCGGATCAGCCTCGATCGTCACGGATGACGGCTTGAGCGTCGGGGCTCTGGTCGCGGTCAACAGTTTCGGATCGGTCTTCATGCCCGGCACAGACGCCTATTGGGCCTGGCCTTATGAGATTGATGGTGAATTTGGCGGCGCCCGTCCGCCCGCTGATTATGCCGCCAATGCTGAAGACTGGGGGCCCGCCAAGCAAAATCCGCGCGCCGGTGAGAATACGACGATTGCCTGTATCGCCACGGATGTGGCGCTGACACCGGGCCAGGCCAAACGCGTCGCACAAATGGCCCTGGCCGGCATGGCGCGCGCGATTCGGCCTGTCTTCGCGCCCTTTGACGGCGATGTCGTCTTCGTGCTGTCGACCGCCCAACAAGACCTGCCCGCACCCGGCCCGCTGCATCTGACACGCCTGGGCGAGCTCGCCGCAAGCACCCTGGCCCGGGCGATTGCGCGCGGCGTGCATCTGGCACAGTAATTTCCTGATATCAGGTGTTGCTTTCGCCTTTGGCCGAGAGTATGTGTCCCGCTTCCGCGCTTCGGTAGCTCAGTTGGATAGAGTACTTGGCTACGAACCAAGGGGTCGGGGGTTCGAATCCTCCCCGAAGCGCCACTTTTTCTTATCTCTGTTGATCATCCCAAAACCAAACCCCGCTCATCCCCGCGTAGGCGGGGATCTCGTCCGGCGTGTCCGGAAGCAAATGAGGAGATCCCCGCTTTCGCGGGGATGAGCGGACCAATTTAGTCCAACCCGAGCACCTCGCTCAGGAACAGGGTGACCGCTTCGCGCTGATAATCGCGATTGGACTTCTTGCGGAAGCCATGGCCTTCATCCATCGCCATCAGGAACCAGGTCTCGACGTCATTCTCCTTGACCGCGGCGAGGATCTGCTCGGCCTCGGTATAGGGCACGCGCGGGTCGTTATAGCCCTGGATGATGAAAATCGGCTTGTCGATCTTGGCCGCATTGTTGAGCGGGCTGATCTCTTCAAAGAATGCTGCGATTTCCGGATCGCGCTCATCGCCATATTCGACCCGGCGCAAGTCACGTCGATAGCCTTTGGTATTCTCCAGGAAGGTCTTGAAGTCGGAAATACCGACAATATTGACCCCGCCCGCCAGGCGATCGCCATAGTCGATCATCGAGGCCAGAACCATATAGCCGCCATACGAGCCGCCATAGACAATGACCCGGTCCTTATCGAGATTGGGCTGGGTCTCGATCCAGTCGAGCAAGGCGCCAATATCTTCAACCGAGCGTTTGCGGTTCAAGCCATTATCCATGGAGACATAGGTCTTGCCATAGCCGGATGAGCCGCGAACATTTGGCACCAGTACGGCGACCCCAAGCTCCGACGCCCAATATTGATAAGTGGACGAGAAACCTGGCCGTGACTGGCCTTCCGGGCCGCCATGGATCTGGATGATGACCGGGTGCGGGCCGTCCCCTTCCGGAATGTATTTGAAGGCCGGGATCTCCATCTCGGCCTCATTCGGATAAGTGAACAGGGTCGGGCTGACAAAATTGTCGGCATTCAGTCCGCCGACTTCCGCTTCCGTCCAGCGGGTCAGGGCCAGGGTCTCGACATTGAAGGACCAGGCATCGGCCGGGCTGGTCGCGCCATTGAAGGTGAAGCCAACCTGCGTGCCGTCTGCGCTGAACGTCGTGCCGCTGGCAATCCCCACAGGCAGAGTTGGACCATCGCGCATGGCGCCGGTCTCCAGATCGAGCAGCTTGATCGTACCGAGGCCGCCTTCATTCAGAGTGAAGACCACGGTCGACTCATCCGCTGAAACGTCCCAGCTGGCGACGCCCCAATCAATGTCGGCGGTGTAATTGGTCAATTCACCTGTCTCGGCATCGAAGCGGACCAGGTTCGAGAATTCGGAATCCTTGTCTGTGACGGTCAGAACATCACCGTCCGCCAGAATGGTGGCGCCGGAATAAGCAACATCCTCGTCCGGATTGAACTCGGTGAAATCGCCTGTGGTCGTGTCCAGCGTGAAGATCCGGCTCTTGGTGATGGAAATATATTGCTGCACGACAATGGTGGAGCCGTCCGCGGACCAATCGACCGGGAACAGCGCGCCCTCGCCTTCATGCGCAACGCGGACGCTGCTTGCGTCTTTTGGATCCGCGATCAGGATATCCCAGTTCGGATCCCCTGCGGTCGAGCGATACCAGGCCACTTGCGCGCCATCATCGCTCCAGGCGAGGCCACCATTACGCGTGCCAGGCTCAGTGAACTGGGTGACGCCGCCAGTTGCGAGGTCGAACAGGAAGCCCTGGAAGAATTCATCACCGCCCGTATCCTTGCCGAACACGAAACTGTCGCCATTCGGGCTAGCATTGCCGCCGCCGACGGGCTCGTCATAGAAGGTGACTTGCTGACGCGCGCCGCCTGGCGTTTTGACGCGGTGGACCTGGCTGGTTTCGCCGAACCGGGTCGAGATCAGAATGCCTTCACTGGTCCAGTCCGAAAAGCCATGGCCGCGCACGTTCTGATACTGGCGCAGGCGCTCGCGCACGGAGGCCGGGATGTCGGGAATATTTTCCATCACCAGATTGCCTTCGGTGATGCGCTCACCCGTCTCGGCCATGTCGGCGGCCTCTGTCACCGCTTCAGTCGCGGCCTCGACGACCGGTTCTGCGCTGGCGGTTATAGCGTCGGTCTGAACGCAACCGGCAATCATAAAAGCCAGTCCCCCGGCCATCATCAAGTCCGTTCGCATGAATCAACTCCTGTAATGATTATGATGTTTGAGCCTCACGGACTCGATGCACATGGATGTAAAGCAATGGTCCGTCTGGTCTACTCAAATCGACCCGAAATCAGGCAGATCCCGCCTCTTTCGTAAGCGATCCACTGACAGGCGCAACAAACGCGGCCCCTCTCTGGTCAGGGGCCATCCGATCGCTTAGACAAAATTCAGGGAGAGTGATGACAGATCAGAATAATGAGTTCGAAGCCGTCGCAATTGGCGACGACCAGCTGACGCCATGGTGGCGCGTGGCTGCGGTTGGCTCAATGGTTGCCTTCTCGCTGCCAACTTTCATCACCGGACTGGAAGTCTATCAAGGCCTGACGCCGTGGCAGACCGTGATCGCTCTGGTCATCGGGTCCGCCATGATATTTGTCATTGGCACCGCCATGGGCGGGATTGGCTCTGAAACCCGGATGAGTTCCTATCTGCTGACCCGGATCGCCTTCGGGGATCATGGCGCGGGTGTGGTCAATCTTGCCTTTGCGATTTCGCTGCTCGGCTGGTTCGGGATCAACATCAATCTGTTCGCCGAAGCCGTATCCGGTCTCAGCCAGACCCTATTCGGCGCCGCCCCCTCAAACACGGTTCTGTCCTTGCTCGCCGCCGCCTGCATGACCGGCGTGACCTTTGCCGGCTTCCGGGCCATCAATCTGCTGGCAACGCTGATGGTTCCCGTCCTCGCGATTGTGACCGTGGTGCTGGCCTATAGCGCGCTCACCACGGTCCCGCTGCAGGACATGATGACGGCTGAAAAAGCCGCGCCCCTGACCGTCGGCGCCGGAATCTCGGCGATTGTCGGCGCGATCATTATTGGCGCCATCATCCTGCCCGACATTACCCGTTTCGTTAGAAGCTGGCGCGGGGCGATGGGCGTGACCTTCATCTCTTACATGATTGTCCAGCTCGCCGTCATGACCGCAGCCAGCCTGGCCGGCGCCGCCACGGGCTCGCACGACATTATCGACATCATGCTGCAATTCGGGCTCGGGCTGGGCGCTTTTGTCATCGTGATTGCTGGCAGCTGGGTGCTGAACGCGCTCAACCTTTATTCCACTGTGCTGTCGATCAAGGCGACCTTTCCTAAGCTGGATCGCAACCTGCTGATCATTGGCCTCGGAGTGTTCGGGGCCGGTGCGGCCTTGCTCAACCTGCTCGATATCTTCGTGGTCTTCCTGATCTATCTGTCGATCATCTTCATTCCGGTCGCCGGGATTATTATCACCGACTATCTGTTTGTCCGGCGCGATGATTACCGGATTGAGCAACTCGACAATAATCGCAAATTCGCACCGATCGCTTTCTGCGCCTGGTTCATTGGCGCCAGTGTCTCCTTGCTGATGTATTGGGGCGTGCTGCAATCGCCCAGTCGTATCGAAGCGATTGATGCGATCCTGATCACGGCTGTGAGCTATCTCGCCCTGAGCTGGATCGCCGCGAAACTGTCTCCCACCCCAACTTCAACAGAGAGCTAGACCATGCGGATCGGAATCGATGTCGGCGGCACGCATACGGATGCGGTGATCATGGACGGCAATTCGGTCATCACCTCGACCAAGGTCCTGACCAGTGCGGATGTCATGGAAGGCGTCGCCAATGCGCTCGATACCGTGCTGCAGGATAGCGGCCTGCCCAGCGCGCAGATTCAGTCCGTGATGATCGGCACTACTCAATTCACCAATGCCATCATCGAGCGTCGGCAACTGGCCGAGACCGGCGTCTTTCGCCTCTGCCTGCCGGCGGGTCGGGGCCTGCCGCCTATGGTCGACTGGCCGGACGATATTGCTGATGCAGTCGGGCGGCATGCCTATCCGCTGCATGGCGGTTATCTCTATGATGGCTGGCCGGTGGCGGACCTGGACGAGGATGAGATCGACAAGGCGATTGCCGATGCCAAAACGAAGGGGCTGAAGAATTTTGCCATCGCATCGGCCTTTTCGCCGATGAATGCTGAACCGGAACAGATCGTGGCGGCGCGCCTGAAACAAGCCATTCCGGATGCGCACATCACCTGTTCGCAAAGCTTTGGGCGCCTGGGTCTGATGGAGCGCGAGAACGCCGCCGTTCTGAATGCGACGCTGCTGCAATTTGCTGACACGGTCGTGTCTGCCTTTCTCGATGCCTTGCGCACGCGCAACCTGTCCTGCCCGGTCTTTATCAGCCAGAATGACGGCACCTTGATGAGCGCTGATTTCGTCCGTGCCTTCCCAGCCCTGACCTTTGCCTCAGGGCCGACCAATTCCCTGCGCGGCGCCATGCTGCTGACCGGGCTGGAGGATGCCATTGTCGTTGATATTGGCGGCACCACGTCGGACATTGGTGTGCTGCTAGGTGGCTTCCCGCGCGAATCCAATGCGGTGATCGAGGTGGGCGGCGTGCGGACCAATTTCCGGATGCCAGACATTCAGGCGATCGGCCTCGGTGGCGGCAGCCTGGTCAGCGGCGATGGCGAGACCCTGGGCCCGCAATCGGTCGGTCATCGCCTGACCACGGAAGGCCTGGTCTTTGGCGGCAATACGCTGACCGCGACGGATATTATTGTCGCCAGTGGGCATCAGAAGATTGGCGATGTCAGTGCGGTCGCCGGCCTGGCGCCTGAGCTGGTCGAGACTGCGCGCCGGAAAATGCTGACCATTCTCGATCGCGGGATTGATATGATGAAACCCGGTGCCGTCGATATGCCCGTCATTCTGGTCGGTGGCGGATCCATCCTGGTCACCGGCGACTTGCAGGCGGCCAGCCAAGTCCATCGGCCTGAGCATGCCGGCGTGGCCAACGCGATTGGCGCTGCGATCGCGCAAGTCGGCGGCGAGAGCGAGAAGATCGTCTCGTACCAGTCCATCGCACGCGAGGATGCGATTGCGGAACTGCGCGCCGAGGCGGACAAGCGAGCATTGGGTGCAGGCGCGACAAAAGAGAGCCTGCGCGTGGTCGATATTGAAGAAACTGAAGTGCCTTATATGGGCCAGGACACAATGCGGGTCCGGGTCAAGGTGATTGGCGAACTGGCAAGCTCAACGGCGGAGGCAGGGGCATGAAACTCGGTGCAGAACATCTCGACGATCTCGCGCTCGGATCAGTTTTCCTGGCCACGGGCGGTGGCGGCGATCCGCATGTCCCGAAACTGCTCACCCATGAAGTGTTGAAGCGACAGGGCCCTGTCGACCTGCTCAAGCCAGAGGATTTGCCGGATGATGCCTTCGTGGCCGCGATCGGCAATGTCGGCGCTCCGACGGTCAGTCTGGAACTCCTGCCCTCAGATGATGAAGCGCTGATCGCTCTGGAAGCCTTTGAACAGCAAATGGGTCGCAAGCTCGACGCCGTCGTCTCGTTCGAGATTGGGGGCGGCAATTCGCTGATCCCGATCATGGCTGCGGCCAGTCGCGGCATTCCTGTCGTCGATGGAGACGGGATGGGCCGCGCCCTGCCGGAAGCCCAGATGATGACCTATGCCATTCGCGGCATTCCCTCGACCCCGGCCCTGGCCTGTGACTATGCCCGCAATGTCACCCTGTTCACGACCAAAGGCACCGACGTCTATGAGCGCCATATTCGTGCCCTGGCCATGAGTTCCGGCGGCATGATCACGACCGTCGAGCATGGTATGACCGGCGCCGTTCTGAAGGATGCGCTGATCCCCGGCACGGTCAGCTTTGCGCTGAAGCTCGGCACCTTTCTCCGCGAACATCGTGGCCAGGCAACTGCGCTGTTCGATCCACTTAAGCAGCTGATCGCCGACTCCATCTATGGCGAGTGTCGGCTGATCCATACCGGTAAAGTGGTCGACAAATCGACACGGATTGTCGGCGGCTTTGATGTCGGAAACACGATTGTCGAAGGCTTTGAGTCCGATCAGCCGCCGGTCGAAATCGATATCAAGAATGAATATCTCCTCGCCCGCCGCGGCGATCAGGTGCTGGCCTCGGTGCCGGACCTGATCATCATTGTCGATTATGAAACGTCCGAGCCGATCAATGCCGAGCGGCTGCGCTATGGTCAGCGGATTGCGATCTTCGCGATTGGCTGTCCTGACTTTTATCGCAGCGCCGACGCCTTGAAGGCGGTCAGCCCGCGGCATTTCGGATTCGATCTCGATTATATCCCATTGGAACGATTGCCAAATTAGCGGCGCGCCTTATGCCATAAGGTCTGGAAGTGCCAAATTGGG
>JBCCCT010000059.1:0-17897 GCA_039033355.1 Pseudomonadota bacterium | reverse complement strand
TCCGGCATCGCGGCCTCGCCCGTGGCGCAGATTCTGGTCGATGAGAGCCTGCTCGGCTGGAAAGAGTTCGAAATGGAAGTCGTCCGCGACAAGGCGGATAATGCCATCATCATCTGCGCGATCGAGAATATTGACCCGATGGGCGTTCACACAGGCGACTCGATTACAGTGGCGCCAGCGCTGACGCTGACCGATCGCGAATATCAGGTGATGCGGAACGCTTCGCTGGCCGTGCTGAGAGAGATTGGCGTCGAGACCGGCGGATCGAATGTGCAGTTCGCCGTCAACCCGGAAGATGGGCGCCTGGTCGTGATCGAGATGAACCCGCGCGTCTCGCGGTCCTCGGCCCTGGCTTCGAA
The DNA here is from genome assembly GCA_039033355.1 of Pseudomonadota bacterium. Lineage (GTDB taxonomy): Bacteria > Pseudomonadota > Alphaproteobacteria > Caulobacterales > Hyphomonadaceae > Henriciella. The sequence continues at coordinate 17,538 of JBCCCT010000059.1, read as the reverse complement.
GGCGACCGGCTTCCCGATTGCCAAAGTCGCGGCCAAGCTTGCCGTTGGCTATACGCTGGATGAACTCGACAATGACATTACCGGCGTCACGCCTGCCTCATTCGAGCCGACCATTGACTATGTCGTCACCAAGATCCCGCGTTTTGCCTTCGAGAAGTTTGAAGGCGCAGAACCCATTCTGACGACTGCAATGAAATCAGTCGGCGAGGCCATGGCGATCGGCCGGAACTTTCAGGAAAGCGTACAAAAGGCTTTGTGCTCACTCGAGACGGGTCTGAACGGATTCAACGAGATCGAGTTTAGCGGCGAAGGCGCCTTGCGCGAGGCACTCAGTAAACAGACCCCGGATCGTCTGCGCATCGTTGCCCAGGCCTTCCGCACCGGCTTGTCGGTGGAGGACGTGCACGCGCTGACCAGTATCGATCTCTGGTTCCTGCGCCAGATCGCGCAAATCATTGCGCGCGAGGATGATGTCCGACGAGATGGTCTGCCGACCAATGCACGCGACTTTACCGACCTCAAGGCGATGGGCTTTTCGGATGCGCGTCTTGGCGACATTCTCGGTCAGACCGAGGCCGACATTCGCGCCGCGCGGCATGCCCTGGGCGTGCGCCCGGTCTATAAGCGGATCGACACCTGCGCGGCCGAATTCGCCGCCCAGACACCTTATCTCTATTCGACGTATGAACATCCCGCCTTCGGCGCCGAAACTGCCGATTGCGAAGCCGATCCGTCAGAGCGCAAGAAAGCGATCATCCTCGGCGGTGGCCCGAACCGGATCGGGCAAGGGATCGAGTTTGACTATTGCTGCTGTCACGCCGCTTTCGCCATGGCCGATATTGGCATTGAAAGCGTAATGGTGAATTGCAATCCGGAAACCGTCTCGACCGATTATGACACGTCCGACCGGCTCTATTTTGAACCGCTGACCGAAGAACATGTCTCCGAAATCATCCATAAGGAACAAGGCAAGGGCGACCTGGCCGGCGTGATTGTTCAGTTTGGCGGTCAGACTCCCTTGAAACTCGCCCAGCCGCTCAACCAGGCGGGCGTACCCATTCTTGGTACCAGCCCGGACAGCATCGACCTCGCCGAGGACCGCAAGGAATGGTCGGCGCTCTTGTCCAATCTCGGCATTCAGCAACCGCCTTCAGCGACGGCTCGCAGCCTCGAAGAAACGCTCGAAAAAGCGCAAGTGCTCGGCTACCCGGTCATGCTGCGCCCCTCTTTCGTGCTGTCCGGTACGGCCATGCGGATCTGCCATTCGGATGAAGATGTGCGGGAATATGCCGGCTATGCCCTGTCAGTCGCGGGCGATGGCTCGCTCTTCCTGGACCGCTATCTGTCTGACGCGATCGAGGTGGATGTCGACGCGCTTTGTGATGGCACAAATGTGCATGTGGCCGGCATCATGGAGCACATCGAGGAAGCCGGCGTTCATTCCGGCGACAGCGCTTGTGCCCTGCCGCCTTACACTTTGTCGCCGAGCGTCATGGGCCGCCTTAGTGAACAGACCATCGCGCTTGCCAAGGCGCTCAGTGTGACCGGCCTGATCAATATCCAGTATGCGGTGAAGGATGACGAGATTTTCGTCCTCGAGGCCAATCCCCGTGCCAGCCGGACAGTCCCCTTTGTTGCCAAGGCCGTCGGGGCGCCGATTGCCAGCATTGCCGCCAAGATCATGGCCGGCGAGTCTCTGACAGATTTTGATCTGCGCCATGCCGAAGCCAATCGCGTGGCGGTCAAGGAAGCGGTCTTCCCGTTCGCGCGCTTTGCCAATGTCGACCCGATCCTGGGGCCAGAAATGCGCTCCACGGGCGAGGTGATGGGCTGGGATGATGATTTCGGCACCGCCTTCCTGAAATCCCAGATTGGGGCTGGCGTGACCCTGCCGACGAGCGGCACAGCCTTCATCTCACTGCGTGAGGATGACAAGGTCGGGATTGTCGATGCCGCGCGCAGCCTGATTGATATGGGCTTCGAAATCGTCGCCACCTCCGGCACATCGGATTTCCTGGCGAAAGAGGGCATTGAAACCCGCCTGGTGAAGAAGGTTCTCGAAGGCAAACCGAATATTGAGGACGCGATCCTCAACGGTGAGATTGACCTGGTTCTGAACACAACAGAGGGCGCCCAGTCGCGCAAGGATTCCAAATCCATCCGCCGGACCTCTCTGATTCAGAATATTCCCTATTTCACAACGCTTTCCGCCTGTCTGGCGGCGGTCAAAGCCATTCGCGCAATACGCGAAAAACCTCTATCGGTTCGGGCCTTACAGAAAGCATAACTTGCGAATCCCGCCTTTTTAGACTACTTGACCCGACTGCTTTTTGATTGTCCCTTCAAAGAGACAAACAAAAAGGCGTAAAAACCTAAGAACGGTACACATTCATGCAACGTACACCTATGACCGCCGGGGGCTATGCCGCCCTCGATGAAGAATTGAAAAATCTGAAGTCCGTCGAACGCCCGGCTATCATCCAGGCAATTGCGGAAGCGCGTGAGCATGGCGACCTGTCCGAGAATGCGGAATACCATGCGGCAAAGGAAAAACAGTCCTTTATTGAAGGCCGTATCGTCGAACTGGAAGACAAGCTGTCCCGCGCGGATGTGATCGATTTGAGCAAGGTCAAAGGCGAGAAAATCGTCTTCGGCGCCACCGTCACAATCATCGATGTCGATACCGAAGATGAGTCGACCTATCAGATTGTCGGCGAGGATGAAGCTGACATTGCGCTTGGCAAAGTGTCCAATACATCCCCGATTGCCCGCGCCCTGATCGGCAAGGGTGAAGGTGATGAAGCCGAAGTGGCCGCGCCTGGCGGGGCCCGCGTCTATGAAATCGCTGAAGTGAAATTCGTCTAACCGTCCTTTCTTCTTCAACTGACAGACGAATTCTGGCACGCCATCCGGCATGGAAGCGTCTGATTCGTCTCTTGGGCCCTCAATCTGGGCGGTCAGTGATGGCCGCGCCGGAAATGCGGCCCAGGTGCGGGCGATTCTGGCAGCGCTTTCGGAAACGCGACGCTGGCTTCAGATCGGGCATATTGCCGGTGGCGGGCATCGATCCGAACCGCTTCTGCTCAGCCCGCGAGCGCCCTGGACCTGGTTGCCCGGCGCCAGCTGGCCATTGGCCAGGCTGGCCTTGCCGCGAGCCCAACGGGCGGAGCTGACCAGTCCCTGGCCAAGCCTGTGGGTCGCAGCCGGGCGACGCAGCGCGGCTTACTCAGCTGCGGTGCGCCGCTGGAGCGGTCACAAGACGCTGACGGTGCAAATCCTCGACCCCAAGACCGATCCTGAGAAGTTCGACCTGGTCGTCGTGCCGGAACATGACACGCTGTTCGGGGCCAATGTCATCCGGACCACCGGGTCCCCGACCCACTTTACCGAGGACGCCATCGAGGAGGCAGGGCAAGCCTTTGCCGATCTTGCTGATGAGCGGGGCAAGAGCGCGGTGGTTATTCTCGGTGGTCATTCAAAAGCACACAGCTTCACCAAGGAGGCGGCACGCAGCCTGCTCGGAAAGCTTGATCAGTCTGCCGCCACTGGCTGGCGCTTGCGGATCACCTGTTCGCGGCGGACGCCGGTATCGGTGGTGACGGAGATGCGCCAGTTTGCCGACCGCGTCGGCGCCAGTTTCTGGGCCAATGAACAGGATGGGCCGAACCCCTATCTCGCCTGGCTACTTTATTCAGACGCCGCGATTGTCACGGAAGACAGCGCCAACATGCTGTCTGACGCCGCCTGGCATGGCCTGCCGCTGCATATTGCGCGTTTGAAAGGCGGCGCAGCGAAATTCGATCGCCTGCACCAGAGCTTGATCGATCGCGGCTGTGCCCGCTGGTTTGAAGCGCCGCTGGACACCTGGGAATATCCGCCTCTGCGCGAGGCGGGCCGGGTTGCCGATCAGATTATCGAGAAATTGCTCGAACGGCATCCTCAGCCCGAGCTTAGCCAGCTCGATCCAACGAAAACGGCAGCGCCAAACTGGCTTTAGGCTGACAGACTTTCCCGCGGAATGGTCAGGTCGAGCGCGTCGGCATCGGTTTCCCAGCACCAGGCTTCAGGATGCTGTAACAGGGCCCGGACGAGCTTGTTATTCATCGCATGACCTGGCTGGCGGGCCTCATAAATGCCGGCAATCGGCGCTCCGGCCAGCATCAAATCGCCAACCGCATCGAGCAATTTGTGGCGGATAAACTCATCATCGCTGCGCAAACCTTCCGGATTGACGATCTGGTCGCCATCAATCACGACCGCATTGTCGAGCGATCCGCCCCGGGCCAGACCCATGGCCTGCAAGGCTTCAACGTCGCGGGCAAACCCAAATGTCCGGGCGAACGCAATGTCACGCGCGAACAGGCCTGGGATCAGGCGCATCGCCATTTGCTGTGTGCCGATAGCCTTGGATTCAAACTCGATCTTGGCCTTGAGGGTCAGGATATTGTCCCGTGACGGGCTGAGCCGGGCCCATTTCACGCCATCCTTGACCTCAATTGTCTCAAGAATACGGATCCGGCGCCGCAAGGCCGTTTGCTGTTTCAGACCCGCATCATGGAACAATTCGCAGAATACGGCGGATGAGCCATCCATGATCGGCACTTCCGGGCCATCAATCTCGATCAGCAAATTGTCCAGACCCATGCCGGCACAGGCCGCGAGCAAATGCTCAACGGTTGCAACGCTGGCGCCGTTTTCATTGGTCAGCGTGGTGCCCAGCTGCACTTCGGTGACATGATCACCGCGGGCCGGGATGTCGGATTCAAAGCTGGAATCGGTTCGTCGAAACCGAATGCCGGTATTCACTGCGGCGGGTTTCATCACCATGCGCGCACGCGCACCGGAATGAACGCCGATTCCGGCGCAAATCACTGTGGTATTCAGTGTCGTTTGATACTCTACTTTTCGCAAGCCTACTCTCCGTGTAGAGCCGCATAAACGCTCGGAAAATGGTTAATCTCAATACAAGCATTATTGCGCTTTGTTGCAAGTCCCCCGAAAAGCAAAGCCCCCCGGGGCCGGGGGGCTTTTGTGACTTATCTTTAAGGTTCTAAGTATTCGCTGAACGTCGCAAAAATGCAGGAATTTCGAGGTCCTCATCATCAAAAGCGGCCGGCTTTGGATGGTCATCCGGCGTCGAAACAATGGCCGGTTTGTCCTCTTCGGAATCATTGTCGCCAACAGCGTCTTCCCGGCGCCAGCCAAACAGGTTTGAAAACCCGGCCGGGCTGTCCGAAACCGGTTTTGCAAACGCTGCATCCGCGCTGACCTGATCACTGCCTTGCCGGCTTTCAACATGGGCTGCGGGCAAGGCGCGGCCGCGAAAATCCGGGCGGTGGTCTGTTTCGAATTCTGACGCTGGCGCAGGCATCGGCGCCGCCGGAGCTGGTTCTGGCGTCGGGTGGCTCACGACCACCGGAATGTCAGGCATGGCCGGGGTCTCGATCGCGGGTGCGATCGCAACAGCCGCGGCTTGTTCGGCAACACCCGCCGCCACCACAGACACACGAATGCGCCCTTCCAGTTCCGGGTCAAACGTGGATCCGAGAATGATATTGGCATTGGCATCGACTTCGCGGCGAATCTCGTTCGCGGCCTCGTCCAGCTCGAACAGAGTCATGTCATAGCCGCCGGTAATGTTGATCAGGACGCCTTTGGCACCAACCATGGAAACATCGTCGAGCAATGGATTGTCAATCGCGGAACGGGCCGCTTCCAGCGCGCGGCCTTCGCCCTCGCCTTCACCCATGCCCATCATGGCGGTGCCCATGCCTTTCATGATCGTGCGGACGTCGGCAAAATCTAGATTGATCAGGCCGGGCATGATCATCAGATCAGTAATGCCGCGCACACCGGAGTACAGCACATCATCGGCCATCCGGAAGGCTTCAGCAAACGTCGTACGCTCATTGGCGATGCGGAAGAGATTCTGGTTCGGGACAACGATTTGCGTGTCGACCACCTCTTTCATCCGCGCCAGGCCGCCCTCGGCGGTGGTCATGCGGTGTGCGCCTTCAAAGCCAAATGGCTTGGTGACGACGCCAATGGTCAGAATGCCCTTGTCATGCGCGGCTTTGGCGATGACCGGCGCCGCGCCAGTCCCCGTTCCGCCGCCCATGCCAGCGGCAACAAACACCATATGAGCGCCTTCAAGGGCTTCAAGAATTTCCGGCATCGACTCTTCAGCGGAGGCTTCGCCAACTTCTGGTCGCGCACCGGCGCCGAGCCCCGCTGTGGTCTCCAGACCAAGCTGGATACGATTCTCGGTCTTGGACCGGCGCAAGGCCTGCGCATCGGTATTGGCGACGACGAACTCCACGCCTTGCAGATTGGCCTCGATCATATTGTCGACAGCGTTCCCGCCAGCACCACCAACGCCAATGACGACTATTCGTGGTTTAAGTTCGTTAGTCATGCCCTGTTCCCGGTCTCTATATTCTACGCGCTTTACACTGAGTCTTGCATGTAAAATGGACTGCTTCGCCTAAAAGACTCTTAAATGATTGTCATCTCGCTCAAAAATTTTCGCGGATCCATTTCAAGACTTTCGCAATCACTCCACGCCCGGACTCAGATCCGGCCAGCGCTGCCGCACCCCCAGCCTTTGATGCGTCAGCAAAACCCCTTAATTCATAGCTTATCAGACCCGCCGCCGTGGAAAAGGCCGGATTACCGTAATTGTCACCTAAAATGTCAGCATCGATGGGTCGGCCGAGACGTACGGGCTGTTTCAGAACGTCCGCCGCCAATTCCCTGACGCCGGCCAATTGGCTGGCGCCGCCGGTCAATATGGTGCGCCTTGGCATGATAGGCCGCAATGGGCTGGCGGTCAGGTGCGCCTGAACCATTTCGAACAATTCCTCAATGCGCGGCGCGATAATCGCGGTGAGTTCGCCGCGAGTCATGCGGCTGGCTTTCAGGCGGCCATCATCGCCCAGGCGCGGCGCTTCAATCCGTTCCGCCATGCCCGGACCATCCTTGTCGGCCGTGCCGTGCAGGGTTTTCAGACGTTCCGCCGCCGCGAAAGTCGTGCCGATGCCTTGCGCAATATCGCTGGTGACGCGGGCGCCGCCAACCTTGACCAGGTCGAGCCAGGCAGGCGCGCCATTCATGAACACTGAAACCGAGGTCACGCCACCACCAAAGTCGATACAGATCGCGCCATTATCGATCTCGTCCTCGATCAAGGTGCCGGAGCCGCTCGCCAAGGCCGATGGAACGATCCGTTCAACGCCCAAATGCGCCCGCATGACGCATTCCTTGAGGTTTTTGACCAGTGATTTGGGCGCTGTAACAACGTTCAGAAGGACGCGGACACGATCGCCAATCATGCCGACCGGATCACGGATGTCATCCTGATCATCAACGCCGTACATGACCGGATAGGCGCCCAGAAGCTCGCGATCTTTGGCAACAATCTGGTTCAGCGCTTCGGACCAGACCTTTTGCACATCCTTGCTGCTAATTTCACGCTGTCCAAGCTCAATTTCCGCGTCGGCCAGCTGGCTGTCCACCTTGGGGCCGGTAATGCCAAGAATGACGCGATCAATCCGCTCGCCTGCCTCGCGCTCAGCGTCTTCGACCGCAAGGCGGATCGACCGTTCCAGCGCCTCGATATCGGTAATCGCGCCGCCATTGAATCCGCGGCTTTGCTGACGACCGCCGCCCATGAAGGCGAACCCGGCCCGGCTGCCGGGATCCACCCGGCCAATCAGGCAGGCAATCTTGGAACACCCGATATCCAGCGCGGCCACCACGGTGCCGGCTTTTCCAACCTGTCTGGGTTTTAGTCGGTGTTCGCTCGTCGCCATCAGGCAGCCCCTCCCAATTGATCAGATTTCGGTGTCAGAAAAACGCGACCTGCAACCCGCAGATCGATAATGCTCAAGGGCCGCCGGGCGAGCTCCGCCGCTGGCTCCACATTGGCAAAGAAAAGCAGGCTCGCCGCCAGACGCTCATCCGTCGGCAATTTCATCACTGCGCCAGACTTCAGCACGAGGTCCCAGCGACGCCCGGCAACGCGGCGGGCATGATCGACTTCAGCCCGCAGGCTGGGCGCCAGGACGAACGCCTTTTCAAGCACGGGGACCGCTTCCGGGCCGCCCGCGCCGGTGGTCTTGGTCAGCATGCGATAGTCCGCGGCCTGCAGTTTCGGCATGGCCTGACCCAGATTATCGATCACGGTCCAGCGCGTGCCATCATTCCACAAGGCGGTCGGCTCGGCCGCGCTGGCATAGATCATCACGGTGTCAGGCCACAGGCGATAGACCCGAACCTTGGTCACCAGGCGCGTCTCCTCGACACGTCGCCGAATCAGGTGGGGATCGGCGCGGAACATGTTCTCGCCCGGCTCGATCATGGCCGCGGCCTTGATTTGGCGTGCGGTCGCCGGAACATGTTCCAGTCCGATCACTTCGACGGTTCCAACGGACAGGCCGATCGAACGCGAGGCGCCATCCATGGCGCTGCCCCAGCGTTTGCCGATTTGTGACATTGATCCACCAAGCAAGGCGGCGCCGGCCACTATCAGGGCCACGACCATGACAAGACCAAAAATGACAGACGAAATCTGTGTATGGGCCAGCACCATCTCTGGCTCGGGGGCTGAATTTTTGCCTTTGGCCCGGGGCATGTTTCGTCCTTAAGTCTCGTCACCATCATGACCGGACCACGTCGAAACAGGTTACCTGCAACGCTTGATGCGCATTAATCGCTGCTATGAAGTCAGCTTTCCCAAACACCATCAAACAGATCGGCAATCACCGCGCGGCGCGATCCACTCACCGACAATTTTGCAGCAAAGTCGTAAAACTCTCTTAAGGCCCGCCAGACTCTGCAGATGAATTATTGGCAAGGCGCCCGGCAGCGTCATTGAGCATGGATTTCAGATCTACCACGCCGACAAAAGTCCGGTCATTTTGCCTTAATTCGGACAAAAACATTTACAAATGTCACGAACGCTTGGAGCAGATCGCTCAGCCCTTCAAATAATTCGAAAAAATTTTTCCCTGTAGGGGTTGTGGCTACTCGTTACATATGTAACACGACAAGGGTCGGGATCGTTCTCTTACTGGGCGGAAAACATGAAATACACATTCCTCGCTGGGCTGCTCGTCGGCCTACCTCTCCCCCTATATGCACAAACGTCGTCGGTGCCTGGCGAGGATACCCGGACGTTCACGATCGCTGATTTCGAACAGTTCGCGCCGCGGACCGCGCTGGATATGGTGTCGCAGATTCCCGGCTTCAGCATCTCCGGCAGCGACGGTCAGCGCGGCTTTGGTCAGGCCCAGGAAAACGTCTTGATCAATGGTCAGCGAATCTCGTCCAAATCGACCAGCGCCCGCGATGCACTTGATCGAATTCCCGCGACTAATGTTGAGCGAATCGAACTTACCGAAGGTGCGAACCTGGATATCCCGGGCCTCAGCGGACAGGTAGCAAATGTCATCGCCAAAGCGGATGGCATTAGCGGCACCTGGACTTATCGCCAGCGTTATCGCGAAAATTTGCCCCCGGCGCTTGAATGGTTCGACGTTTCGGTAAACGGCCAATCCGGGACCCTTGGCTGGAATGTCGGGGTAGAAGCTGAGCCAGGCCGCGGCACGGCCAGCGGCCGAGAGAACATTTTCGACGGCGCCGGAAACCTAACCGAGTTTCGCGAGGAACAAGGCACTTTCATTGGCGATTTTGTCGGCATCAATGGCGGTTTGAGCTGGACCCCAACCAATGGTCATATCGCCAATCTCAACGCCGAGTACAATCTGTCCGAGCCGGATGAGCGCGAAACCAGCAATATTTTCAACCCGGCCGGAGAACTCGTCCGTCAGACCATTTTCCAATTCAAGGAAAATGAGTGGAATAGCGAAGTCAGCGGCGATTATGAACTCGGCTTTGGCCCAGGCCGCCTCAAACTTATTGGCTTGCAACGCAACGAGCATAGTCCAACGCGGGCAAAATTCTTTGGCGCAGATCTGGACGGCCAGAATGTGCGCAACCAGATCTTCGACCGTGTCGTTGATGAGAGCGAAAGCATCCTGCGCGGCGAGTACAATCTGACCGGCGAGAATAATTCGGACTGGCAATTCTCGCTCGAAGGGGCTTTCAACACGCTGGAAAGCGAAGCCATGCTGTTTCGCGGCGATACGCTCGAATCCCTCGCCCCTGTGGACATTGGAGATGGTGGTATTCGAGTCGAGGAAAAGCGCGCCGAAGCCTTTGTCACGCATGGCCGCCAATTGACCAAGGATCTGCGCCTGCAAGTCTCACTCGGCGCTGAGCAGAGCGAAATCATGTCGGATGGCGTGAATGGTCAGACGCGATCCTTCACGCGCCCGAAAGGCTCGGCCTCGCTGGCCTGGACGGTCGATGACAAGACCAATGTGAACGTCTCCCTGACGCGGCAGGTCGGGCAGCTCGACTTTTTTGACTTTGTCTCGAATGTCGATCTCAACAATCAGGGCGAAGACCAGACCGGGAATGTGCAAATCGTTCCGGATCAGCGCTGGCGGCTGGCAGTTGAACTCGAGAAGGATTTTGGCAGCTGGGGCGCCGTCACGGTCGAACTGTTCGGCGATGAGATAGAAGACCTGGTCGACCAGGTCCCGATTTTCGATTCCGTCGTTCCAGATCTGGTGGTTGCCGAAGGCCCAGGCAATATTGAGTCTGCGTCGCGTATCGCACTCGAAATCGAGGGTACGCTGAAACTGGACAATCTTGGTTGGAAGGGGGCTCAGCTGGAATACGAGACCTTCCTGCAGGACACATTCGTCGATGATCCTCTGACCGGCATCACTCGAGACTTCAATGACAACACCATCCACTATTTCGAGTTTAATTTCCGGCACGATATCCCGAATACAAATTGGGCCTGGGGTCTGAATTACGAGAAATTCCTCGAATCACCGACCTTCCGCAGTGATGTCCGAGTCGACTTCATTCAGGCGCAGGGATTCGCGTGGGGCTTTGTTGAGCACAAGGACCTGTTTGGCATGACCGGGACCGTCTTCCTGGGCAATCTGCTGGACAGCGATGAAAAGCTGAAACGTCTGGTCTATGCCCCGGATCGCCGCGGCGACATTGTCAGGATTGAAGACCGGAACCGGAACTTCGGTAACATTCTGACCTTGCGCCTGAAAGGCACCTTCTAGATCGGTTTCCAGGCCATCCAGATCGCCAAGGGATAAGTAAGAACAATCAGCGCAAAGCTCACCGAAATCCCCATCGGGACGGCGTTGATTCCCCCTTGCCGCGCGAGGGGTACGATTAAGGTTGCCAGAAACAGCGCTTTGTAGATCACTTGCACCAAAAGCAGCGGAACGAAGAGCCGGGGCCAAGCGAGACCGGCAAAGGATGCGACCAGGATCGCCGTCCATAACGCAGCGACCAAGCCGGCCAATTCATCAGACCAGCTCACCTTGCCTTCAAACACCGCCATACGCCCGGAGCCGGAATACATGGCCCAGCAGACCGGCACCAGAATGAGTATGTTCAGCAAGTAAGGAAGGCGAAGCTCAATACGCGGGCTTAAGACGATTGGATGCGTCCGATCCGCCGGATCTCCCAGCGCAGATCGACGCCGGATTGGTCGAGCACCCGGGCCCGGACCAGCTCGCCCAGCGCCTCAATATCAGCGGCCGTCGCGTCGCCCGTATTGATCAGGAAGTTGCAATGCTTCTCGCTGACCATGGCGCCGCCGACCCGCAATCCACGACACCCCGCAGCATCGATGAGTTTCCAGCTCGAGCGCGCATCTGGCGTGCCGGGCGGGTCTGGATTGGCAAATGTGGAACCGCCGGTCTTTTCCTTGATCGGCTGGGTCTCGGCGCGGCGCGCCTGGTGCGCGGCGATTTCGTCAGCGAGCACCTCCGGGTCGCCGCCCGCACCCCCCGCAAGGTGCAACTTGGTCACCACGATGTTGGTCGCAAAATCCGTATGGCGATAGGAAAAACCAATATACTTGCGCGTCAGCATGACGGGCTCGCCTGCGCGCGAGACGCCCTCAACCGCGGTCACCACATCGCTCAGCTCGCGGCCATAACAGCCGGCATTGGTCCGTACCGCGCCGCCAATCGATCCTGGAATACCGGACAGAAAAGACAGCCCGCTAATCCCCGCTTTCGCCGCCCGCTTGGCAACATTCAGATCGAGCGCCCCGGCCCCGGCCATCACCGCGCTCTCGGTCACATGTACCTGCCCCCAATATGCGCCCATCAAGCGAATAACCGCGCCTTCAATCCCGCCATCGCGGACAATCGTGTTCGACCCGACGCCCAGCACCGTCACCGGCACCGATTCCGGCAGGGCTTTCAGAAAGCTGGCAAGGTCGGCTTCGTCGGCCGGCAGGAAGAGCAGATCTGCCGCTCCGCCAACCCGAAACCAGGTATAAGGGGCAAGTGATGCATCCTTCATCATTTTGCCGCGAAGTTCAGGCATATCGGTCAAATCGAAAGTCATACGCTCGCCTAGCGCTTGTCTGTCACGGCGAAAAGGGGCGATGTCACCGTAATTGAGCGTCATAAGCTCTCAGAACCGTTGATAAGATTGAGGATTTGCATGGATATCACTTTGCCTCAGGCCCTTCTGCTTTTGTCATTGAATGATGAAACGGGCAAAACTGAGGACGGATATTATCAACCGGCGCTGGCCGGCGCGGCCCTGGCAGAGCTGTTGCTGCGCCAGACGGTTGAGCTGCAGGACTCGCCTGACGCGGTCATCCCGCTGCGCCATCGCGAAACGCTGGGCGTCTTCCTCTCCATGTGTGATCAGGAGATTGGCGGCGCACCGAAACCACGCGACCTGAGTTACTGGATCGCACAGCTCGCCAATCAGAAGGACTTCATCGCGACCCTGGCGGACGAGTTGTGCCATCTCGGCGCGCTGAGCCGGGAAGAGACGCGGGTCTTCGGCCTGTTCACGCGCACCGTCTGGCCTGAGGCGTCACCGGATCTGGAACAGGCGCTGAAACGGGATATGGCGCATGCCATGTTCGAAGACGCAGGTCCTGTGGACGAAAAACTCTGCCTGACCATTGCCCTGGCCAATGCCGTCGATTTGCTGAGCCACAATTTTCCGGCCGACTCCCTGGCGAAACACGCCGATCGGGTGGTTGCGATCTCGGCCGGCAATTGTCTCAGCACAGCCAGTTCGGAAGCGGTGATGGAGGCGGTGAACCGGGCCATCAGAGCCGCAAATGCCGTCGCCGAAAGCGCCAGCGCATCGATCCTGAATTAGCGATTAGAAACGGTAGCGTACCCGCACATTGCCCCGCGCTTCGGCCTCATACCCGTTCGGCGAGTCCGCATAGCCCCAATCGGTCAAGCGTCCGTGTTCGGCTGCATTGAGCAAGCCCGCTCCGACGGTCGCGTCGACGGCCCAACCGCGATCTCTCTGACCGGCGCGCATACCGAATCCGATAAAGGGCGCGCTATCCTGTTGCATGGGATAGAGGCGATTTTCGGGGGTCAATTCAATGATGGCGCGGTCGATTTGCCGACCCAGCTCTGACCGGTCCTCGGTCGCACCAATGGCGACGACGAGATTTGGATGCGGGGTCGAGATATATGCGAAGTTTCCGACTCGCCCGGCCTTTTCCACTGTAATGGCTGGCATCGGAACGGATGCGGGGGCCGCGGTCACATTATCGCTGAAGCGGGGGCGCAGAAACGGTTTGGGCGCTGCATCCAGCAACGGATCGCTCAATCTCAAGCGCAGGACAGGTTCAGACTCCGCAATCTTGCTGGCCAGGACAGGCGCCGCCCCTGCCATACATGCGAGCACAAATGCAAAGCCCATCCTTGCAAACACGCTAAATTCCCTCTGACCACCTGAAGTAGAATATGCCAGAAAGATTTTTACAGGATCAAAGCGCGGACGATGAAATTATCACGGTCGGGTTTACCATAAAGGCTAGGCGTTCAGCTTCTCGATCAGGGCGTTTGCGTGCGTTGAAATGCTGCCCGCCCCCATACAGACGACCATATCGCCCGGTTCCGCCAGCGCGCGGATCAGATCCGGTAAGGTTTCCAGATCTTCAAGCGTCTGCGCCTGTTTGTGGCCATGGCCCTTCATGCTTTGCACCAGAGCGGCATGATCGACGCCGTCGATCGGCGCCTCACCGGCAGCAAAGACCGGAGTAATCACGGCAATGTCAGCCTCGCGATAGCATTGCGCAAAATCCTCAAACAGATCATCCAGCCGGGAATAGCGATGCGGCTGCGAGATTGCGATCACCCGTCCCTGCCCCTGGATCGCCCGGGCGGCTTTCAGGCAGGCCATGATCTCTACCGGGTGGTGCGCATAATCATCGATGATCCGAATGCCGTTCCACGCCCCGACCTGGGTGAAGCGACGTTTGACCCCGCCAAAGGCTTTCAGACTGTCGCGGAGCTGATCATTGGTTGCCCCCAATTCGACGGCGACGGCAATCGCGGCCAGCGCATTGGAAACATTATGCTCGCCCGCCATGGGCAGGAAGACCTGCTCGATCACCCGCTCGGCCGCATTGATCTGTGCCCGTATCATGACATCAAAGGTCACGCCGTCGCTCGAGGGTTGCAGATTGACGGCTCGGACATCGGCCTGGCGATTATAGCCATAGGTGATGATCCGCCGGTCCGACACGCGCGCCACCATCGCCGCGACTTCGGGATGGTCCGTGCACAGAACGCCGAAGCCATAGAAGGGAATATTGCCGACATAAGTGTCGAACGCATCGCGCAAGGCCTCCATGGAGCCATAATGCTCCATATGTTCGGGATCCATATTGGTGACGATCGCAATCGTCGGACGGATCTTCATGAAGGTGCCATCGGACTCGTCAGCCTCCAGCACGATCCAGTCGCCATCGCCGGCTTTGGCATTTGAGCCATAGGCATTGATGATGCCGCCATTGATCACGGTCGGGTCGATGCCGGCGCCATCGAGCAGCGCGGCAACCATGGTCGTGGTTGTCGTCTTGCCGTGAGTTCCTGCGACCGCGACGGTCCATTTCAGGCGAATAATTTCGGCCAACATATCGGCGCGTCGGACAACCGGGATACCCGCCGCGCGGGCGGCCTGAACCTCGACATTGTCATCCTTGATGGCACTGGAAATGATCACCGCACTGGTGCCAGCGACATTCTCCGCCGTGTGCCCGATATGGACGACGGCGCCGCGCTCGCGCAGGCGTTTGACATTGGCGCTTTCGCTGACATCCGAGCCTTGAATCTGATAGCCGAGATTCATCATGATCTCGGCAATGCCCGACATGCCAATGCCGCCAATGCCGACAAGATGGGCAGGGCCAAGCGGGAATGGGGTCGGTGAAGGTTTCATGGGCGTCCAATGGCCAGATATAGGTTGTGATTGCGTTACCGCACCCGCATATGAAGGGGCAAGCGTCGGACTGAGTCGGGCATGAGCGTTGGGTTCCATACGCTTGCTCTGCCGATCAGACATGGCCAAAAAAAGGAGCGAACATGACAATGCATTTAGCTGAATTGAACATTGGCCGCCTGGTCGCTCCGACCGAAGACCCAAGGGTCAAGGAATTCATGGACAATCTCGATTTCATCAATGGCCTCGGCAAGCGCATGCCAGGCTTTGTCTGGATGATGGAAGGCTCTGGTGAACCAGGGGTCGGCAATACCGAAGCCAAGATTGATGGCGACCCGCAATTCGTCGCCAATCTCACTGTCTGGAAAGATGTTGAGAGCCTGGAAAAATTCGTCTGGGGCACAGTGCACAAGCAATTCTATGAGCGCCGCGAAGACTGGTTCGAAGTCCTCGGCCAGATGCATTTCGTCATGTGGTGGGTGCCGGAAGGCCATGAGCCGACTTTGGAGGAAGCCCTGGAAAAGCTGGAACAGCGCCAGACACATGGCGACTCAGAAGAAGCCTTTGGCTGGGAATGGCTGAAAGCGGCAAAGATGTATGAGACGCATCGATGTGATGCGGCTTAAGCGGCCACTTCTATTCGTCCTCAGGCGCTGAATAGACGAGACGCGAAACACCGATGGAGAGCCCCATCAAAACGAAGCCAATGTATCCTGCCAAGTCACTCTCCCAGTGTTCCGATCGCCAAACCAGGAAGGTGCAGCCCCCGACGAGACACGTGCCGACAATGTATGTTGGCAACACATGGATCACTCGTGGGCCACGCAGGTTGACCAGGAAGATAAAATAAACTGGCGTGACGTTCAAAACCGACGCAGCCACGCCGTATAGAATGCCGATACCGAATTGGAGCCAATATGCCCCTTCGGGCAGGGCGCCAATCCAGTCTAAATGGCTCACGCGAACGAACGCCCCAGCCAAAACTGGAAGACAGATCCAATAGACCAGATTGATGCGCTGTATGATCGAGAGCTTTTCGTATGCGGACATCTTCAAGCCGAAATCTGCTCCGCCATATCCGCAAGATCCTGCGCCGCCCGAACATTTCCAAGCGCCTTCGCCGCCGCCGCACGCACAACAAGATCATTCGCGTCGCCGAGGCGAACCGCCAATAACTCACCAATCAGGTTCGGATAAAGATTGTCTTCTAGCAACATATCCGCCGCCCCGGCATCGACCAGGCCTTCCGCATTGGCTTCCTGGTGATTGTCCATGGCAATCTTGAGCGGGATCAGGATAGACGGACGCCCCACCGCCGCAATCTCGCTGACCGTGCCAGCACCAGACCGCGCAATCACCAGATGCGCCGCCGCCAGCCGGTCCGGCATATCGGAAAAGAACGGCTGCAGGGTCGTTTTGACATCAACCTTTTCATAAATCGCCCGCACATCTTCCAGCTGGTCCTCGCGCACTTGCTGCACAACATGCAGCCGCATGCGCAGCGGCGCCGGGATGTGGTTGGCAATGGCCAGCGGGATCGCTTCGCCGAGAATGCGTGCGCCTTGCGAACCACCTGTGATGAAGAGGGTCAGCTCCCCATCGGTGGCCGGATATGGAACATCACGCACCGCCGCAATCGGTGCCCGGACCGGATTGCCAATCGGCTGGTGATTGGCCCCGCCCGGCAATCGATCAAGCCGCTCAAAGCCCGAGGCGACGACGCTTGCCGATTTGGCAAAGGCGCGATTGACCCGGCCGAGCACGGCATTCTGTTCATGGATCAGCATGGGAATGCCAAGCCGCCGCCCGGCTGACAGGGCCGGGTAAGCCGGATAGCCGCCAAAGCCGGCGATCAGGGCAGGTCTTTGCTTCTGCTTGAACCGCCGCACCGCTGCATTGACGCCGGCCCGCAATTTCATCGCCGTGCCTGGCAGCGTCCAGGGTTTGCGAATGTTCGGGCTGGCCGCCTTGACTTCCATTTTCCAGTTGGCCGGGAATTTTTCGGCATAGCGCAAGCCGCGATCATCACTGATCAGGCCGACCTCCCAGCCGCGGCTGGCCATTTCTTCTGCAAAAGCCGCAGCCGGGAACATATGCCCGCCTGTGCCGCCTGCGCCGATCACGACGAGAGGTTTATCGCTCATTCCATGCCTTCACGCTTGTCTGACCGCGTCGGATCAGTGCCAGCGCCAAACCAAGGGTGAGCGCCGTCCCTATCAT
>JBCCCT010000058.1:0-17922 GCA_039033355.1 Pseudomonadota bacterium | reverse complement strand
TCGCCAGCCGCCAGGATGGCATCGGAGAGTTGAATGACGCAGGTGGTCGCGCCGTCGCAATCGCTGTCTGCCGGTGTCGTTGGCGCGGTCAGAACCGGACCGACGCCGCCAATACCGGTATCATCGGCAAAGCCTGTGGCGGTCGTGGTTGCCAGGGCCGCAGACACAAAGGTGACTTCAGCTGGCAGGATGTCATCGATCACCAGATTGGTCGCACTGGCGGTGGCGCCCGTGTTCTCAACCTCGATCGTATATTCGACACACGATCCCGGAACCGCTTTGGCATCGGCTTCGGCGCTGGCAGTCGCACAATCCGTCAGAGCGACGAATGGATCCGCAATGCCAGGCTCTTTGATCACGAGCACGGTCTTTTCCGCGTTGAGATCGGGAGATTCGACCTGGATAATGCCCGTGGCCGCAAACAGACCGTCCGCATCGCCTTCCGACGCAGCAACACCCGTGCCGTCAGCAAGGACGTTCTGAGCCGTACCGGTCAGGACATTGGCCCCGCCCGTCGCTGCGGTCACAGCGGCCGGAGAGGCAGATGCCTCATTCGCAAATGCGGTCGGGTTACGCGCTTCGGCGATCAAGGTCACATCATCGGTGAACGTGTCCGCTACACCGGCCGCAATCGTGCCCTGAACCTGAACGAAAACACGAACGCCTTTCGAGACATCGCCCGTTACAAAGGCTGAACCAGCCCCGGCGCCAATCGTCGTTTCAGTCAGCGCCGTGAAGGCGCCATCATCCGCGGTGCCATTATCATTGGCATCGACCAGATAGCGCACGACAATCGAACTCGCGTCAAAAGTCGACGCGCCTGAGTCCAGATCCGCTACTGAAAATGCGTAAGCCGCTGTATCATTGCCTTCATTCAGCACTTCAAAGGTCAGGGTCGCATCCGTCCCTGGTACCGTCGTCAGCGTACTGTTTGTGGCTGTCACGATCAGATCCACTTTCCGGTCAACCGTGAACAAGGTGGGTGTACCCTGAACCACAGCGCCCACCGGAGGTGAAGCATTATCGTTGGTGATTATCGGCTGTGCTGTGCCTGAAACACTATAGCTCAGCTCGAAAGTGTTTGAGACAGAAGTACCAGCTTCTGTCAGTGTGTTGGCTGCATGTGCAGCACCTGCCAGACCAAGGCATATCGCCACGGTCAGGCCTACACGGGAGAGGAACTCCCGCACCTGTGAATAACTCATTGTCCGCCCGCTCCAATTTTTTGTAAGCGAGGGGATCGTCTCACAGATGAGTTAATACCGTGCAAAAAGGACTGTTTGAATTCACCAGGGCGCTGCGATTAGCGACAAACAGAGGCCGCGCGGTCGATCGCGTTCGATGATCCGGCCAGCGAGAAGTGATAGGTGACACGTGTATTGCGCACCGATGTGGCCTCGACTCGCAGCTCGCTGCCGCGCTTCAATTGCCGGACCAGACCGGCATCATCACTGTCCTGCGCAAAGGCCTCTCGGCCAATGCCAAACAGGGTCCAGTCAGCGCGCCCGATCCGGGCCTTGCCCGGCAAATCGCCGCGTAGCTCATACCCGACTTTCAGGCTTGGCTGGTTGCGGGCCTTCCCGGACCGCCAGTTCGACACATAGAACCAGACATCGCCATGATCGGCCGATTTCGGGGCCTTGTCGGTTGCCTGAGTGGCGGCATAGCAGAGCCGCTCTCCCCCGACATCTTCCGTGAACACAACCCAATCGGAATATTGGCGCACCACGTTCGGCGCCGCCTGGGCTGAGAAAATTGGCGTGATCGCAAAGGTTGCAAGCAAGGCGAAAACCAGACCGCGCATATAAATTCTCCTATGTGCAATAAAATATATAGCCATGGCTCAGATTCTTCTGTATCAGTCTTAGGGCTGAAATAAGACACACTAGATTAACGGGCGATTATGGTTTTGTTGTCTCGCAAAGGTTGCAATTCTTCTCAGATGGGCGCTTTATACGAGTGTGAAGCGGCGCAGGGGAAACACGTGTCCCTCGAAACCACAGGCAGTGACCCATCCGAACGCGAGCGGCTCGCCGATTGCGTTGAGCAGATTGCGCATGCGCGGTCGCGCCCGGCTTTTGCTGAATTGTTTGAATATTTTGCCCCCCGGATCAAAAGCTATTTGATCAGGCTGGGCAGCGATGCCTCCAGCGCCGAAGAGATCATGCAGGAAGTCATGCTCAATATCTGGCGCAAGGCAGAACAATATGATCGCCGGCAAGCCTCTGTTTCAACATGGATTTTTCGGATCGCTCGCAATCGTCGGATTGACAGTCTGCGGCGCACCAACAAGCCGGAGCTGGATGCCGAAGACCCGATGCTGCAGCCGGCCGAGATTGAGCAACCAGACATCACCGTCAATCGCGTGCAATTGGAAGTGAAAGTACGCGAAGTGATCGAGACCTTGCCGGAAGAGCAGCTCGTCCTGCTAAAGGCGGCCTTCTACGAAGGACTTTCACATTCCGAAATTGCCAAATCGTTCGGGCTTCCCCTCGGCACTGTGAAGTCGCGCATTCGCCTCGCCTTCATGCGTCTCCGGGGCTCCCTGGAACGCGACCATTAGCCAAACAACTGCAATCTGGAGCTGCATTTGCTTGACGATAACCTTGATCCGACAATATCGCCAAAAGAGAGTGATAGTTTCGAGGAGTGCGCCACGCCAATGGGCAAAGCGACGATCAATGATTTCGGGGAAATCTACAGCTCGTATGCTGCAGGTTGTTTAGACCCGGCCTTCTGCTTGCTGGTAGAAACCCAGGCCACCCTGCGGCCGGACGTGCAGCGCGCTGTTGCGCGTGCCGAAACGATTGCAGGCGTCTTTTTCGAAAGCGAAGAAAAAGCCGCGCTGAGCGTGGGCGCAGCCGATAAAGCGCTGGCGCTGATCGATGCTTATGAGGCGGGTGAGCGCCCCGTCGCAAAAGCCGTCAAACTGGCTGGCGAAGGCCTGGACGAACTGCTCGATCTGCCGGAGCCATTGCGCGAAACGGCTTTGCACTCCTACCAGACGCATAAGTGGCAGGGGCTGACGCAAGGCATTCGCCGCTTGAAGCTCGATGCCGGCAGCGAAGCCGAAGTCGAGCTTTACCGCATTGAGCCGGGCTGCACGGTACCGAAACATAGCCACCATGGCAGCGAGTTCACGCTGGTCGTGGCCGGCGGATTCAGCGATGAAAGCGGCAGTTTCGGACCGGGCGATATCAGCCTGAAAGGCCCCGAAGATACGCACCAGCCAACCGGCGATATGGACGGTGTCTGCTATGCCTTGGCGGTGCGCGATGGCGGCCTGCGATTTACCGGTGTTATGGGCCTGATCCAGCGCCTGGTTGGCCAATAATCAGCGAATAATCTCGAATTTCCGGGTTTCGAACACGGTCAACACCTGTTTCAGCTCGCGGCCGCGTTTCAGGACCTGCCCTTGCGCGCCATGCACGGAATAGGCGCCCTGCATCCGGGCGAGGGCCGGGGTTTTGACAATTGTCCAGTTTGGCGTCTCGGCATGGCGCCGGAAAATCGCGAAAACCGCCTGATCCTTATGCGCCCCGACCGCATAATCCTTGGCCTGTCCAGACATCACCAAACGTCCGTAAACATCGAGAATCAGGCCCATTTCCTGGCGCTGGAAGGCGATTTTCGGTTTTTGACGGGGTTTTTTAAGTGGTGTAATCTGAGTCATGAAGCGTGAATTCGTTACAAGTTCCCATCTGGTGACGCATTTTTAATCCAGAATGCGGCGGTTTTGCCGCAATCACGACTTGAAGCGGTCATCGATTGCCATCAGTTTGCAATTGTCGGGCGGCGAAGTCTAGCAGTCATTCCGGACCCATCAGCCCCCCCAGCCCCCCGGGGCGACTGCTTTGAGCCGCTCGACACTCACCACTATGTAGATTTTGCAGCGCGCCCGAGTTCGGGCGCGCTGCTTTTTCATGAACGCAAATTTAGCTGCACCGTATTGGTGATCCCTTTACTGGCCTGATCTAACGAATGGGGTTAACTCTCCGTATTAAACCAGTTGCGACCCCAACATGCTCGATCTCCAGAACTTGAGAAAAGCGTTCGACGACCATGTTGCCGTGGCGGGGCTCAGTTTTACCCTGAACAAAGGCGAAGTCCTCGGTTTCCTGGGCCAGAACGGGGCGGGCAAATCGACCACGATGCGTATGGTTTCCGGCGTGCTGGAGCCGGATTCTGGCGATGCCCTGATCCATGGACACTCCATCGTTTCCGATCGCCGCAGCGCTCAGAGCCAGATTGGCTATTTGCCGGAAGGTGCGCCGCTCTATCGCGATATGACTCCCGTGACCTTCCTGCGATTCATGGCCGATGCACATGGATTGAGCAGCAAGGATCGCAAGGATGCCATCGAACGCGTCATTGCCGACGCACGGATTGCAAATGTTGCCGGGAAACCGATTGCAGCTTTGTCCAAAGGCTATCGCCGCCGCGTCGGGCTTGCGGCAGCATTGATTCACGACCCGCCTGTCCTGTTGCTGGATGAACCGACAGATGGACTGGACCCGATCCAGAAACGCGCCGTGCGCGCCCTGGTCGCGCGGATGGCGCCAGAAAAAGCCATCGTCATCTCGACCCATACTCTGGATGAAGTGCCCGCCATGTGTTCGCGCGTCATCGTCATCGATCAGGGTCAGGTCGTCGCCGATGACACGCCCGCAGCCCTGTCGGACAGCAAACCGGGCGGCCTCGAGGAAGCCTTTATCTCGCTCGCCGATGCGCGGGAGGCGGAAACGTGTTGAAGATTGACTGGCGCGGGACGCTGACCGGCGTGAAAGCCGCCTGGCGCCGCGAAATCTCGGCCTATTTCGCGACCCCGCTCGCCTATGTCTTTGTCGCGATTTTTCTGCTCGTGCTCGGGGTCTTTACCTGGGACCTGTCGCGCTTTTTCGATACCGGCGCAGCAGACCTCGGACCCTTCTTTTACTGGCATCCCTGGCTGTTCATGCTGTTCATGCCCGCCCTCGCCATGCGGCTCTGGGCGGAAGAGACCAGTCATGGCACGTCTGAATTGCTGCTCTCCCTGCCGGTCAATCTGACCGGACTGGTGATTGGCAAATTGCTGGCCGCCTGGACCGTCGCCGCTCTGGCCCTGGCGCTGACTTTCCCATGGTGGATGACCGTCAATATTCTCGGCCCCGCCGATAATGCTGCGATCGCCCTGACTTATCTGATGAGCCTGATCATGGCCGGGGCCTATCTGGCGATCGGCGCGGCTGTTTCGGCTTTGACCAGAAGTGCGGTTCTGGCTTTTGTCATCGGCGTGCTGGTTGCGTTTATTCTGACCGCTGCGGGCTGGCCGCTGGTCTCCGGCGCGGTGGCCAGCGTGCTGGGCGCGCCGGCTGGCGATGCGATCGCGCAATTCTCGTTTCTGACGCATTTTGAAACCGCCCAGCGCGGCGTTCTGGAATTGCGCGGCCTGATCTTCTTCTTTGGCTTTATTGCGCTCTGCGTCGCCTTGAACACGCTCTTTGTCGGTCACCGTCGTGGGGGCGCTCAATGAGTCCGCGTCGATATCTTCTGCTCGCCAGCCTGTTGCTTGCGCTCATTTTCGGCGCCGCGAATCTGCTGGCGCAGTCCTGGTTCTCCGGCGCGCGGGCCGATTTCACCGAAAATCGTCTTTTCACGCTGTCTGACGGGACCCGCGCGACGCTGAACGATCTGGCCGAACCGATCGATCTCACCTTTGTCTATACGCGCAGCGTCGGGCAGGAATTCCCGGCGGTGCGGGCCTATGCCGTGCGCGTTCGGGAACTGCTGGATGCCTACAATACACTGGGCGGCGTCAATATCCGCCTGCGCGAAATTGATCCAGCGCCGTTCTCGGAGGCCGAGGATGAAGCCCTCGCGGCCGGGCTGGTCGCCGTTGATACGAATGGCGGAGATCCGCTTTATTTCGGCCTGATCGGGCGCAATGCCGTCGATGATGAGCGCGTTATTCCCTTCCTGGCACCGGAACAGGAAAGCAGTCTGGAATATGATATCACCCGCATGCTGGCGCGGCTGGATCGGCCCGAGCCGGCCCGAATCGGCCTGCTCTCGACTTTGCCGGGAATGAATGCCCTCACCGATGAAGCGGGCTATGCCATCCGGCGTGAGATGAGCAAGACATTCGCGGTGGAACTGATAGACGAGAATTTCATCGAGCTGCCAGGCGAGCTGGATGTCCTGATGCTGGCCCACCCGCCTGAGCTGAGCGATTGGCAGCTTTGGCAAATCGACCAGTTCATTCTGCGCACGGGGCGCGCGCTGATCCTGCTCGATCCGGCGGCGAAGACGTCACAGGGCACCGGCCCGTTTAACATGACCAATCGGCAGATCCGGTCTGATCTCGACCGATTCAGCGAGGTTTGGGGCGTATCATTGGCGACAGACGCAATTGCCGACACCCAAACCGCGCTCTCTATTGAAGCTGATGCGGGCGATGGCCGCACCACGGTGTTGCAGCATCCGCTCTTTCTTTCCATTCCACCCGCTCTGATGTCGCGCCTGAACATCGTCACCTCAGATCTCACACGAACCATCAATCTGGGCGCGCCGGGGCGTCTGATCCTCAGTGATGGGGCGCCAGGCCAGCGCGAAATCCTGATGCAAACCGGTGTGGCGCCAAGCAATATCCCGGCCGAAAGCGCCGCGCTGGACCTGTCTGCGGGCGATACGGTGGCGATGTATCAAGCCAGCGATATTGGTCCCGCCCCCTTGGCCGTTCGCGTCTCCGGCGCCTTGATCAGCGCCTTCCCGGACGGCGCCCCGCAAGCGGACATCCCGGATGATCCAATCTATGCGGAACTAGCCCGCGCGGCGATTGAAGAAGCGCCGCCGCACACATCAACCAGCGCGGTCGATGCCGATATCATTATCGTTTCCGACGCCGATATGCTGGATGATGGTTTGCACCTGGATCTGCAATCCGGCGTCCCTTTTGCTGACAATATCACCTTCATCCTGAATGCCCTGGACAGTCTGTCGGGTGGATCAGAATTGATGAGCTTGCGGGCCAGAGCCCCCGGACGGCGCCCCATGACCACGGTGGATGAGATGCGCGAAGACGCGCAAGCCCGGTTCTTTAGCGAGCAGGCCCGCCTGGAAGCCCGCCTCACCACGTCGCAACAGCGCCTGGAGGAATTGCAATCGGTTGGCGCGACTGGCGGCTTCTTCGATGGCGATGTTGGCGCTGAATTGAATGATGCCGAGCGCGAGGAATTGGCGCGGCTACGCGAAGACATCGTCACCACGCGCGGACGCTTGCGCCAGATTGAGCGGGATTTCCGGCGCGACATTGATCGTCTGGAACTCAGGCTGCGTCTATTTACAATACTCGGAGGACCGATTCTGATCGGCCTGTTCGGGCTGGCTGTTTTTGTCCGCAATCGGCGGAGGGCGAAGGCATGAGCCGATCGCATCATGATCATCGCCGCCGCGGCGTCGTTCTGCTCGCCGGTCTCGCGGTCGCACTCTGGGTCATACTGGGTCTGACCAGTCTCACATCAGGCTCGACCAATAATCTGCATCCCCGGATGGGAGAGGCCGTGCTTGAAGAGTTCAGCCGCACAAGGGCAGACTCTCAGAAGATCCGGTTCACGCTGGCCGATGAGAGCTATACCCTGGCGCGCTCCGAAGCAGGTTGGACGCTGGAGGAGACCGGGGGCTACCCGGTCAGACCCGATCGCCTGGCCGAACTCGCCGGCGGCCTCGAAACGCTGAGTTTTGATGAAAAACGCACCGACGATCCTTACAAGCATGACCGGATCGGCCTCGGTCATCCGGAACAGGACGGCAATGGCGCCCTAGTCGAAATATTCGGACCAGATGCGGAATTGATGCACAGTCTGATTATTGGACGCAAGAACGACACGATTTATGTGCGGGATCCGGAAGAAGCGCAGACCTATCGCGCTGAAGGGACCTTACCGCCTTTCTACAATCGCCGCGCCTGGCTCGACCTTGATATAATCGAAATTGATCCGTCCGCGATCCGCTCTGCCCGGATCACAGACGCGAATGCCCGTTCGCTTTATCTACGCCGACTCGAAGGCGCGGATACGCGCAGTTTCCGCCCCGCGCCGCCCAATCAGAATGACCGCCTGATTTCGCGTCTCGCGGCCTCAACCACCGCGCTGGCGGTGACGCGCCTGACTCCTGTAGATGTGAAACCCGCCGCAGATCTCACCACCGCGCCGATTGCCCGCCATATCAGCGAGACGTTTGACGGCCTGGAAGTCGATTTGCGCGCTTATCGCGAACCCTCGGGACTCTGGGTCACTTTGCACGCTGTTGAGGCCGGTGAAGGCGCCCGGCGCGCCGAGGCGATCAATGAAAAGGCCCAAGGCTGGGCCTTCCGCATCACCGATTATGATTTCCAGGATTTCACACCAGATGTTCTGAGCATTGTGGATCGTGACCTCTAGCGTCGGGTCATTGCCATGGTCAGCCGCATGACTGGCATCATCAGAAAGACCATGAGCTTGTCGATCGGACCGCGCGCAAACTTGCGGAAATAGTGCGCCAGACTGTCAGCCTTGTGCCGCGCAATGGCAGCGCTTGGCGCATCCGAGGTCGAGCCATAATGCAAGGCACCGGCGCGCGGATCATAGATCACCTGGCCACCCGCCTCTCGGCAGCGACGGCATAGATCGACATCTTCGACATGCAGAAAGTAGGATTCGTCGAATCCGTTCAGGGTCGACATGCTGGTTTTTGAGGTCAGGAAGAACGCCCCGGAAATGACCGGCATCTCGACAGGTTCCGTGGGCGCTGGCGTGCGCTCGAGCGTCCAGGTGTTCCAGCCGATCAAATTGGTCGCGGCGCGCCAGAGCGTCAGTTCGGTTCGACGCGGGCCGCGCTCTTCGCGCCCGGCAAGATCGAATATGCGGCCCCCGATAATCCAGGGCGCGGTGCATTGCGCTGCCACATCCTGCATGCCCGCGATCGACTTCCGGCGTAACACCGCGTCCGGATTGAGGATCAGAATATGCGGTCCAGCCGCCTTGGCGAGGCCGAGATTGACGGCAGCTCCGAACCCGACATTGCCATGCCCCCGGAGCAGTTTGACGCTTTCCCGCGCATGCGCGAATCGATCCAGCCAGGCCTGCATGTCCTCGGGATTGCCATTGTCGACAACCAGGATTTCATCAATGTCCGGATCGCCTGCGAGCGCGTAGAGACACTCCTTCAAACGCGGTCCCGTCTGAAACGACACCACGATGGCTGAGACAGACGGACGGCTCACGAGGCCGGCTCGGCATCCTGCCGCGCACGCAAGAAGATGATGGCGGCTGCGATCACGATGCTGGCCCAGAAGGCCTCATTCCACATGCTATAGGCAAAGCTGCAAATCGCCACACAGGCGCCCACCAGACCTGCCGCGGCATATTTCGAAACCGGCGGCCAATCGGCCGGTGGCTTCAAACGCCAACCAAGGAAAAACAGGAACATCGCGGCCAGAACGGCGCCCACCATGCCGGTTTCGGCCCAGATCTGGATCGGCATATTATGCGGATGGATGGGCACAACCCGATAGACTTCCCAGGCATAGGAGTCGCCGAACCGGGCCGATGCATCCGCCAGCCAGACCGGATGATCCGCAAACGTATCCTGCCAGGTGTGAGACGCCTCCGGCCCATGTCCGATCAGGGGGGCATCGCCAATTTTCGACCCGACCAGCTCCCAGCTATAGGATCGGGAGAAGAAGGATCTTGGCAATGGCAGGCCCATGGACCGCATTTGCGTAATCGCCCCGCTGAGCAGCATGGGCGAGGCGACGATGTAAAAAGCCAGGAAAGTGAAGATGGCTTTGAACCCGTTTCGCGGCATCCATTTTACGATCGCCATGGCGACAAGCATAAACCCGGCGCCAACGGCCGCGGTCTGATTGCCAATCTGGAGAAATGAACCGACCGCCAGAACAAACATCGAGACCGCAAAAAGCGGTCCCCAGTCGGAGTTCGGACGATGCCAGAGCCAGGCCAGCAATAGCGGCATCAGGAGCAGGAAAGAGGTCGCATTGCGCAACAGGTTCTGCGGCATCTCGCGGACCGGATCACTGATCGGCGCCAGCAAAGCGAGGATTTCCGGCATGAACAGCGCGGTGACCACGACCCCGACAAACTGCACACACCCGGCGGCCATGATGACCGTCAAACTGGTTTGGCTCGACCGCGCCGCAACCGCGCCGGTCGCCACCATGACACCGAGCCCCGCCAGGGCCGTCAGTCCGAATCTCACGCCGGGCATATCCATAGAAAACGAACCGGCCAGAACATTGCCGGTTAGCAAGTCATTCGATTCCGGCGACCAGGTTCCCGCCGCCACGACCCAGGCGATAAAGGCCAGACAGGCAATCGCATAGATCCTGATCCCTTTGACCCGGACAAAGACGAGTCCAAGCAAGGCGGCAATAGCCACAGCGCCGGTATACCCTTGCGCGCCCATATAGGCGATGATCGGCCAGAGAACTAAAATAGCCGCCAAGTATGGCGCAAAAGTTCTCGGGCCGAATGTCATGTATTAACTCACTCTACGCTTCAAATCCGGGGCCAGTGATTCGAAAGAGAGCATAGACAGTCCGTCTTCGAGCGTCACGATCTCTTGTGCTTTCGAGCCAAAGCGGCGCAAGGCGAGCTTGCGCTCTTCCGCTTCGCGTTGCCCGACGACGGCAATGACCGGGATTTTCTGCAATGAGTGTTCGCGCACCTTGTAATTGATCTTTTCAGATCGAAGGTCCGTTTCGACTCGCAAGCCTGCCGCCCGGAATTCTTCTGCCACCTCTTCGGCATAGGCGTCGGAATTTTCGGAAATCGTCGCGACGACCACCTGTACGGGCGCCAACCAGAGCGGGAAGGCGCCAGCATGTTCCTCGATCAGGATCCCGATGAAGCGCTCAAGCGATCCCAGGATCGCGCGATGCAGCATGACCGGGCGCACGCGCTCGCCATGCTCATCGACATATTCGGCGCCAAGTCGTTCGGGCAGCACGAAATCAAGTTGCAATGTCCCGCATTGCCAGACGCGTCCAATCGCATCCGTCAGCTGAAATTCGAGTTTCGGGCCATAGAACGCGCCCTCGCCGGGCATAATCTCATACGGCAAGCCCGTGGCTTTGATGGCGTCCTCAAGATCACGTTCCGCTCTATCCCAGATCTCGTCGGAACCCGCGCGGACTTCGGGCCGTGTTGAAAGCTTCACCGCAACATCTTCAAATCCGAAATCAGCATAGACGCTGTTCAGCAAGGCACAGAACGCTTCTGTTTCAGAAATGATCTGGTCTTCGCGGCAGAAAATATGTGCGTCGTCCTGTGTGAACTGGCGCACCCGCATGATCCCATGTAGAGCGCCATGCGGCTCGTTGCGATGACAACAGCCAAACTCGGCCAGACGCAGCGGCAAATCGCGATAGGACTTCTGTCCTGTCTTGAATACTTCGACATGCGCCGGGCAGTTCATCGGCTTCAAGGCCATTAGTTTGGCATCTTCGGGAACGGAGATCTCGACCCCTTCATCGCCTTCCGGAATAAAATCGGGGACGATAAACATGTTTTCGCGATACTTGCCCCAATGGCCGGACTTCTCCCATTGAGCACTGTCCATCAGTTGCGGCGTCTTGATCTCGTCATAGCCTGCTTCGTCCAGACGACGCCTGATATAGGCCTCTATCTGCAACCAGACCTGATAGCCTTTTGGATGCCAGAATACGGACCCCGCTGCGGCCAGACCATCCAGATGGAACAAATCCAGTTGCGTCGCGAGCTTACGATGATCGCGCTTCTCGGCCTCCTCGAGACGATGTAGATAGGCTTTCAGTTCTTTCTCATTCGCCCAGGCTGTGCCGTACATGCGCTGCAGCATTTCATTCTTGCTGTCGCCGCGCCAATAGGCCCCGGCCAGTTTCATCAGCTTGAACGCCTTGGGCAGCTTTCCCGTGCTCGGCAGGTGGGGACCGCGGCAGAGATCGTACCAATCGCCCTGGCGATAGACCGTGATGGCTTCGCCCGGCGGAATGATGTCATCAATGATCTGCGCCTTATATTCCTCGCCAATCGACTTGAACGTCTCGATCGCCTGATCCTTGTCCCAGACTTCGCGAATGATCGGATAGTCGGCGTCGATAATCTCCGCCATTTTCTTCTCGATCTTTTCGAAATCCTCGGACGAGAAGGGCTCCTCGCGCGCGAAGTCATAATAGAACCCATCATCAATCACAGGCCCGATTGTGACCTGTGTGTCGGGGTAGAGCGCCTGAACCGCCTGGGCGAGCACATGCGCCGCATCATGCCGGATCAATTCAAGGCCTTCCGGATCCCTGGCCGTGATCAGAGCGAGCTCTACATCGCCCTCAAGCGGACGCGTTAGATCGTACAGCTCGCCATTCACTTTCGCGGCGAGCGCTTTCTTGGCCAGTGAGTTGGATATGCTCACGGCCACATCATAGGGACTGGCGCCGTCCTCATAGTCTCTGACTGCGCCGTCTGGAAGCGTGACTTTTATCATCTTGATAGTCTTTTCATTTCGTATCTGGCCCATGATCAGGAAACGGGCGTTCTGTCAAAGCCCAATCACCATACCGCCATGGAGCCCAAAAGGGTGCAGATTTCGTTTCCAAAGGCGCAGGGTCATATCCGGACGAGCCGCCAGGGCGACATCGCTGAAAGCGGGCCAGAGTCATCCAGACCCCTTTCCAGACACCATGCCGCGACACGCATTCCGCGCAATACTGACTACATGTCGGCTGATGCCGACAATGCGCGCCAAACATCGCAAAGATGGGCGACAGAGTCAGTTTATAGGCTTTGAGCAAGCCATAAGCGATCGAGCGGCGCAGGCCGGACATGATGGGATAATCCCGAGCTGATTCCTTGAAAACAGGTGTAAACGCTAATGCCTCAGGCGAATAGGGCGTCAGCCCTCAAAATGGCGCTGAGTTAGGCCGCGGGCAGCGCGTCAGCTGCCGCGGCCCTGTTGGTTCGTGCGGTTTCAATCGCATCGAGAATGGCTTCAAATGCCAGCATCGTTGAGGCATGACGCGGCGGATAATCGCGTACACCTTCGAGATGGCGCAGCTCATAGAACCGGCCGCGCGGTGGCTCACCGCCTTGTTTCAGCATCGCCCGCAATTGATCGCGCGCGGCCACCAATTCGTCATACGTCGCGCCAATGGCGTTGCCGGACAGGATGGCTGTCGCTGCCTGACCCAGCGCGCACGCCTTGGGATCGACGGCGATGCCGGTGACCGTGTCGCCATACTCAGACAGCGTCACATCAACCCGCACCGTTGAGCCGCAAATTCGGGAGACTTTCGTCGCTGATCCATGCGCATCCGCAAGCGCGCCGACATGCGGAATGTCAGCGGCGAGTTCTAGGACGCGGTTGTGATACAGATCGACCATAAGCGCCATGTCGCGCTGAATGACGGCAAAATCAAGTCCCTAAACGAAGGGCAGAACCGCCCAGACCCGCATCAGGAGGTAGCAGGCCCCAATCAGGCTGGCCGAGGCAAGAATGATCACGAACCCGTCTCTGGCTGTGATGGCGAGCCCGAACAGCAAGATGGCGAGGCTCGGAATGAAGGGTCCGAACGGCACAAATCCCAGCGGAAACGTGACCAGAGCCGCGGCGGCGCAGGCCAGGGCAACCAGCTGCGCAAAGGGCGCCTGCGTCAGAAAGGTGAGGCGCGGTTTCAGGAAGCGGTCGACCTGGGCGACATATTTGTCCGCCGCCGCGACCCCCATGATCAGGTGCTTGCGCTGGAAGCTGAATTCCAGGGTCTTTTTCGGGATCCATGGATATTGTCGCCCAAACACCATTTGAATGGTGAAGACCAGAGTCACGAAAGCAATCAGGAAATTAGCCCCTGGAATGATGGTCAGCGGACTGATCGCGATGAAGCCGAGGAGCAACAGAACCGGGCCATAAGACCGGCGTCCAACCGCGTTGAGCAGATCGCCTACGGTCACCGTTTCACCTTCGGTTTCACTGCACAGCGATTGCAGCAGCGTTCTGAGATTGCGGACCTTGGCCATGGCGCTGTCTAAGACCAAATCGCGCGGTCTGACAATTTGTTTGCGCGCGCAGCCTCGGTTTACTATCGCGCCGGCCAATGCCAGCGCGGAATGTCCGTCGCTTCGACGAAGGTCTCTCCGGTATCCTTGGCGAGCTCAACCAGTTCCGCATCCGCGTCCAGCAAGCTCGTCACCAGGGTGCGATTGTGAGAGACGATCACGATCTGGGCATCTTCACGCGCATTGATGATCAAGCTCGCCAAAGCCGGAATAACCGAACTGTGCAGACTCGATTCCGGTTCGTTGAGGACCAGAAGCGGCGGCGGGCGGGGCGTCAGGAGCGCTGCGGCCAATAGGATGAATCTCAACGTACCGTCCGACAACTCAGACACATTCAGCGGCCGTAGCATGCCGCGTTGATGCATGCTTAGCTGGAACAATTCGCCGGCTTTGGTCACCTCCAGCTGCGCGCCGGGAAAGGCCAGATCAATCGCTGTATCGAGCACCTCACCATTGCCGATCTCGCGAATGGTCTGAATCGCAGCGGCAATATCAGACCCGGTCGGGGACAGCGTCGTCGTCCTCGTCCCGATTTGCGGCTGGCGGGCCGGCGCCGTCTCATCGGTTCGGATATGATCATAGAATCGCCAACTCGCGAGGCGACGTCGCAGGACCGATAGCTCCCAGGGCGCATCTTCGCCCACCACTTCGCGGATCATCGACTCGTGCGTGCCAAGGCTGGTGGAAAGCTGTACCGTCTGATGCTGATCATTCTTCACCCGCACGCCTGGCCCGCGCCGATCGGCAATGATCCTGGATGGGGTCGGCTTGTCGCCAAGCCAGAAGACCTCACGTTTGATCTCGGGATCATCATTGAACATCGACGTTCTTGCGCGCGGCGGCAGGCCGAGTTCAATGGCATAGCTCAGCGTATCCTCTGTAAATCCCAGCTTCAGGCTGATCGGCTTCTTCCGAACCGTCCCCTGGATCGGCACCGAACCGTCGCGCATGGATTTTGAAATCTGTTCAGGTCCTGCCCAAAGGACATTCCTGAAGCCGCCCTCTCTTGCGATAGAGGATATGATGCGATCATCCGCAATGTCGGCCAGCAGCCGCAAAGACTTATAGATGCTCGATTTTCCGGTTCCGTTTGCACCCGTCACGATGGTCAGCTGGCCAAGCGGCAAGACGACATCGCGCAGGGATCGGTACCCGGAAATGGCAACTTTGCTGATCAATCGAGGCGCGCTCCTGAGACAATTGTCAGACCTGACAGTAGGCGCCTGCCGGGTCGCCAGATTTGATAGCGCAAACTCGTCCGTTCACTCAAGGAAGCGATATGCGCAGATTCACGCCTCGCCTCTCAGGATTTGCGTTTAGCGTGATTGGCGCCGCTCTGATCGCCGGTTCGGCGTCCGCAGACGCGGTCAATTTCTGTGGTGCGGCGACGGATTGCAAAACGATTTACGTCCAGAACAATGCTGCTGTGACCGTGCGCAAGGTCAATATCACGCAGCAAAAAGGCGATGAGAGCTGCGCCGGGGGCGACAAGAAATCCGTCTCCCGCGACATGGCTGGCGGCACCGGGATCATTAAAGGCCAGTCCTACAAATTCTCAGCCAATCCGGTCTGCAAATACAAAGTCAAATTCAAAACCACGAGCGGATGCGCCGGCGATAAGACGACGCATGTCCGTCCGAGCGATTTCGCTGCGGGGAAGAATATCGTGAAGCTCAGCGGTCCGTGCGGCTGGCTGAAAACCAAAGTCGCCACCAAGCATAACGTGTCTGAATAGGGAGTGCCTCATGTCACACGCATCGAAACTGTTCCTCGCCACCATATTCGCTGGCGCAGCTGCGCTCGGCGCCCAAGCCGACGAAGTGGATTTCTGTCAGTATGGTGAGGGCGGCTGTAAACGGGTCTGGGTCGAAAATGAAAGCTCCGCCCTGGTCAAGTCCGTCGATATTACGGAACAGCATGGGGATGACAGTTGCAATGGTGGCTTCAAGCTGACCCAGGAAAAAAATATGGTCGGCGGCGGGGGCCTGACCGAGGGCGCAACCTTCTCGGTCAATGTCCTGAGTAAATGCCGCTACAAATTCAAGTTCAAGACCACCAGTGGCTGCACCGGCGACAAAACCCAACACCTCGAGCCGGAGGATATGAGTGATGGATATTATGTTGTCAGGCTGGTCAACGGCTGTGGCACGCTCAACGCCAAGAAAAGCAAACATCGGTCGAATTATGGCTGAGCGGAGAACCAATCCAATGTTTACACGAACCATTTTCATGGCCAGCGCCCTGATCGCCAGCGCGGGCCCGGCCGCGGCAGGCCAGCCAAATTTCTGCAGTGATGAAGATCAATGCGTCTACGCATTCGTCCAGAACAAGGCCTCGGCGACGGTGACCTCGGTCAAGATCAAACAGCAAAGTGGCCCGAATGACTGTGTCAGCGGCGAAGAGAAAACCATCTCTGGAAACCTGGCGGGCGGCACGCCCGGCTTTCCAGGCGAAGGAGTTTGGTTCCAGGTCGATCCCGTGTGCAAGTACAAGATCGTGTTCAAGACGACGAGCGGATGTGTGGGCGACAAGACCACGCATTTCTATCCCGATGATCTGAAGAAAGAGGATCCGGGCGCCAAACTGATCGGCGCTTGCGGGACGCTGCAAGCCAAAACGACCAGCAAGTGAGGCGGGTGGCTAGGTCCGCCGCCAGGTCGCCCCGCCCGCACTGTCCATAATCTCAATGCCCTCGGCGGCGAGCGCATCGCGAATGCGATCGGCTTCCGCCCAGTCCTTCTCTGCGCGGGCTTGAATGCGGGCCGCGACCAGAGCCTCGATCCGGGCATTCTCGTCCGTGTCGCCGCCTTGCTCCCATTCGGCCGGGCTGCGGGTCAGCAGGCCCAGCACGGCGCCCGCCGCGAGCAGATCCGCACGCGCTTCGGCCATGCCCGCGGCATCCTTGCGATCCGCCGCCCCATTGGCTGCACTCGCCAGCCGCGACAGCTCCGCCAGCGCAATTGGCGTGTTGAGATCATCGCTCAAGGCCTCGCGCACGCCTTGATCGGCGGCGACGCCGCCTTCAGCGTCCCAGACCCGTCGCAAGGCGCCATAGATCCGGTTGAGTGTCGCCTTGGCCTGTTCCAGCAGATCCGCGGTCCAATCTAGCGGCGCGCGATAATGACCCGACAGCATGGCAAAGCGAATAATTTCGCCATCCCATTCCTTGAGCAGGTCATTCAGCAGGACAACATTGCCAAGCGATTTCGACATTTTCTCGCCCGCCATATCGAGGAAGCCATTATGCATCCAGTAATTGGCCAGCGTCTGCCCATGGGCGCACTCGGATTGTGCGATTTCATTTTCATGATGCGGGAATTGCAAGTCGATCCCGCCGCCATGAATGTCGATCGTCTTGCCGAGATGCTTGGCGGCCATGGCAGAACATTCAATATGCCAGCCCGGTCGGCCCTCACCCCATTTGCTGTCCCATTTGGCGTCGTCCGGCTCGTCAGGTTTCGCAAACTTCCACAGTGCAAAATCAGCCGGATCGCGTTTGCCAAGATCGACACTGACCCGCGCCCCGGCCTGATTGTCGTCCAGCTTGCGCTTGGACAGGTCGCCATAGTCGGACATTTGCGGCACGTTGAAAAACACGCCCGCATCGGTCGCATAGGCAAAGCCCTTGCGCTCCAGTGCTTCAATAATGTCCAGCATCTCGCCAACATGATCTGTGGCCCAGGGCACAATCGTCGGCGGCAAGGCATTCACGGACGCCGCATCCTCATCATAGATGGCGGCATATTTTTTCGTGATCGCCTCAATCGACTCGCCGGTCTCCTGGCTCGCTGTGATAATCTTGTCTTCAATATCCGTGACATTGCGCGCATAGACGACCGCGTCCGCGCCATACGCATCG
>JBCCCT010000057.1:0-17979 GCA_039033355.1 Pseudomonadota bacterium | reverse complement strand
GACCCTGGTCGACCTGTTGCTCTGGGGTTCGGTTTCGCTGCTGCTGCAATTGCTGACCTATCGCATTATCGACATGATCCTGCGCGACATTCCGGCAAGAATTCAAAATGATGAGGCCGGCGCCGCGATTGTGTTGATCGCCGCCAAGGTTTCCGTCGCATTGCTGCTGGCCGCTGGCTTGTGGGATCCAAATCTGGGACGCGTATAGAGGAGCCGCAATCTGTGATGAGATGGATACCGGATTGGGTTGTCTATGCGCTGGTCCTGGGCGTTGTGCTCTGGGTCGTCTTCTCTGGCGAAACCGATGACGCGCCGCCGCC
The DNA here is from genome assembly GCA_039033355.1 of Pseudomonadota bacterium. Classification (GTDB taxonomy): domain Bacteria; phylum Pseudomonadota; class Alphaproteobacteria; order Caulobacterales; family Hyphomonadaceae; genus Henriciella. The sequence continues at coordinate 17,659 of JBCCCT010000057.1, read as the reverse complement.
CCCGCCAGAAGCGATTGAGCAGGAAGGCGCCATGCTGCCACCGCCATCCGCATTTGATGAGCGGGTCCTGGTTCAGGTCACCGCGCCGAAAAGCGGCGTCGGGACAGCGTTTGCCATTAATGGTGAGGGGCAATGGCTGACGGCTCGCCATGTTGTGGATGGCTGCAACGAGATCGCGCTTCTGGTCGCGCCGGGCCAGTATGCGCCAGCCGCGCGCGTTATTGTCTCTGAAGAATTTGATCTGGCACTGATAGAAACCGATTCGAGTCCAAATCCGGCGCCGATCAATACGGATGATGATTTACGCCTTGGCGCCTATGGCTTCCATGTCGGCTATCCGCAAGGCCGACCGGGCGAGGCCGCCTCGCGTCTCCTGTCGCGATCCAATCTGATTTCCCGAGGCCGCCGCAGCAACAGCGAATCGGTTCTGGCCTGGGCGGAAACCGGTCGGACTCGCGGATTGATGGGCTCACTTGGCGGCCTGAGCGGGGGGCCGGTCTATGATGAGAATGGCAATGTGCGCGGCGTCATCGTTGCCGAAAGCGCGCGGCGCGGCCGGATCTATACCGCCGCCCCGGAAGCCGTGGCAGAATTCATCAAGGCCACCGGCGCCGACGCGCTGGGCGGCCGGTCGAGCGAATTTTCCACGGATTCCTATGGTGAGAAAGCCGACATTGCCCGGCGCAATCTGCAAGTGGTGAAAGTCGCCTGCAGCGTGGAAGAATAGACCTTGAAATTTGCCGACCGACTGATCCACGCCGCCCGCACGCATGGCCCACTTTGCGTCGGCATCGATCCGCACGCTGGCCGGATCCCCGACCTGTTTGGCGGCGACACGCCGGACGGTCTTGAAGCGTGGGGAATCGCCGTTGTGAACGCCGCAGCGGAACGCGCCGGGATCGTGAAACCACAAGCGGGCCTGTTTGAACGCCATGGCTGGCAAGGTATGCGCGCGCTGGCCAATGTCTGCGCCGCAGCGCGCGATCATGACTTGCTGGTTTTGATGGATGCCAAGCGCGGCGATATCGGGTCTACGGCCGAAGGCTATGCAGCCGCCTACCTGGCCAAGGACGCGCCGTTTCACTGCGACGCCCTCACCGTCAATCCGTATATGGGCCTCGACACGCTTGAGCCGCATGTGCGTACTGCGGAGGAGACGGGGAAAGGCGTGATTGTGCTTGCCCGTACGAGCAATCCGGGCAGTGCCGATTACCAGGCTAAAAGCCTGGAAGGCGCGCCGCTCTATGCCCGCGTGGTCGAGAGCCTGGCGCCTATGATGGCGCGCTTGCAAGGCGATTCAGGTTGGTCAGGTCTGATGCTGGTCACCGGTGCGACGGGGCCGGACGAGGCGCGGCAGCTTCGCGCTTTCGCGCCGTCCGCGCTGTTTCTGGTCCCCGGGTATGGCGTGCAGGGCGCTGGCGCGGCAGATGCGGTGGCTGGCTTCGCGCCCGCCCCGGATGGCGCCGAACGTCTGGAAGGCGGTTGTGTGAACGCCTCGCGATCCGTCACCTTTCCGGAAGGATCTGCCACCGCGACGCGTATCGAGGCGTGGCAAAAAGTGATCGCCGACGCGATCGACACTGCACAGAGTGACCTCAAGCAAGCGGTGTCTTTGGCTTAGCCCTTTACCAGGATGGTCAGATCTTCCGGCTCACCGATCACCGCGACATGATCGCCGGGTTGTAGCACCTCTTTCGGCGCCGCGATGATGATATCGCCATCGCGTTCAATGATCGCGATCAGGCAGCTGCCTGGCAGATCAATCTCCGATAGCGGGCGCCCGACATAATCCTGCAGCCGTCCAAGGTCGGAAATCGGTGCGTGCAGGAAATGATCGTCGCGCATCAGGATCTCATTCATATCCTTGTCCGACCTGGCTGACAGCCAGCGCCGCTCGAAATCGAATGACTGAACCACTTCGGCCAGGTGACCGGCCAGGCGCAAGTCAAGGCCCGCTGGCTTGCGCGGGCAGATCAGCATCATGATCGTGTGCACCCCATCCGCCTCTGCCATGTCCATATGCGCCTCATGCGTGAAGCGGAACACGACCAATTCCGGGCTGGAGAGCGCATCATGGCTGCGATAGGCGAGCAGGACATGGTCGCTCAATGGATGCAGCGTCGCGGTGCCCGTTGTGAACACGCTGTCCATGACCTCTTCTTCGATGCCATAGGCGCTGTGGCCAATATTCTTAACCTCATCAATCAACATTTCGCGGGTATAAGTGCCGTGTGAATAGGTGTGGACGACACAGCGCGCGATCAGGGCTTCATAAGTGAGATTCTGTTTCTGCGTGCGGTCATGAATGATCGTCATCAACTCGCGCTCAAGGCCCTCATATCGCATCTGGCCGAGCCGCTCATGGACGTGATAGATCGCGCCGCGCCGCACCAATTGGCCCGAGGCATAGAATTGGAACCAGAGCGCACAGGCAATGGTCAGCATGCCGGTAAATCCGATCGCCAGAATGCCCATTTCAACAATCAGCCAGAACGAGACCAGAATACCGAGAATAGGCAGCCAGGGATAGAAAGGCAGCCGGTAGCCCGGCTTATAGGTCGCGATCCGGCTCTCGCGCATGACGATCACGGCGACGCTGACCAGGCCGAACAGGAAGAGCTGGAACGCACTGGCGAGTTTGGCGACGGCTTCAACATTGAACAGAAGCAGCACCGCAATCATCGAGAAGGTCGTCACCGCGATCGAAAAGACCGGCGTCCCGAAACGTCCAATCACCGCAAACCGCTCAGGCAGCAGCTTGTCCTTGGCCATGGCATAGGGGTAGCGGCTGGCTGACATGATGCCGGCATTTCCGGTTGAAGCGAAGGCTGCAATCGCCGAGACCACAATCAGGATGACGCCGAGATCAAACGGCCAGTCGCCGACAAATTGGCGCCCGGCATCCGCCACAGGAGTGAGGCTGCCATACAGGCTCTCAATCGGCAGGATGGCGATGATCACAATCAGGCCGAGCGTGTAAATCGCCGTCGCCGTGAGCAATGAGAGGATCATGCCCAGCGGAATGTTCCGATCCGGGCTTTGCACTTCTTCGGCGACGCTCGCGACTTTGGTCAGGCCGGCATAAGAGACAAAGACCAGGCCAATCGTCGCGACGAATCCGACCGTTCCGGCGGTGAAGAAAGGCTGGCTTTCGGCGTTCGGATTGAGACCGTCGGCCACGCCGGTATGGGCCAGGCCAAAAATAACAAACCCTGCCAGAATGACCACCAGGACAGAGACCAGAAGGCGTTGCAGGAATGTGGTCTCTTTGGCGCCAAAGGCGTTGATCAAGCCAAACACCAAGGTCAGAATCACGGCCAGAACAAGGATCGGCACATCGAGATAGAGGCTGAGATAGGCCCCCATGCCGACCAGCGCGAAGGCGCTTTTGAACACCACGGCGACCCAGGAGCCGAGTCCGCCAATCGTCCCGAAAAGCGGCCCGAGCGCGCGGTCGAGGAAGTAATAGGTGCCGCCGGCTTTCGGCATGGCGGTCGATAATTCCGCCATGCACAACATGGCTGGAATGATCAGAAACCCGGCCAGCAGATATGCGAGATAGACCGAGTCGCCGGTATAACTGGCCGCGATTCCGGGCAGCAAAAAGAAGCCGGAGCTGAACATGGCCCCGGTTGAGACGGCATAGACGTCAAATAGCGTCAGATTCTTCTTGAGCTTCTGTTCGCTCGCCATGTCATACCCCGCGGAATTACCAGGCCCTGTTCCGGGGATATAAGTTGCTTCTGTTACCACACCAGAAATTTTCGCCGCGCATTGCAGGACCTAGGGTCTTTACCCTAACTTTCCCCAGCGTCCTGTCTCGACAGCGCAGCGAAATTGCCTAGTGTCGGCGGCATATCAGGGCGCGTGAGACGCCCAATCATGTGAGGAAACGAGGAAAGCGCTTATGAAACCGCTTCATCTGGCGGCGCTCGCCGCTGTATCTGTATTCGCCCTGTCCGCATGCTCCGGCTCTGAGACAAATGACACACCTGCCGTCGATGCTGAGACGCCGCCGGTTGAGGCGACCGCGTTTGCGGATGTCACCGATGCGCGACTTGATAATGCCGAAGCGACGCCAGCCGAATGGCTCGGTTACGGCTTTGATCGCGAAGAAACGCGGCACTCTCCTTTAACCGGGATCAGTACAGAAAATGTTGCGGATCTGGGTGTCGCCTGGACTTATGATCTGGCGACCAATCGGGGCGTCGAATCCACGCCGATCGTGATTGATGGGACGATGTATGTCACGTCAGCCTGGTCGGTGGTCTACGCCCTCAATGCGGCGACCGGGGAAGAGCTTTGGGTCTATGACCCGGATGTTGATCGCGCGGTCGGCGTCAATGCGTGCTGTGATGTCGTGAATCGCGGGGTCGCCGTCTATGAGGGCAAACTCTATCTCGGCGTGATTGATGGCCGGGTGGAGGCGCTCGATGCCAAAACGGGTGAGGTGATCTGGTCGAAAGTGACGGTCGATCAATCCCTGCCTTATACGATTACCGGCGCCCCGCGCGTCGTCGATGGCAAGGTGCTGATCGGTAATGGCGGGGCGGAGCTTGGGGTTCGCGGCTATCTCAACGCCCTCGACACCGAAACCGGCGACCTGATCTGGCGGTTCTACACCGTGCCAAGCCCGGACAAGCAGCCGGACGGCGCCGCGTCTGATAGCGCTTTTGAACAGATCGGCAATGTCAGCTGGGGCGATACCGGCGCCTGGACCACAGATGGCGGCGGCGGCACGGTCTGGGATTCGATCATTTATGATGAAGAGAATGACACGGTGATCTTCGGCGTCGGCAATGGTTCGCCCTGGAACCAGGCCATTCGCGACCCGTCAGGCCTGGACAATCTGTTCCTGTCTTCCATCGTCGCGGTGGATGCCGATAGCGGCGAATATAGGTGGCATTTCCAGACCACACCTGGCGACAATTGGGATTACACAGCGACCCAGACTTTGATCATCGCAACCTTGCCGCTGGGCGTGGATGGTGCAGATCGCCGGGTCGTCATGCAGGCGCCGAAGAATGGCTTCTTCTATGTCATTGATGCGGCCACGGGCGAGTTCATCGCGGGAAATAATTATGTGCCAATGAACTGGGCGACAGGTCTCGACGAGAATGGCCGCCCGATCGAAGTCCCCGAAGCCCGCTACGCGGAAATTCCATACCTGCAGACGCCTGGCCCGCTCGGCGGACACAATTGGCATCCAATGGCCTTCAATCCAGATGTCGGCCTGGCCTATATTCCGGCGCAGGAAATCCCGCAAGCTTATGGCACGGATCCACGCTTCCAGGATGATTCCACCAAATGGAATACAGGCGCCGACTTTGCCGCGGGCGTGCCACAAGTCATTCCGAGCGAAGTATTTAAATTTCTCCGCTCGGGCCTGAAAGGGCGGCTGATTGCCTGGGATCCCGTCGCCAATGAAGCGCGTTGGACGGTCGAGCATGAAGGCCCCTGGAATGGCGGCGTCTTGTCGACGGCTGGCGGCGTCATCTTCCAGGGCAAGCTGAATGGCGAATTTGTTGCCTATGATGCCGCCACGGGTGACCGGCTCTGGGTCCATGACGTCAAATCCGGTGCGGCGTCCGGCCCCGGAACGTTTGAGATTGATGGCGAACAATATGTCACCATCACAACCGGCTGGGGCTCAGCCTATCTGCTCTCCGCTGGCGCCGTCGCAGCGCCGCAACCGGTACCACCGACCGTCGGCAAAGTCGTGACGTTCAAACTCGGCGGCGACCAGGTCATTGCCGATGTCGACATTCCTTTGATCGAGCGTGCGCCGCAAGCCGAGGAATTCGGCACAGATGAGCAATTACAAGCCGGGCTCGTCCAGTATGCGCGCAATTGCACCGTCTGCCACGGCCCGTTCGCGGTCAGTGCGGGCGTCCTGCCGGATCTCCGCTGGTCGACTTACACGTCCAGCGCCGAGGCCTGGAAAGGCGTGCTCGTCGATGGCAATCTCCAATCGATCGGCATGGTTTCGTTTGCCGACGTTCTATCCGAAGACGAAGTCGAGGCCATTCGCGCCTATGTCGTCCAACAGGCGCATAATTCCGAAGGCATTGATGAAGCGATTGCCAGCGAAAGTGGCGGCAGCCAATAATCAACCGACAAAAAGACCAAGCTCTTTTTGCTTCTTCTTGGACAAGCCATCGGCGACCAGCCGGTGGCTTGTTTCAATATAGGCCTTGAGGTCGCCGTCCTTGAGACCGGGCGCCGCATAATGTTGAATCCACTTCATGCCGCGTGAGGCGAGATAAGGCGCGGGCCGCAAGCCGGGTTGTTCCTGTAGGATTTCATAAGAGAGCGGCGTGACCTTGAACGTCACCGCGAAAAAGTCCGCCTCGCCCCAGCCGGCCACAGCGAAAACCTTGCCGCCGACCTTCCAGACATGGCTGCCGCCCCATTGCACCACCCGGCTGGTCGCCACCAGTGCCCCACAAAAGTCATTGTATTCGTCCAAAGTCATAAAAAGATGATGACAATAAACGCTCGGCGCTTCAATGAAGGTTCGTTAGGCGTTACGATAGTTTCACACCAAAAGGGTCTGGCTATGCACATCCTCGTCGCTCTGATCGGCATACTCGGCTTTATCGCTGTCTGGTATTACCGCCTGAAAATGCTGCGCGACGCGGCAGATGATGGCCGCAAGGCGATTGAGACCGTGGCCAATCTGCCGCGCAAGATGCGCTTCAAGAACAAGTCCGGCAAAGGCGGCCTGTCCGTGGTCGATGATCCGCGCGAGGCGGCGGCCATCCTGATGCTGGAAATCGCTCAGGCGCGCGGCACGCTGACCGAGAAACAGGAAGCCTGCATTCGCGGCGAGATCATGCATCATTTTGAATTCCCCGAGGGCGATGCAAACGAACTCATTTCACAAGCAGGGTGGCTGTCGCGCAATGCCGGGGCGAGCCATGTCGTGATGTCGAAAATGACTGATTTTGTGCGCAAGACGCCTGGCATGACCGGCAAGGAACTGGTCGATCTGGACGGCATGCTGGTCGTGGTCTCGGAAGCCGAGGGCGATCCAACAGAGAGTCAGCTCGATCTGCTGACTATTTATCGCGAAAAGACCGGACTGCGGGTTTAGCTTTGCCCCTGCTCGGAACGCGCTAGCTCCTGCTCAAACAGGAGTGGACAATGCGTGTGGCAATCATCGGAGCATCAGGCGGTATTGGCCGCGCGATGGTGGAACAGATTACACAACGTGCTGATATCGAGAAGATTTACGCACTCTCCCGCTCCAAGGCCGCATTCGACTCTGAAACAGTCCAGGCAATGAATCTCGATCTCGGTCGTGAAGAAAGCATTCGCGCAGCGGCGACCGAAATATCAGAGATCGGCGCGCCGGATCAGGTGATCCTGACCACCGGAATCCTGTCTGATGGTGAAACGCTGAAGCCGGAAAAGTCCCTGCGCCAACAAGACCGCGACGCGTTCGAGACGGTTTTTGCGGTCAATACGATTGGCCCGGCGCTCGTCGCCAAACACTTCATCCCGATCATGCCGCGTAAGGGTCGCGCCGTGTTCGCAGCGCTGTCGGCGCGGGTCGGCTCGATCTCTGACAATCGCATTGGCGGCTGGCACGCCTATCGCGCCTCAAAGGCCGCCCTGAACATGCTGATCCGAAATTATGCGATCGAGCAGGCTCGCCGCAATGATCAGTTCATTGCGGTCAGCCTGCACCCGGGCACAGTTGATACGGCCCTGTCCAAACCGTTCCAGTCCGGTGTGCCGGAGAAACAGCTCTTCTCTCCGGATCAATCGGCATCCTATCTGCTGTCAGTCATCGACGCCCTGACTCCGGACCAGTCCGGCAAGGCCTTTGACTGGGCCGGTCAGGAAATTCCCGCTTAGGCGCCGCCGAGATTGGCGAGCACTTCTGACGCATTATAAGCGTCCGGATTGTCGGGCTTGGCGCCTGGGGCGGTGACAATTTCCATGACATGTTCAACCGGTCCGGAAGACCCGCCCAATGGCAAGGACAATCCGACACCGACGCCGACACTGGATCGACCGGCATTGCCTGTGGCCCCGCCAACGGAAACAGATGTCCCGCTACCGCCCGCCAATTCGCCCGTATCGCTAAAGGCGGTCACGATCTGAAACCAGTCATGCCCTTGCTCAAGGGTAATCTCGGCCGCGCGGCGCAAGGCCCGGTTGGTCGCCAGTTCCATCGTATTGTCCTTATAGGTGATGCGGAACCGATTATTCTCGATCGGAAGCACGGAATAGCCTTTTGCCCCGTCATTCGCAGCGGGCCCATAAGGCACACTGGTCGCACAGGCACCAGCCAGAGCGAGCGCGGAAATTGCTAGCCAGGTTTTCATCATGGGGTCCTCGTTTTCTGTGACACGCTTCTGAAGCGCCATCATAGAACCGCCCACGACTTTCGCAAATTAACGCTTCACTCGGCTGCCAGAACCTGCCTCGCCACAAAGTCTTCGAGTCGGACATAGCTTCCATTCCAGCCGCCACCAACGCCGAGACGACCATCGCGAGTCTTGATCGCTTCATGGACCAGGCGCACCAGCGTGCCCTCGTCGCCTTCATCAAAAGTGATCGTCACTTTGGACGCGTCGGTCCGCTCGGCCCGTCCATCCGCGAAATTGCGGGTATGCACCCAGCTAAAGACCAGTTTGCGCGGGGCATCGATGACCTCATAAGCCCCGGAAAGCTCATTGCTCTGGCCATCCTTCATGCCATAGGCGAACCGCCAGGCCCCGCCTTCGCGCAGGTCGACATGGACGAGATCAAGCTGACCTGGTCCCGGACCAAACCATTGTTTCAAATCGTCCGGGGTCGTCCAAGCCGCGAACATGCGCTCTGCTGTGGCCTTGAACACACCCTCGACGATGATCGGGTTTTCGCCTTCGGGCGATTTCACAAATGCCAGATTCAATGCTCTTTCCCTTCTATATGTCGGGCCAGCGACTCGAATGAGCCGGTCCAGAATGTTTGATACGTGGTCAACCAGTCCGTGGCGTCTTTCATCGGCGCGGCCTGTAATGAACAATAGCGCGTCCGGCCGCGTTTGGTCACGCTGACCAGGCCCGCATCGCTGAGCACGCGAACATGTTTCGACACGGCGGTCTGCGACATGTCGAACGGACTGGCGAGATCGGACAGCGACGCTTCACCGAGCGCAAGTTTCTCAATAATCGCCCGGCGCGTACCATCACTGAGCGCCGCAAAGGTTTGATCGAGTTGGGTCATTTCAACCTCAAGGTCAACTTATTGATTGACTATATGGTCGCCCTGTATTTAGTCAACCAATAAGTTCAGTAACAGGAGCCTCCCATGAAACTCTACACCGACCGCGCGCCAAACCCGTTCCGGGTCACCATCTTTCTGCACGAAAAGGGAGTGGAGATCCCGACCGAGCGGCTCGACATTATGGCTGGCGAAACCCGGAATACCGAGTTCGGATCGCTGAACTCGCTGCACGAATTGCCGGTTCTGAAACTCGAGGATGGCACCTGCCTGACCGAGAGCCTGGCCATTTGCCGCTATCTCGAAGCGCTTCACCCAACGCCAAGCCTGATGGGGCAAACCCCGCTGGAAGTGGCACAGATCGAGATGTGGAACCGCCGAATGGAGCTGCATATCTTTGAGCCAACCGGCGATTTCGGTCGCCACGTCATCCCCTATTTCGCCGACAAGATTGAGCAAATGCCAGACTATGCCGACAACCTGACACGGCGGCTGGACCGAAAATGGACCTGGCTGAATGAGGAATTGGCGGGCGGTCGATCCTATGTCTGCAATGACCAATTCTCCGTCGCCGACATTAGCGGCATGGCCGCCTTGTTTGTGCAGAGCTTTCTCGACCTCTCCATTCCGGACTCGCTGACCCATGTTAAAAGATGGGAAGCGGCCGTCACGTCGCGCGACTCCTGGAGCGCTTTCTTTGGCGTATGATGAAGCGCTGACCGCGCGCTTTCGCGAAACATTGACCGGCATGGTCGGCATTTCAGAAAAGAAGATGATGGGCGGCGTCTGCTTTATGCTCAATGGCAACATGATTGGCGGCGCCCATCGCGAGAAGAATGGCGATGGCCGGTTCATGTTCCGGGTTGGCAAGGACAATCATGAAGTCGCGCAGGCTCGCCCCGGCGCCATGCCCATGGACTTTACAGGCCGGGTCATGCGCGGCTTTGTGTTCGTCGATGCCGATGATTGCGACGATGCTATCTTGCAGGACTGGATCTCCTTTGCGCTCAGCTTCGCCTCGACCCTGCCGCCCAAGCCTGGAAAGTGAACATGTCTGATCCGACCCTCTTCTCGCCTGATACGCTGAAATTTCTCCGTACCCTCAAAAAGAACAATACGCGCGACTGGTTCAATGAGAACAAGGCCTGGTACGAAACCGCCTGGAAGGCGCCGGCCAATGCATTCATCGAGGCCATGTGTTTCCGGCTGCAAGCCGAAACCGATACCGAGCACAGCGCCAAACTGTTCCGCATTCATCGCGACATACGCTTTTCCAAGGACAAGACGCCGTATAACAGCCATTTGCACATTCTGTTTCGCCGCGAAGGCAGCAAGGCCGGTCTCTTTTTCGGCTTGCAAACTGATCGCCTGGTGCTCGGCGCGGGTATGATGGGGTTCGACAAGCGGCAGCTCAATGCCTATCGCGATGCTGTCGCGGGGCCGGCGGGCGAAACGCTCGAAGCGGAGATCGAGGCTTTGCAAAAACAGGGCGGACGCATGAATGCGCCGGATCTGGCGCGTGTTCCGAAACCGTTTGAGAAAGAGCATGAACGGGGCGAGCTGTTACGGCGCAAGGCCCTGACCATTTGGCGCGACATTGACGACCCGCACGCAATCGAAAGCGCTGACATACTCAATATCTGCGCCCGGCAATTCGCGGCCTATGACGCGTTCTGTGGCTGGCTGAATCAGCACATTCCGACCGCCACCGGCCGGTAAGCTGAACAGAACACAACCCAGGATGAATGCCGCCTAACACATTACAACAAGTTCATTCAGCTTGCCTCCTGTAATGATGATTGCAGGACGGGGGGCAGACACAGTGGTCGCAGTCACTGAAATCTGCAGGCGTCCGACCGCGGAAGCTGATGCGCATGTCCGTAGGCGCGCGCAGCCCACGCGAAGGTGCCGCCTCTGGGTGGTACGCGGACGGGCGGCGTTTTAAAGGGGAGCGTCGCCCGTTCAACCCTTCCCTTAAGTGTCTGAATCCGGGTCCAGGTGGCGGCGTCCGAAATCTGCTTCGGCGGTATCCAGACCGGCATCGATAATCGCTTCGCGAATGCCGCGGGCCCGGGTGAATTCCCGCATCAGCATATCCCCATCACCCCAGCGAATGGCCCGCTGCAAGGCCGCAAGGTCCTCACTGAACCGTCCGAGGGTCTCGAGCACAGCGTCCTTATTGGTCAGGAACACATCGCGCCACATGGTCGGGTCCGAGGCGGCAATCCGGGTAAAGTCACGGAAGCCGCCGGCTGAGTATTTCACCACTTCACCCTGTTCCACGCTTTCCATGTCATAGGCGGTCGAGACGATATTATAGGCGATCAGGTGCGGCAGGTGTGAGGTGATGGCGAGGACGCGGTCATGCCGCGCCGGGTCCATCGTCTCGACCCGGGCGCCAAGTCCTTTCCAGAACGCGGTCAAACGCGCGACGGCGTCGGCATATCCGGGGCCCTGATCAGACAAGGGCGTTAGAATATGCCAGGCATCCTGAAACAGGCTGGCAAAGCCCGCTTCCGGTCCGGACTTCTCGGTGCCGGCGATGGGATGACCGGGAATGAGGTGAATGCCGTCTGGACAGTGGGCCGCCATATCCTCCGCGGCCTTCGCCTTGACGGATCCGACATCGGTCAAGATGGCGCCAGGTTTCATCGCCCCCGACAGGGCCTGTGTGACCTCCGCCAGCACGCCGACCGGGGTGCAGAGGATGACGCAATCAGCCTCAGCCACCGCTTGCTCAGCCGTGTCGCAGACCGCGCCATGAATGAAGCGGGGCGCGCGTGTGCGGACATCTTCGGAGACATCCCACAGTGCCACCTGCTCTGCTCCGCCATAGGCATGGGCGGCATGCGCAATGGACGAGCCGAGCAAGCCGATACCGATAATGGCAATCTTATCGAAGACGACGTCGCTCATCAGCTTTTCGAAAAGGCCTCAATCGCGGCGATCAGGTCATCATTCTGTTCGACGGTACCGATCGAAGCGCGCAGACAGGTTGGCAAGCCATAGACATTCACATCGCGAATGACGATGCCGCGGCCCCGCAGGAAGGCATCGGCCTCGGCGCTGGTGCGGCCCTTGTCTTCCGGAAACTCGATCAGCACAAAGTTGCCAACGCTCGGGAAAGTCTTGAACCCGGCTTTCTCGACCGCGGTTTTGACGCGCAGCAATTCCGAATCATTGTGATCTGCTGATTTGGCCTGAAACGCATCATCATTGATTGCGGCAATGCCGGCGGCCTGGGACACGGCGCTGACATTAAACGGACCGCGCGTCCGGTGGAGCGCGTCGATGACGCTTTCCGGCCCATAGGCCCAGCCGAGGCGCAAGGCGGCCAGGCCGTGAATCTTGGAAAAGGTGCGCGTGACCAGCACATTTGACATTTCGCCAGCCAATTCCATGCCGGCGCTATAATCATTCTTGCGGACATATTCGGCATAGGCGCCGTCCAGAACCAGGAGGACATCCTCCGGCAGATTGGCATGCAGACGTTTGACTTCGGAATAAGGAATATAGCTGCCAGTCGGATTGTTCGGATTGGCCAGGAACACGATCTTCGTGTTCGCGTCGACTTGTTCCAGCATCGCGTCGACATCCGTGGTCAGGTCGGTCTCGGGCGCGCTGCGCGTTTCGGCGCCGGCTTGCTGCGCGATCAGGCGATAGACCAGGAAGCCGTGCTGGCTCTGGACGATATTGTCGCCCGGCCGCAAATAGGCGCGGCCCAGCAATTGGAAGATCTCGTCTGATCCGGCGCCGCAGACAATGCGGTCGGGCTCGATGCCATATTTGCCGCCAATCGCCTCTCGCAATGCGCTCGCGGAGCCGTCCGGATAGAGCTCCATATGCTGAGCGGCTTCGACGACGGCAGCCTGGGCCGCCGGGCTGCAGCCGAGCGGGTTTTCATTCGACGACAATTTATGGGCGCCGACCAGTTTCTGACCGCCTTTATAAGGGGTGATTTCAAGAATGTTCGGCAGCGCTTTTGGGCCGGTCATGACCATCTCCTTGATTGAGCTAGGTGACCTGCCGGGAACAGGCGCGAAAATCAAGTCTTTGACAGGGATTGAAATTCATCTGCGAGGGCAGAAGCGCTCGAAAACGCCGCTTCCACCTTGCTGCCAAGGCACCAATCACCGCAAGCAGCCAACCGCTGTGCTGGATCAAACAGGAAGGGCACGCCCGCCGGAACCGGCGTTGAGGCATAGCGCCAGCGATGCAAGACCTGATGTGGCGCGGTCGACAAGTCCTGTCCTGTCAGGTTGGACGCCGCATGCAACAAGGTCTGTTGAACCTCATCCAGCGGACCCTCAATATGCGCATCCGCCCAATCATTGGCGGACTGAATGAGCAAGCTATAAGCCTCGGGGCGGCCAGGCTTTCCGGAATTCACAGCGATCCAGCCAATGGGCGCTGCGCCAGATTTCAAGGCCTGCCAAGACAGGTCCAGAGGAGTCTCGAACCCGAGCATCAGCGCGAAACACCCACTCATCCGCACCTTGGCGAGGTCGGACTGACCCGAAAAGTCGGCTGGCATCAGCGCCGCGGTTTGCTCCGCAGGGGCGGTCGAGACGATCCAGTCAAATGGGCCAAGCCGGTCATCAGTCCGGGTTTCAATCCACCAGCCATCTGATCCTCGAGCGAAGCCGGTGGCGTGAATCTGCGTTCGCACATCTACCGCAGACGCGAGCGTCTTACAGATCGTATTCATGCCAGGCTGTGCGACATATTTCGACTTGTCAGAGACTCGCGCCTCGGCGTGCAGCGTGATCTCTTCCGGCCAGCGTGTGACAAGGCCCTTCGCCTCAAGATCACCCAAAAAGGCGCGGAAGCGATCCGACTCTGCGGTAAAATACTGCGCGCCATGATCGAACGCATAAGGGTCTGCGCGCCGCGTCGACATCCGCCCCCCGGGTCCGCGGGCTTTTTCGAACACGGTTGCGTCATGATGCTGCGCCAGACGATGGGCGAGGGTCAAGCCGGCAAGGCCGGCGCCGATAATGGCGATTTTCATGATCAGCCTCCAGCACGTTCGCCCGTGACATAAACCACCACAGCGACCTGCCTAGAGGATGTTGTGAATTTGATGGGTCAGCGCTTAAGTGCCAATCGCCTGCTCATTACGCTCACCCGTGCGGATGCGAACGATGGTCTCCAGGTCGACAACGAAGACCTTGCCATCACCAATCGTGCCGGTATTGGCGGCTGATGTGATCGCCTCGACGACGCGGTCGGCTTCCGACGCGCCGCAGGCCACTTCGACTTTCACCTTGGGCAAAAGGCGGACTTCATATTCAGCGCCGCGATAGACTTCTGTCTTGCCCTGCTGGCGCCCGTAACCGCGCACTTCAGAGACTGTGAGCCCTGAAACATCGGCTTCCCCGAGCGCGTCAATCACCGCGTCGAGACGACTAGGTTTGAAGATCGCTGTAACTAATTTCATTTGGCCCGCCTCCAATTGCAGTCTTACCTCTATCCGTATCGGCTTGGTTTGTAACGTCAATTGTCGCTTTTTTCAGCGGTTCAGCCCGGTCTCGCCCTGCCAGTTTTCTAGGCATTACCGGTTTTGGGCTGCCTGCCTTTACAGCTTTCGTCACCGGTGCTGCGGCGCTGCCGCTGGGTTTCGAATAGAGGCGTTTGACCGCTTCCACCAGAACCACGCCGCCTAATCCGGGCATAGCGACCTCACCTGCACGCTCCCAGGAATTGGCGGCGCCGGTAATGATTCGCCAGTCCAGCGGCGGCAAATGAACCGCCGTGGTCGAGGCCGTGACCTGAAACAGGCTGTCATTCAGGAACCGAACCATTTGCCGACGTGTCCAGGGCCGGCCATGCCCGAATGGTTTGCTGTCGACCAGCGACCACATGCTGCGCCGATTGGTGACCGCTACAACGATCCGACCTTCCGGGGCCAGGACACGCCAAGCCTCGCGCAGCAACTGTCTTGGACTGTCAGCCTCTTCCAGTGCATGGAGCAGGAAGACCCGATCGAACAGCCCTTCCGGGAAAGGCAGTTTCTGTTCCGGCGCCAGACACAGGGTCTGACCACGGGACGACGCCAGGCGAACCTCGCCAATCTCTTCCGGAACAACGCCGATACAGCTCGCCGCCTTGTCCTGCCAAAGCGGCAAAAGCGGGCTCGGATACCCGATTCCCAGCACGCGTTGACCGTCACAATCGTCCCAGAGAGAGCTCATCCGCTCGGACATGAGTCGCTTTGCCGCTTGCCCGAGACGGGACTGATAAAAGGCATCAAGGGTTGCCGCCGGCTGACGCATATGGCTCTAATCTTTCACGTTCATTTTCACCCAAAGAGATGGGATCATGCTGACCATACATCAATTCCCCTGCCTGAATGATAATTATGGCTATTTAGCCCACGATCCGGTGTCTGGCCAAACCGCTGCGATCGATACGCCGGATGCGGACAAATATCTGGCGGAAGCGGCGGCGCAGGGTTGGACGATTACGGCGATCTGGAACACCCATTGGCATCCTGACCATGCCGGCGGCAATCTGAAGATCAAGGAAGCGACGGGCTGTGCGATTATCGGCCCGAAAGGCGAAGCGGAGAAGATTCCCGGCATTGACCAGGCCGTTGGCGGCGGTGACACCGTCAAGCTGGGCGATCTACAGGCCCATATCATCGGCGTGCCCGGCCATACGCTTGGCCATATTGCCTTCCATTTGCCGGAGGCCGAGACGGCCTTTGTCGGCGATGCTGTCTTCGCGCTTGGCTGCGGCCGCGTGTTCGAGGGCGATATGCCGATGATGTGGAATTCGATGCGCGCGATCAAGGCGATGCCGCCCGAAACCACGCTTTATTGCGCCCATGAATATACGCAGGCCAATGCCCGGTTCGCAGAAACGATCGAGACGGATAATGCCGCCCTAACCGCTTATATCGCTGAAATTGATGCGAAAAGAGCCAAAGGCGAACGCACCGTTCCGATGCCGCTGTCCCGTGAATTGGCGACCAATCCATTTCTGCGTGCAGATGTCCCGGAATTGCAGGTCGCGATGGGCCATCCCGGCGATGCGGCGGCAACCTTTGGTGAGATTCGCGGTCGCAAGGACCGGTTTTAATGGTCGCTTTGTCCGGCGATCTCGGCGCCAATGAGATTATTCGGCTGTTGAACATGCAGCCCCACCCGGAAGGTGGGCATTATGCCGAAACCTTTCGCGCCGATAGTCCCGGACGCGCCAGTTCGACAGCGATTTATTACCTCCTGCAGGCCGATCAGGTATCCGCCTGGCACCGGGTTGATGCGGACGAGCATTGGCTGTGGCACGCAGGCGGCCCGCTGGCGCTGACCTTGTCGCCGTCCGACGGGAAAGGGGCAGCGGCCCACACACTCGGCCCGGACTTGCGCGCCGGTCAAAATCCGCAAGTCACAGTGCCCGCAAATTATTGGCAAACCGCCGAGAGTCTCGGCGCCTGGACCCTTGTATCCTGCATTGTGGCACCGGGCTTCGAGTTTGAGACATTTGAACTCGCGCCGCCGGACTGGCGGCCCGACATATAAACAAAATGGGAGGGAAAAATGGTCGATATTTCAGGGCGTTGTGACGACCGCTTCTTGGGCGTCAAAGCCGCGTTTGAGAACAATTTCAACACGCAGGACGAGATTGGCGCCAGTGTCGCGATCACCCATGAAGGCGAATTCGTCGTCGACTTGTGGGGCGGGCATTTGACCCGCGACAAGACAACGTCATGGGCCGAGGACACGATCACAAATGTCTGGTCGAGCACGAAGACCATGGCCGCTATGTGCCTGCTGGTTCTGGCCGATCGAGGCGAGGTCGATCTGCACGCGCCGGTCGGCACCTATTGGCCGGAATTCAACGCTGCAGGCAAAGACAAGGTCGAGGTTCGTCACTTCCTGTCGCATATGGCTGGTCTGTCCGGCATGAATACGCCGGTTGAGGGCGACGCCTTATATGACTGGGACTGGATGGTGGGCGAACTTGCCGACCAGGCGCCCTGGTGGGAGCCCGGCACCGCGTCCGGATATCATGCCCTGACCCAGGGCCATTTGATCGGTGAAGTGGTGCGCCGTGTCACCGGCCAGTCGATCGGCGCCTTTTTCGCGCAGGAAATTGCCGGGCCGCTACAGGCAGACTTCCATATCGGCACGCCAGATAGTATGGCGGGGCGTGTGTCACCCTTGGAACCACCTGCCAGCAGCGTTGTGCCGGCAGATGATGGGTCGGTCGCCTCAAGGACGTTCAAGAACCCGCCGGTTGATGCGACCCAGGCCATGGACCCCAATTGGCGCCGCGCGGAAATCCCCGCCGCCAATGGTCATGGCAATGCCCGCAGCATTGTGCGGGCGCAAACGCCAATGGCGAATGGCGGCGAAGCCTTTGGCAAACGCATCCTGTCTGAAGCGGGCGTGCGCCGCGTGTTTGAGCAGCAATCCAGCGGTCTGGATCTGGTCCT
>JBCCCT010000056.1:0-18221 GCA_039033355.1 Pseudomonadota bacterium | reverse complement strand
CAGCACGTTTTCGCGCATCAAAGCGGCGCAGACATCGCGCGAGGCGATCCAGGCATCATATCCGGTAAAGCGGAGGAAATATTGCGCCGTCGCGCCACCAAGCCGCGACCCATGCTTGCCAAGATGCGCGAGCAATCCGGCCTGGTCCTCGGCCGGCCAGTCCCGAAGAAAGGCGCCGAAACTGCCATGCGCTTTGGCCGTCTCGGCCACGAAACGGGCATTGGCGATGGTCGCCGTGATTTTCTGTCCATTGCGGACGATTCCCTTATCCGCGAGTAGGCGGTCGAGCTCCTCATCCGCATAGAAGGCGACACGATTGGGTTGGAACCCATCAAAGGCGGATTCGAACCCGTCCCACTTGTTTCGGATGACTTTCCAGCTGAATCCAGCACTGAAGACGGCCTTGGTCATTTCGGCCAGGTAACGATCGTCGCTGATTTTGGTCAGATCCGAAACGCCATGCTCATTCGTAGCGCGGGCCAGAACCTCGTCGGCCGAGCCGTGATGGCCGGCGGCCAGGTCCAGGATTTCGGCGAAGGTCCGCATGTCATGCGTCCCGTTCTTCGCGCACCGGCATGACTTTCAGACCAGTAATCTGATTTCGATTTTTGCGCGCAATATCGAACCGATAGCCATAGAAAGCGAACCGCTGTCCGGGTTCCGGAATGGTCTGCGCCTCGTGGATGACCAGGCCGGCAATGGTCACGGCTTCCTCGTCCGGCAGCTCCCAGCCCATGGCGCGGTTCAGATCCCGGATCGTGACGCCGCCTTCGACATAGACGGAGCCGTCAGACTGCGGTCGGACCCCGCGTACGACCACGTCATACTCGTCACGAATATCGCCGACTATCTCTTCGAGAATGTCCTCCAGCGTGACCAGGCCTTGCAAGGCGCCATACTCGTCCACAACGAGCGCAAAATGGCTGCGTTTCTTCAGAAACAGGTCGAGTTGGTCCTCCGCCGCCGTGGTTTCCGGAATGAACCAGGGATCCCGGCAGATATCGAGAATATCCAGCCCCGTCGTCTTGCCATTATTGCCGACAATGGCCCTGAGTAGGTCTTTCACATGCAGAATGCCGACAATTTCTTCCTGGTCCCCGCGGAACAGTGGCAGCCGCGTATGCGGGCTGGCCAGCGCCTTACGAACAATCGCATCGGCGGTCTGATCGGCATCGATCATGGTGATATTCTTACGGTGGATCATGACCTCTTCGACGGTCATGTCTTTCAGATCCAGCGCACCGACCAATCTGTGGCGGTTCTTGGCATCCAGGCCCTCTTCGGAATGGTGCAGATCGATGGTGCCGCGAATATCATCTTCAGCGGTCACCGCATCGCCCGGCTGGGTGACGCCAAGCAAGCGCAGCAAGCCATTGACCAGAACCTGTGCCCCCGCCACGACCCAGCCAATCACCCAGACCACGGCACCAATCGGCCGCGCCACGCGCATGGCCATGCTGTCCGGGCGATTAATCGCATAGGTTTTCGGCGTCATCTCGGCACAGACCACCACAACCAGGGTCATCACGGCGGTCGCGATCGCGACGCCCAGAGGCCCTGGAATGAGTTGCCGAAACAGCTCTGCCGCCAGAATCGAGGCGAGAATATTGACGATATTGTTGCCGACCAGAATGGCGCCAATCAGCCGCTCCCGATCAGAGATCAATCGATTGACCAGGCCGGCGCGTTTATTGCCGTCTTTTTCCAATTGGTGCATGCGAGCCCGGCTGGCCGCGGTGAGCGCTGTTTCTGACCCTGAAAAGAAGGCGGACATGCCGATCAGGATGACGATGGTCACGAGTATGCCGATAATCATCAGCTTTTTTGCAGCTCCTCAGTTAAAAATGCGCGCACGTCAGATAGGTCCGCATCGGGATAGATAAAAGCCTCGCCCAGTCCTTTGGCGAGAATAAGCGGCACGCGGCCGGCGCGCGCCTTCTTGTCTTGTTGCATTGCGGTGACCAATGCATCGGCCTGATAGGGGCCGCCCGGCAGGCTGGAAATCTCGGCGGTCAGGCCGGATTTGGCGATCACCGCGGCGCCTTGTTCGGCATCCTGCACCGACATCAGGCCGAGCCGCGCTGAATAGCGCAGAGCCAGCACCATGCCGGTTCCGACCGCTTCGCCATGTAACAGGTTGGCGCGATAGCCATTTTCCGCTTCCAATGCGTGGCCAAATGTATGGCCGAGATTGAGCAAGGCGCGGACCCCGCCCTCGCGTTCATCCTGGGCGACAATATCGGCCTTGGCCTGACAGGAGACCGCCACCGCTTCGGCGATCGCGGTCGCCTCCAGCGCCAGCACTTTGTCGCCATGCTCGGTCAGCCAGTCAAAGAAGCGGCGATCATTGATCAGGCCATATTTGATAATCTCGGCATAGCCGGCCCGGCGCTCGCGCTCCGGCAAAGTCGCCAGAACATCTGTATCCGCCAGGACCAGGCGCGGTTGGTAAAACGCCCCGACCAGGTTCTTGCCATGGGTCGTATTCACCGCCGTCTTGCCGCCCACCGAACTGTCGACCTGGGCCAGAAGCGTGGTCGGAACCTGGACAAATTGCATGCCCCGCTTGAGCAGCGACGCGGCGAGACCGGTGAGATCGCCAATCACACCGCCGCCAAAGGCGATCAGGACATCATCGCGGCCGGCGCCGGTCTGTAACAACCAGTCCAGGGTTTCGCCCAGAAGCGCCCAATTCTTGGTTCCTTCGCCGGCAGGTAAGACTTTTTCGTGCACCGAAACATTCACCGCTTTCAGACCGGCGGTGAGGCTGTCGCCATGCAGCGCCCAGACGGTTTCGTCACTCAGCACGAAGACGCGCGACTGTTTCAGAAAGGGTTGCAGCAGCTCACCCGCGCGGGCCAGCAACTGGCCGCCAATCAGGATGTCATAGCTGCGCTCTTCCAGCTCGACGCGGACACGGTTCGGCTCGGTTATGATTGCGGCGTCCATGACTCCAGGGCCTTGATAATAGCGGTGACCGTTTTGGAATGCGGGCCATCCACGCTGTGGACGGTCAGATCCGCGAGCTCATATATAGGACGGCGCTCATCAAACAAGTTGGAAAGCACTTCTTTGGCATCCGGCCGGCGCAAGAGCGGACGGTGATTGCGGCGTGACACGCGTTTCCACAGCGTCTCCAGATCCGCATTGAGCCAGACCGTGACCGCCTTGTCGCGCATCAATTCGCGTGTTTCGGCATTGAGATACGCGCCGCCGCCTGTCGCCAGAATATGCGGCGTCTCGTCAAGCAGCCGTTTCAGCACCTGGTGTTCGCCCCGCCGGAACTCTTCCTCCCCATGCAGGGAAAAGATATCGGCGACCGACAGACCTGCCGCTTTTTCGATTTCACTGTCGCTATCATAGAAGCTGCGACCGAGACGTTCGGCCAGGCGTCGGCCCACGGTCGACTTTCCAGCCCCCATAAGTCCGACGAGTGCAACTGTTCGACCTGCCCAGGGCGCCTCATTTCTGTCGGTTTTTAAGGTACTAGTTCGGTCTTCAGCCATGGTCTTTTCGGATCTTCACATCTTGTCCTATACAGACGAAGCGGATCCGGCAATCTTTGACCATCGCGGCAGTATGCGAAAGGCAATTCATCCATGCGCAAGTGGCTCATTATTCTCGCCGTCCTGATCGTCGCCGTTCTGGCCGTGATCTGGTGGCTCGGCAATTCAGCAAATGCTCACAAACCCGATTCCGGTGAAGTGCGCATGGAGATCGAGCATGTTCTCTAGGGCGGCCCTGATTGGCAGCCTGATGATCGGACTGGGCGCATCTCTGGGTGCACAGGCCCAAATCGAGTCTGATAGCATGGACGATCTAGGCGCCTGGGGGCAGCGTTATCTGTCTTCAAACGAGACCGAGTTTCCGACCACGCTGTGGCGCAATTCGAACGATGAATATCTGCTCTTCCTGCTGCAATCGGTTCAGACAAGCGAGCTCGGTCCGGCCGAACGTGGCCTGTTGCGACGCATCATCCTGTCCCCGGCCACACCGCCGCGCGGCGAAAAGGCAGAGGACTTGTTGGCCGAACGGGCCCGCCTGATGCTGGAGCTCGGCGAAGCGCGGGCGGCCGCAGCGCTCGTCCCGCAATTGGAACAAGCCGCGCCAGGTCTGGATGCGGAAACGCTCGCGGTAGATCTTGACCTGGCCGGCGGTCAGGAAGCGAATGCCTGCAATGCGCTGAACGGATCCGTCAAGGAGGGCGAATACTGGCTGAAACTCCGCGCCGTCTGCGCCGTGCTCCGCGACAATTTCTCAGGCGCACAACTCGCCATCGAAGTTGCCTCTGCGCAGGGCGTCGATGATCCCTGGCTGGTCGAGGCGATTTTTGCCGCCGCCGGAGATACGCCCAATCCGCCGGGCGCGAAATTTGATTCAGGGCTGAATATCGCTCTGTCCGCCAAAGCCATTCTCGACACCAATCGGGTCACCCTGGCGTCAGACCGGCCAGACCTCGCCGCGGCAGCAGCCCGCCGACCTGGCGTGCCGTCAAATCTGCGCGCGCGCTTTGCCGAGATTGCCAGCGATCATGAACTGATCACGCCGGAAGATCGCCGCGATGTACTGCTCAGCCTGCTCGAAGACGAAGACTATGTGCCTGAATCCGCGATTGAGGACACGATCAAAACCTTGATCGACCCGCTAAGCTCAGACGCCGTGCGCGCCGAACAGCTGAGCGCGGTTCTGGCCGACAGTTCCTTAAACTCGCTGAACCAGTATCGCGGCACCGCCCGGCTCTTCCTGCCGGACATAGTCGCGCTGCCGAAGACTTATGATACGGCAGGTGCCGCGCTCGAGTTCGCCCAGGCGGCCATGGTTGCTGGCGACCGCGAAACCGCGATGGACTGGCTCAGCGCCCTGGCCATTGAAGGCGTGGACCAGCCAGATCCTTATGAAGTCGCGCTTCTGGAAGCCGCCGATATCATTGTCGGCGGCGAAGCCTCGCGCCCCACTCTGCTGGCGATCGAGAAACGCCTGGTCAATTCCGTTGCCTCGGCTGAACGGGAAGCTCAAACCGCGCGCATTTTTGCGGTCTGGACGGGCTTCGGCGTGCCCCTGTCGCCGATTGCACGTGATTTCGTCGCCGGCGTTTCCGGCGAGGGCGAGCGCATCGCACAAGGCGATATTATCAGTTTGAAAGCGGCGCGCCTGGACAATGCGATTGGCGAAACGGCCTTGCGCGTCCTGACCACGACCAAAGGTGAGGCTGGCCGCCTGGCGGCGTCGGACCTGGCCGTACTGCTCGACACCTTGATCGCGCTCGATGCCGAAGATGTCGCGCGGGATCTGGCATTGGAGACGACCGAATTCTGGAAGGAGATGGAATGATGCGCGCTGCCTGGCTCCTCGCAACCGCCCTGACTCTTGGCGCGTGTGCCAGCGTCGATCATGACCATCACGCCGCAGACTCACGACCACCGCCAGGCTCAAATCAGATGCTGCGCGCGCCGATTACGATTTCGGACGGACTGGAAGTGATCATCTCTGACGTCGTCATTCCACCGGGCGCAACTGTGCCACGCCATTTCCATCCCGGTGAGGAATTCGTCTATGTCATCGAAGGCTCAGCGGTCCATGTCGAGGCTGGCAAACCCGATCAGGTGCTGAGCGCGGGCGATGGCTATGTCATCCCGCCGGAAGCGGAACATGCTCCGCGTGGCGGACCGGACGGGGCCCGGGCGATTGTCTTTCGGGTTCACAAGGACGGCTTGCCTGAGCGGATCAATATTGGCGACAATGGCCCGATCCCGGATGTACGGGACCTGAGTCTGCGCTCCAGCGCGGCAGGTCTTTCGGAGCTGCAAACGAAAGTCGAAAGCCGCGATGACGCCGAATGCCGTCCAATGTCGCGCCGCGCCGTGATGTGCCATGTCGATCATGGCCGGGAAATCTATGTGTTTACCGAGCCGGGCGCCCTGGCGCATCCGTCTGCCCTGTTTCGCGGCTTTGTGATTGCGGAGGATGGCACGCCGCAATTGCAGGAGCGCGGCTGGTCCGGCGCGGATGATGATGCGGCGCAGGCTTTCTATTCATCGCTGACGGCATGGCCGCATACAAGCGGCGATCACTGAGCCGCGGCGAGCGCCTCGGCCGGCACCAGATCCCCATCATAAAGCGCGCGGCCAAGGATAGAGCCCGATATCGGACGCGCGCCCTTATGGGCCCGCAAGTCATATATGTCCTGGACGCTGGCAACCCCGCCGCTGGCAATCACCGGAATCGAGACCGCATCTGCAAGCTCACCAGTGAAGGCAACGTTCACGCCCGTCTTCATGCCATCGCGGGCAATGTCGGTGACAATCAAGGCAGCGACGCCGCAGCCTTCGAACGCCTTGGCAAGTTCCACCGCTGACATGTCCGATGTTTCGGCCCAGCCTTCGACCGCGACCATGCCATCTTTGGCGTCGATGCCGACCACAACCTGGCCTGGCAAAGCGCGCGCCGCAGCTTTGACCAGCTCCGGATCGCGCAGCGCGGCAGTGCCGAGAATAACCCGCGAGAGACCAGCCTCCAGCCAGGCATCAATCTGAGCCCGGGTGCGGATCCCCCCGCCCAGCTGAACCGGCACATCGGTCGCGGCCAGAATGGCCCTGACCGCGTCGGCATTAGCGCTGGCGCCTTCAAAAGCCCCATTCAAATCGACGACGTGCAAATGGGAGAACCCCATCTGCTTGAACTGACGCGCCTGATCTGCGGGGTCTGGATTATATTGCGTTGCCTGGTCCATCTCACCGCGCAGCAAACGCACGCATTGGCCATCCTTGAGATCAATGGCGGGGTAGAGCGCAAAACTCATTGGGGATTCCACAACACAAAATTGGACAGGATTTGCAGCCCGACCCGCTGGCTTTTCTCCGGGTGGAACTGCGTCGCGAAAATATTGTCGCGCGCGACCGCCGCAATGATCGGCTCACCATAATGCGTGGTCGCGGCAATATCGTCCGAGGCCGGATCGCGATAGGCATAAGAGTGGGTGAAATAGACGTGCGGGTCGTCGCCCAGATCCGTCAGGACCGGGTGGGTCTTGGTCAGGGTCAGCGCATTCCAGCCCATGTGCGGGACGACAAGTCCATTGCCCGGCGTGATCCGGTCAATATCGCCAGGAATCCAGTCGAGCCCGGGCGTTTCGCCATCTTCGAGGCCGCGGGTGGCGAGCAATTGCTGGCCAACACAGATGCCAAAAAACGGGACGCCACGCTGCATCACGGCTTCGGTCAGCGCGTCCACCAGGCCGTCATGGGCGTTCAGATTGTGAGCACAATCAGCAAAATGCCCGACGCCCGGCAAGACAATCCGGTCAGCATGAGCAATGGCCAGCGGGTCCGCTGTGATGCGGATTTCCCGCGTCTTTTTGGCATTATTGGCCGCCACACGCAGGGCGCGCGCAGCCGAGTGCAAATTGCCGGAGCCATAATCGATCAGCGCAATGGTCTTCATGCGTGCGCCCCTAGCGGAGAACCGGGCCGAGGAAAAGAGGCGGGACGCGATCAATTCAGCATTTCGCGACGATAGTCTGGCCTTTCCCCGCTGGGCTTGGCAGGAGTAGGACAAACAGATTGCAAGCTTTCGAAGGAATTCCCCATGTCATTGCCCGCCACTTATCTGCAAATGGTCTCAACCCTTGAAGAGTCCGGCACGCTTCGCATGGAGCTGGTCGAGAAAGAGATGCCAACGCCCAAGCCTGACCAGATCATTGTCCGGGTCGAGGCGACCCCGATCAATCCGTCTGATCATGGCGTGATGTTTGGCTGGTCCAATATGGCCGCCGCGGCGAGCTCCGGGTCCGGCAAGGATACGGTCCTGACCGCCCCGGTGCCGGAACAAGGCATGCGGATGATGAAAGCCCGTATCGGCCAGGCCTTGCCGGTCGGGAATGAAGGCGCCGGTACCGTGGTCGCGGCGGGCGAAAATGAATATGCCCAGAGCCTGATGGGCAAGACCGTCGCGGTTATGGGCGGCGGCATGTATGGCGAGTATCGCGCCGTTGAGGCGATGATGGCCCTGCCCCTGCATGACGGCAATACGGCCAAGGAAGGCGCGTCCTGTTTCGTCAATCCGCTGACCGCGCTCTGCTTCCTCGAAACCATGCGGATGGAAGACCACAAGGCCATTGTTCACACCGCGGCGGCGTCCAATCTCGGTCAGATGCTGAACCGGATCTGTCAGGCCGATGGCGTGGATCTGGTCAATATTGTTCGCAAGCCGGAACAGGAAGAGATCCTGAAAGGCCTGGGCGCAAAATACATCGTCAATTCCAGCAAAGACAGTTTCATGCCGGACCTGATCGATGCGATTCATGAAACCGGCGCGACGCTCGGCTTTGATGCGACCGGCGGCGGCAAGCTGGCCTCAGACATCCTGACCGCGATGGAAGGCGCCGCCGCGCGGACGCCGGGTGCGTACAGCATTTACGGGTCTGTCGCCCATAAGCAGGTCTATCTCTATGGCGGTCTCGATACGTCGCCGACAACGCTCAGCCGCGGCTATGGCATGGCCTGGGGCGTTGGTGGCTGGCTGCTACCGAACTTCCTTGCCAAGGCCGGCATGGAGGTCGCCATGCGCCTGCGCAAGCGGGTCGCAGATGAACTGACCACGACCTTTGCCAGCAATTATACAGGCGAGCTGTCTCTGTCAGAGGCGCTACAGGCTGAAAATGTTGCCAAATACAATGCCAAGACGACCGGTCAGAAATACCTGATCTGTCCGCAAAACCCGGTCTAGAGACTGCCTTTGGTGCTGGCAGCGGCCCCGGCCAGTTTCATGTCCGGGGTCACCGCCATGCGCAAGGCACGTGCGACGGCCTTGAAACAGCTTTCCGCAATGTGGTGATTGTTTTCGCCATAGAGATTCTCAATGTGCAGGCACATGCCGCCATTGCCCGCCAGCGCCTGGAAGAACTCCTTGAACAATTCCGTGTCCATATCGCCAATCTTGTCGCGCTGAAAATCGACTTTCCAGATGAAATAAGGGCGTTTGCAGAGATCGACCGCGGCACGGCTCAGCGTCTCATCCATGGGCAGATAAGCGTGGCCATAGCGGGTAATACCTGCAAAATCATCCAAAGCTTGCTTGATCGCCTGCCCAATCACAATTCCGGTGTCTTCTACCGTGTGGTGGCCATCAATATGCAAATCGCCATCTGCCTTGACGGTCAGATCCATGAAGGAATGGCGGCCCAGCGCATCCAGCATATGGTCGAAAAACCCAATGCCTGTCGCAATATCCGTCTTGCCCGTCCCGTCGAGATTCACGGTCACGGTGATATCGGTTTCTTTGGTCTTGCGCGAAATGGTGGCGGTTCTGTCAGTCATGCGGGCTCAGATAAGGTTTAATTCCACTGTCGGCTAGCACAGATCTGTTCACGACTCCCTAAACAATTGCGGTCACAACGATTGTAGAGGGATGAGTCGGGCATAAAAGGCAGTTGCGTTGAAACCTATTCGAGCCTTTTCGAGATCACTGGCGAGGACAAGCTTCGCCAGCGTGCTTTCGTTGGTTGCGGCCGCGCTGGCACTGATCCTGTCCAGCATCTTCACGATTTTCTATTTCGCCCAGTCCTGGAATGCCTATCAGCTCAGCGCGCAGGAAAGCGGCGCCCAGGTTGCGGCAATCATGAGCGAGGAACTGGCGCACCAGGAGACCCGCGCCATTGAAACCGCTATGCAGCACTCTCTGGCTGAGCGCGCCCTGATCCTCGACCCCGCGGGAGAGCCGCTCATGGGCACCCTAACGCCAGAGGCCGAGGCGCGCGCGAAACACTTCCCGTTGACGCATGGCGATGAAACGCTTGGCACACTGGTCTATGCATCACGCCACGAATTCCAGCCGCCGCTGCCGATCTGGGGCGCCGTCCTGATCTGTCTGGGTGTCACCGGACTGTCGGCCCTGATCATGGGCTTCTTTGCCAATACTGTGGTCGGTTATGTCGGCCAGGTCACCCGGCTTATCGGCGATTACTCTCTGGTCGGCACGAGCCGGCGCAAAGTGTCCAAGTTTGCCTTTGCCGAGTTTCGCCAGCTCGCCCTGGCAACCACTCGGGCAACCCGTCGCGTGGCCAAGGAGCTGGACCATTTGCGCGCCACCGCCCGCCTCGATGAGCGGACCGGCCTGCTGAACGAGCCGGCCTTCCACCAGGAGGTCAAGGAAGCCGTCCATGTCCTGTCGCCGGCCTCGCAAGCGGTGCTCATCACAATCGAGTTTCAAGCCCAGAATGCGAGCCAGGACGGGCCGAACCTGCCGCTGACCAATGAGGCCTATATTGAGGCCGCCAACCGGCTCCGCATCTTTGCGGAACAAGCCGTTATGAAACATGGCTATGAGACGAGCGACTGGGTGCTGGGCAGTCTGTTCTCCGATCAGTTCGCGCTATTGATCAAAGCCAATGCCTCGCGCGATGATGTCGCGCAGGTTATTCGCGAATTACTGGGCGAGTTCCGCGTCCCGCTGACATGTCCGCAGCAGAACGTCCCGGTCACCCTGAACGGGAGTATCGTCCTGATCCCGCAGGACGGGGATAGTCTGGCCAAGATCCTCGAGCGCGCCCAGGCCACGCTGGATGATCTGAAAGCCAAATCGCGCAATGGTTTTGCCTTCTATACGCCGAAGCTGGAACGTCAGCGCGATGCCAAGGTAAAACTTGAAGCCGAATTGCGCCAGGCCGTATCCGAAGATCGGTTCATTCCCCTCTTCCAGCCGAAGATCGATTTGAAGACGGGTCGTATTTCCGGCGCCGAGGCCCTGGCCCGCTGGCAGCTGGACAATGGCCGTCTGGTCTCGCCATCTGTCTTTATCGAGCTGGCCGAGGAATGCGGCCTGATCGGCAAGATCGGGTCACAGATCATGTACAAATCGTGTGACGAGGCCGCCAAATGGACCCGCGAGGGCTTCCCGATCAATCTCGCCGTGAATGTTTCGCCGCGCCAGTTTGAAGACGAGCAATTGGCGGAGACCATTCTCGATGCGCTCGCCAAGTCCGGTCTGTCGCCGCGCCAGCTCGAAGTCGAGATCACGGAAAGCCTCGCGATTCAACAGCCCGATCGGGTCCGCGCTGTGCTTGAGCCGCTGCGTCGGCTCGGCATGAAGCTCGCCATGGATGATTTCGGCACCGGCCACTCAAACCTCGCTGTCCTGACTCAGATTGATTTCGACGTGTTCAAGATTGACCGGCAATTCCTGACCGGCACGCCGCAGGACGAACAGGCCAGCGCCATTGTCGACATGATCCTGTCCATGGCGAACTCGCTGAACATGACGATTGTCGGCGAAGGCATCGAAACCGAGGAACAGGCCAGCTTCCTGACAAATCGCAAATGCGATATCGGTCAGGGCTTCCTGTACAGCCCGCCTGTCTCGGCGTCCGCTTTTGAAGAAATGCTGAAAACTCAGCCCTTTATGACGCAAAAAATGTCAGCCTAAACACGCCTGTTTCGAACAGGGGCTTGATATTTTCATAAATCTTCGTCATTTAGAGTTTTATGATAAACGATAAATCTTCGTCTTCGCCAGATTGGCATGGCACGACCATCCTCGCCGTTCGCACTGACAAACATGTCGCCATGTTGAGCGATGGACAGGTCTCGATGGGACAGACCGTCATGAAGGGCAATGCCCGCAAAGTGCGCCGTCTGGGCGGCGGCGATATTCTCGGCGGCTTTGCCGGCGCGACGGCAGATGCGTTCACGTTGTTCGAACGCCTGGAGCAAAAGCTCGAACGATTCCCGAACCAGTTACAGCGCGCCGCGGTTGAACTCGCCAAGGAATGGCGAACCGAGCGGCAATTGCAAAAACTCGAAGCCATGCTGATCGTGGCGGACAAGGATACCACGCTGGTCGTGACCGGCGCAGGCGATGTCCTGGAACCGGAATACCCGGTCGTTGCGGTCGGCTCTGGCGGCAATTATGCCCTGTCGGCCGCGCGGGCGCTGATCGAATATGAAAAGGATGCCGAAACCCTTGGCCGACGGGCCATGGAGATCGCCGCTGATATCTGCGTCTATACCAATGCCAATTTTACCGTGGAGGTGCTGGATGTTTGATCGAACGGACTTGCGCGCGGCGGTCGCCGCCAATCTGCTGAGCGCCGATCAGGCCTCAAGACTGGAAGCCTTCCTTCTGTCCCGCAAGGATGATGGCGCCGGCAATGAACAGATCGGCCAGGAGAATTTGCGCTTCCTGGCCAATTTCAATGACATCTTCATCACGCTTGGCCTCGGCATTCTCTTTGTCGGTGTGATCGCTCTGGTCGGAACGTTCTCGGCGCCAGCAATGGCGTCCGGCAATTTGCTGGCCGGGGTGATGTTCTCCTTGCCTGTCGCGGCCTTTGCATGGCTGCTCATGGAATATTTTTGCGCGCGCCGCCGCCTGCTTTTGCCCAGCATGGCGCTGTCTGTGATCTTTGTGGTCTTCTGCACCTCCGCCGCCATGTCCTTTGCCGCCAGCGTGATCGGCGCCGATATCGAACGGCTGGATTTCAGCGAGATGTACGGCACCACAGGCATGTTGGGCGTGTTCGTCTTCCTGTCTGCACTCGCGGCCTCACTCGCTATTTTCATCCGCTTCCGCCTGCCCTTCTCTCTGGCCCTCAGCGCGATTTCTGCGGCAGGGGCGGTCTATGTCGGCGCGAGTTTCTTCGGCGACATCTATCAGGTGGTCGGCGGACCATTGCTGGTTTTGATGGGCGCCGCGACGCTGGCGGTCGCGATCTGGTTCGACATGAAAGATCCGGAACGCATTCGCAAAGCCTCCGACAATGCGTTCTGGCTGCATTTGGCCGCTGCGCCACAATTGATCTGGGGCATCAGCGCTCTGGTCACGGGCTCCAACATTCTGGGCGGTTCAACCAGTGGCGCCGATGATGCCTCTCAAGGGATCACCCTCCTGCTCGTCCTGTTGACAATTGGTGTCGTGTCACTGGCGCTCAATCGCCGCGCCTTGATCGCGGCCAGTCTTCTGACCTTCATCGTGACACTGGTTTTCGTGCTCAACCGGATCGGCCTGGATGGGTTCAATATCTTCATCACGGTGACGATGATTATCGGGACAGGTGTCGTTCTGCTCGGCGCCGGCTGGAAGACGGCGCGCAGGGGCGTGCTTGTATTTTTCCCAAAAGGCGGCACATGGAGCCAGGTATTTCCACCTGAACCTGCCTAACCACGTCGGACCTGCTCATGACCCAATTGACGCCCGCCGAGATCGTCTCGGAGCTTGATCGCCACATTGTCGGACAGAATGATGCCAAGCGCGCGGTCGCTCTGGCCCTGCGCAATCGCTGGCGACGCAAACAGGCACCGGAAGGCTTGCGCGAGGAGATTACACCCAAGAACATCCTGATGATCGGGCCAACCGGTGTCGGTAAAACCGAAGTCTCACGGCGGCTCGCCAAACTCGCCAATGCCCCCTTCCTGAAAGTCGAGGCAACCAAGTTCACTGAAGTTGGCTATGTCGGCCGCGACGTCGAGCAGATTGTCCGCGACCTGGTGGAAGCAGCGATCGGCATGCTGCGCGATCAGAAACGCAAGACGGTCGAAGATCAGGCCCGCGACACAGCTGAAGAACGCCTGCTCGATGCCCTGGTCGGCGAAGACGCACAATCGTCGACGCGCGAAGTCTTTCGACGCAAGCTGCGCGATGGCGAGCTGGACGACAAGGCGGTCGATATCGACCTCGCCGAAACCAGCAATCCGATGCAGATGATGGATATGCCCGGCAGCGGATCGATGAGCATGATCAATCTCGGCGACATGCTCGGCAAGGCGATGGGCCAGCGCACCAAGCGCGTCCGCACCACCGTCCGTGAAGCCTATCAGCCACTGATTGACGAAGAAGCGGACAAGCTGATCGATGAGGATGCGATTGCTCGCGAAGCCGCGCGCGCAGTAGAAGAAGATGGCATCGTCTTTCTCGACGAGATTGACAAAGTGGCCGGCGCGTCCGGAAGATCGGGCGCCGATGTCAGCCGCGAAGGCGTGCAGCGGGACCTTCTGCCTTTGATCGAAGGCACAACCGTGTCGACCAAGCGCGGCCCGATCAAGACCGACCATATCCTGTTCATTGCCTCCGGCGCCTTTCATGTCTCCAAGCCATCGGACTTGTTGCCTGAATTGCAGGGCCGGCTGCCGATCCGGGTCGAACTGACCGCTCTGACACGGGATGATATGCGCCGCATTCTGGTCGAACCGGAAGCCTCGCTGATCCGCCAGCATCAGGCGCTGATGGATGCCGAAGGCGTGACGCTGACATTTGAAGAAGCCGCAATTGATGCGCTCGCGGACCTCGCCGTGAAAGTGAATGACTCAGTCGAGAATATCGGCGCGCGGCGCCTGCATACGGTCATGGAACGCCTGCTCGATGAAATCAGTTTCACCGCGTCAGACCGCAAAGGCGAGACTGTGACCATCACGGAAGACTATGTGACCGCGCAATTGTCCGACCTGGTCGGCAATGCGGATCTGTCCAAGTTCATTCTCTAGAGACCCGTATCAGGTTGATGATGGACTGGCTGGCCTGTGTCCACGCTGGGAAATGAAGATGCCGAGCAGGATCAGCAAGCCGCCCCCCGCCTGGATTGGCAGCAGGGGTTCGTTGAAGAGTTGCCAGGAAATCGCCGCCGCAACGACTGGCTGAACCACGATCAACACCCCGGCGATCGCTGCCGGCGTGTGTCCGAGACCGGTAATGATCAGACCCTGGCCACCGATCTGGACAATCAAAGCCAGGAAGAGGGGCGCCAGCATGCCGTTGAGATTGGCGGGCAGGAAGTTTTCCCGAAACGCCATTACCAGGAAACCGGCAACCAGCGCTTCCACCGCCGTCAGCCAAAAAATCGCTTCAATGCCTGACAGAGACCGGCGCGCGACTTTCGAGGCGACCACATAGCAAGACACCAGGATAGCCGCCGCGAAAGCAAGCAAGTCACCACGCAGATCGGCCTTGCCGTCCGCCCCGCCGCCCAGCGATAGGGCCGCGGCGCCGATAATCGCGATCAGGACCGCCAGAACCCATATGCGGGTCGGGCGTTCGCGCAGGAAGATCCAGGCCGTCAAACCGACACAGATATTGCCAATATTCACGATGAACGTGGCATTGGCGACGGTCGTCAGGGTCAGGGACCAGTGCCAGAGCGCAATCTGGCAAGCGAAACAGGTGCCCGCAATCAGGATGAATTTGTTCGGCTTTCCTGGCAGGCCCTTGCGCATCAGCAGAACCATCAAAAACAGGACCGGAACGGCAAACGCAAACCGCCAGAACGCAATCGCCTGCGGTCCAAGATCATCCAGGCCAAGGCGCAACCCAATCGGGGCAAGACCGATACAGGCGCCACCCATGAATACCATTAAGGGGCCAAACCAGACCGGCGCACGCCGCTGGGCCATAAGCTCTGTCATCTATGCGCACCCCAAACGTGCTCTGACCTGCTGCGCCGTCATACCGTCGGCGCGCAGGCTCGCAAGCGAAATACTCTTCTGCCGTTTGGAGAGTTTCTTGCCATCCTCATCGTAAAGCAAAGCATGATGCTGATAGACGGGCTGCGGCCAATCCATCAGCACCTGAAGCAGCGTTTGAATGTGCGGCGCATCAAGCAAGTCTTCACCGCGCACAATATGCGTCATGCCTTGCAAGGCGTCATCATGGGTCGCTGCGAGATGATAAGCGCTCGGACTGTCCTTCCGGGCAATGACGATGTCACCGTGCAATTCGGGTCGCGCGCGATGCGTCTGCAATCCGCCCGGTGTCATCTCTGTATAGCTGAGCCTGTCCCAGTCCTTGCCCAGTTTCGCGCGGGCGGCGCTTAATGACAGGCGCCAGGCAAAGGGTTCACCTTTTTCGAGGAGTGCGGCTTCTTCGACCGCTGGATGCGGACCAGGCTGTTGAGGGTCATGTAATTGCGCGAGATCCGAGCGGGTTCGGAAACAGCGATAGGCAAGCCCGGCCTGCGCCAGCGATGCAACACTTGCGGCATAGTCCTCAAAATGATCCGACTGCACCCGCACCGGTTCTGGCCAGTCGAGCCCGAGCCAGCGCAAATCCTGATAAATCGCCTTTGTATATTCAGGGCGGCACCGGGTCGTATCAATGTCCTCGATGCGCAGCCAGACCTCGCCCCCCGCAGTGTCTGCCGCCTGCCACACATGCAGCGCTGAAAGCGCGTGTCCGAGATGCAGATAATAGGTCGGCGAAGGGGCAAAACGCGTGCGAAACATCGCCTAATGTGACCTCCCTGCCCGCCCAATGACGCGAATCGTCCCCTAACAGTCATTTTGCATTGCGAAAATGCCTTTCCGTGCGGTATCTGGGGGATCGAGTTTCGGACCAGGCCAAAAACCCCATGCCCGCGCAAGTATCGACATTGATTGAGTGGTTTAACAGCCAGATTGCTGGATCCCTGATCTGGAGCAGTCTGGGCTTTGCGACCGCAATCGCCCTGGGGCTGCTGCTTGCCTATTTTCTGTTCAAGAGCGCGGCCTCGCTGGTAACGCTGATCACAACCACGCTGGCCAGCCGCAAGCGACGGTCGACGCAAGGCTTCGGCATCGCGATCGCGCCCATCATGGGACCCAAGGGATCGAAGCAAACCCGAGCGATCATCGCCGCACTGGAAGAGCATCTCGAACTTTTCACGTTCGGCTCTCCATTTGAAATCGTCCGGGCGCCGCGCATCCGGGCCAAGGGCGCAAAAGGGTTGCGCGCGGCCGCGACCCGCTGGCTTGAAAAATCCTCGACCGATCTGGTCCTGTGGGGTCATCGCAAGCATGGCAAGCAGGAACCGACCAGTGTCGAGGTCCTGTCGCTCGGCGGTTCATTGAAACCCGAGGATGCGATGCATTCCGAAGGCCTGCTGCCACTGATCGACAAGACCAATGAGAACACAACCTCGCGCGTCGTGGCTTATCTGGTTGCCCGCGCCTTGCAACCTGGCCTGGCTGATGGCTCTGCCTATCGCGCCGAGAAGCTGGAACCTGTCGCCGCCATCCTCGAATCCTGTCTCGACGACGCGGGCGCGCTGCCAGACCGGACACAGCTGACTCTGGAAACCGATTATTGTTCCATGGCGCTGGCTTTGGCGACGCCGGACCGTCTCAGCCGGGTCGTCGAATTTCGCCGCAAGCGTCTGGCCGCCGAGCAAAGCCTGCTGCCAGCCTTTGAGGTTCAGGCCCGCATCGATCTGGGCCGGGCGCTCTTGCATCAGGCCCAAGCCAATTTCGACCCGATCCGGGTGCGCGAGGCGATGGATCATCTCAAGCTGGCCGTCGAGCGTCTGAAGACCGATCCGATCCTGCAGCTCGCCCAGGCGACCAATCAGGCCGTGCAGCAAGGCCAGACCATGTTGTCCAGCCGCAAACGCTTTTCAGTGACCGGTGGGTCGACGCTTTAATCGAGCGCGTGCGCGCCCGGCATCGGGCACGTGACACCCGTGCCGCCGATCCCGCAATACCCCGCCGGATTCTTGGCCAGATATTGCTGGTGATAATCTTCTGCGGCGTAGAATGCGTCGAGCGGTTTGATCTCGGTCGTGATGGCGCCGCGCCCAGCCGTTGCGAGAGCCTGATTGTAAGCCGCTTCGCTGGCGCGGGCGGCGACCAGATCAGCGTCATCATAAGTATAGATGGCAGAGCGATACTGGGTCCCGACATCATTGCCCTGACGCATGCCCTGGGTCGGGTCATGGCTTTCCCAGAACAGTTTCAGCAGCGCGTCGAGCGACACTTGTGCGGGATCATAGACCACGCGGACCACTTCGGTATGGCCGGTCTGGCCGGAACAGGTCTCTTCATAAGTCGGGTTGGGCGTATAGCCGCCCGCATAGCCGACTTGCGTGACATAGACGCCGTCCATTTGCCAGAACACGCGTTCGGCGCCCCAGAAACAGCCCAGCGCAAAGACGATTTCCTTCATCCCAGCTGGCGCCGGCGCCGTCAGATCGCGGCCATTGATGAAATGCGTCGACGCGGTCGGAATCGCCATGGCCCGCCCCGGAAGAGCGGTGTCACGGGACGGCAAAGCGGCGGGTTTGCGGGAAAAAAGCATGGTCAGCCTCGGATCTGGTTCTCAGCCAATATGGGTCATGTGCAGCCAACTGCAATGTCATGTCTTGCAGTATCGCTCACCTGAAGTATACAGCCCGGCTTACGGTGAGGTGGCCGAGTGGTCGAAGGCGCACGCCTGGAAAGTGTGTAGGCTAGCAATAGTCTCCAGGGTTCGAATCCCTGTCTCACCGCCAT
>JBCCCT010000055.1:0-18282 GCA_039033355.1 Pseudomonadota bacterium | reverse complement strand
TTTTCGCGAAACCAAGAAATCTTCAAGATTTCTCCATGCAATCTTCAAGCGTAAAATCAGCGCTCGGTTAGACCTGTCTCCGTCG
This sequence comes from Pseudomonadota bacterium, assembly GCA_039033355.1. Taxonomy (GTDB): domain Bacteria; phylum Pseudomonadota; class Alphaproteobacteria; order Caulobacterales; family Hyphomonadaceae; genus Henriciella. Next base: position 18,197 of record JBCCCT010000055.1, on the reverse strand, counting down.
ACACCGACACTTGGTCTGAATTCAACTTTTGGAGACACTTATGACACAGACACAACCCGCAAATGAGCAATTGAATGGCGTCAATGTGGAGGCTCTTCTGGGCGCTCGTGAAGCGCTTGAAAACGCGCCAGAGGCCGCTGAGTTTACCTGGAAAGCGAGCAGCGAATGGAAGAATGGCGCACACACACGCATGGAAATGAACGGCTTTTTTGGCCTCGGCGAAGAGCATGCCCGCAGCAAGACCTTCACGATCGATTCTGATCACCCGGAAGTGTTCGCCGCAACCGACGTCGCACCAACACCGGTCGAAATCGTCCTGTCCGGTCTGGCCGGCTGCCTGACCGCAGGGATTGCTTCTGTCGCTGAAAATCGCGGCATCAATCTGCGTTCCGTCAAGGCCACGCTCGAAGGTGACATGAACCTGTATGGCATCCTTGGTGTCGACAGCAGTGTTCGTAATGGCTTCAGCGCGGTTCGCGTTCGCTATGACATCGATGCCGATGCCAGCGATGAGGATATCGCAGCTCTGGTGGCGCAATCTCAGAAGCGCTCGGCTGTTTTCGACATCATCACCAATCCGACCAACGTCTTCGTGACGGTGGCCTGATCTTTCCTCCCCCAAACTAGGAGCGAGTCCCATGCGTGACATTTCCACCCTGATTATCGGAGCCGGACAAGCCGGTCTGGCAATGAGCCATTGCCTCAGCCAGCGTTCGATCGAACACGTCCTGCTGGAACGCGGCCAGGTCGCCAATTCCTGGCGAACCGAACGGTGGGACTCGCTCCGCCTTTTAACCCCAAACTGGCAGAGCCGGCTGCCCGGCTATACCTATACTGGCGACCAGCCGAACGGCTATCGCACGATGCCGCAAACGATCGACTTTCTATCCGGCTATGCCAATCAAATTGCCGCGCCGGTGGAATCCGAATCCACGGTACTCAGCGTCGATGCGAGCGACCGGGGATACCACGTCAAAACCAGTCGCGGCGACTGGACCTGTCGCACCCTGGTCATGGCGTCGGGGGCCTGCAATATCGCAAACATCCCGCCCAGTGCGGCCGCGCTCCCTGGCGACGTGGCCTCGTTGACGCCGCTAACTTATCGAAATCCTGAACAACTCTCGGACGGTGGCGTACTCATCGTAGGCGCTTCTGCAACCGGGGTTCAACTTGCCAGTGAACTTCAACGGTCTGGACGGCAAGTCATCCTCGCCACCGGGGAACATGTGCGCGTGCCGCGCACCTATCGCGGCCGCGACATCAAATGGTGGATGGATCAAACCGGGGTCATGGACATGACCCTGTCTGAGGTCGACGACATTCGCCGCGCCCGCCACGTGCCATCACTGCAACTGATTGGCAGCCCGACGCAGGAGACGATCAGTCTCAACAGTTTGCAGGCCATCGGCGTTCAGATTGCCGGGCGTGTGATGAACATTCATGACGGCAAGATTCAGTTTTCCGGATCGCTCGCCAATGTTTGTCGTTTGGCGGATCTGAAGATGAACCGTTTGCTGACGCAAATCGATGACTGGATTGACGCGGAAGCGCCGGGTGGCGTGACGGAAGCCTCCTACCGTTTGCGCGATACGATCATTCCAAGTGATCCACTCTTGCAGCTCGATCTGAAAGCGGCCGGTATAGAGACCGTCATCTGGGCCACGGGATTCAAGCCTGACTATTCCTGGCTGAACGTTCCCGTAATCACGCCGCGCGGCGAGTTGCGCCATCGGGGCGGCATTGTTGATGCACCCGGGCTTTATGCGCTCGGACTGCCTTTCCTCCGTCGCCGCAAGTCGAGCTTGATCGACGGCGTCGGCGACGATGCCCAAGATCTTTCCCGCCACCTTGCCAGCTATCTCGGCCAATCCGTCGCTGAAGCGGCCTGATCCAACACTCATGGAGACTCACATGAATTCGCAATCTGTCATCAAATCTGCCCTAGAACGCTCGGTTCAGGTCGTCACGCTGAAGCCGGCCCGCGGCCAACGGACTTATACCAATATTGCCACCGTCGGCGCCGGCACGGTCTGTCGGACCGTCGAGAAAGACCAGGAAATCACGGTCGATGTCGGCAAGGCCATGGGCGGCGAAGATGCTGGCCCATCCCCGAGCACCATTCTGCGCGCTGCGTTCAGCAGCTGTCTGGCAATCGGGATCAAGCTCTGGGCGTCGCGCCTCGACGTGCCGATTGAGCACATCACCGTAACCGTCGAAACCGATGTCGATGCAAGAGGGCAGCTGGGTGTGTGCGATCGCGCAAGCGCCGGCTTTGAAGCCATTCGTATTGCGGTCTCGGTTCAGTCCGATGCTGATCGCGATGCGGTAGCGCAGGTGATTGAAACCTCCTTCGCGCATAGCCCGCTCGTGGAGGTTTTCCGCAACCCGCAATCGATTGAGACCGCGCTGACCATTGAAGCGCCGGTCGCAGCCTGATCTTAAATAAAAGGAACAAGACGATGCACGCGAAACTGCAAAGACGCATTCAACGCTATGGCTGGGACAAAGCCGTCGAACACTATGATGATGGTTGGCGCGAAAGCTTGCGCGAAGCGCAGACCCAATTGTTGCAAATGTCGGCTGCAAAGCCCGGTGAACACGTCCTCGACATTGCTTGTGGGACAGGCCTTGTCACATTCCCGCTCGCCGAGGCGGTGGGGCCGACCGGTCGGGTCGTGGCAACAGATATCTCCCAGAAAATGGTCGACCATGTGGCGCAGGCCGCCAGACAGGGCGGATACAGGCAAGTCGATGCATTCCGCGCAGACGCGGAATCGCTGGACGGCCTCGAGGATGCTCAATTCGATCTCATCACTTGTGCGCTTGGCTTGATGTATGTGCCCGAGCCCCTGGAGGCGATGAAACAAGTCACCCGCTTGCTGAAACCCGGTGGACGCGCTGTTTGCGCCGTCTGGGGCGCGCGCAAGAATTGCGGTTGGGCCGACATTTTCCCGATTGTCGACGCACGGGTCGAGACGGATGTCTGTCCGATGTTTTTCCGATTGGGGACGGGCGATGTCATGGCAATGGAAATGGAACAAGCCGGATTGAGTCCGCTTGAAACCGTGCGCTTTCAGACGTCGCTGCCCTATGACACTGATGAAGCCGCGATTGAAGCGGCCTTTATCGGTGGGCCTGTAGCCTTGGCGTATGATCGGTTCGATGCCGAGACGCGCGACGCGGCGCATTCGGAATATATCGCGTCGATCGCGCCATTTCGGTCATCCCAGGGTTACAAGATTCCAGGGGAGTTCGTTGTGGTGCGCGGCGAGAAGGGAACGCAATAAGTGTTGTCACCTGGGGTGCAGAATGCGCCTCAATCCTGTTCTGACAAAACCATGGCCAGCATGTCCGCCAGTGGCTGCGCGATGACGCCGACGCCGGGCGCAGTCGGGTGTAGTCCATCCGGCATCAGGAATTCGGGCTTGTCGAAAATCGGATCCATCAGTCCTTCATAGAGTGGAATACTATGAGTGCTGGCGAGGTCAGGGTAGATCTCGGCAAACGCGGCGGCGCGTGGATCGCTTGCCTCGGAAGACCGAGCGGACAGGCTGACCAGAAGGATTGGGATGTCAGCCGCCTGTGCGCGCTCGATAATAGCGGTCAGGTTGGCGCGCGTCTGATCAGGATCGAGACCCGACAGGTAGTCATTTGCGCCAAGGGCGACGACCAGAATATCCGGATTGACCGACGCGACGCTCCAATCATATCGCGCCAGGCCGCCGGCGCTGGTATCGCCCGATACGCCGGCATTGACGAATTCCACGGCATAGTCCTGAGCGATCAAGAGGCGTTCAAGCTGCTCGGGCAGAGCGTCCGAAGGTGGTAGGCCAAACCCCGCTGTCAGACTGTCGCCAAGCATGACAATCTTACGCGTGTCGCTGACGGTTTCCGGATCTGTCGACAAGGGTGCAGTGGGGCCTGCGTCGCGCACGCGTTCCGCTTCAGATGCATCCACAACGGGATCAGGAGCGGTGGACGGTGCACCGCATCCTGACAGGATCAGAGCGGTGATCGCGGTCGCAAAAAAGTGCAATTTCAGTTTCACCGTGGCCTATTCCCATTCCTTGATCGACAGTCCGTCGATTTGCGTTACCTAAATATGTACATGACACATACTATAAGCATGACCAATGTCGGTTTGACGCTGTCTTCGACGTCCGGCCCGGTAGAGATTCTTCGCGGCGTTGATTTTTCCTGCGCAGCGGGGGAATCTGTTTCGATTGTCGGACCTTCGGGATCCGGTAAATCATCGCTCATTTCGATCGGCGCTGGTCTGGAGCGGGCAACCACAGGTGACGTGAACCTGCTCGGGACAAACCTGTCGGGCCTGGACGAAGATGAGCTGGCACGCCTGCGGCGCGGTCGGGTGAGTATGGTGTTTCAGTCCTTTCATTTGCTGCCAACCATGACGGCGCTCGATAATGTTCGCGCGGCGCTGGAAATTGCCGCGATGGATGATGCCCTGGCGCGAGCGAAACGCGCATTGCACGCGGTCGACCTGACAGATCGACTTGACCACTATCCGGGGCAGCTTTCTGGCGGAGAACGTCAGCGAGTCGCTGTGGCGCGGGCTCTGGCTTGCGAACCCGATCTTGTGTTTGCGGATGAGCCGACGGGTAATCTGGATACCAGGACAGGCGCCGCCGTCGCGGATTTGCTGTTCCGGATTGCGAGTGAACAAGGGTCGACGCTCGTTCTGGTCACACATGATCAGGGTTTGGCGGCGCGGGCTGATCGCACCGTCAATATGCTGGACGGTCAGTTACATTGAGCAGGCTGGCCTGGATCATTGCAAGTCGAGAGCTGGCGGGCGGTGTCCGCGGGTTTGTGATCTATCTGGCCTGTATCGCGCTTGGCGTCTTCGCGATCGCAGCAGCGGGGTCTGTTACTGAAGGATTTAGCCGCGGGCTCGTATCCGAAGCGCGAACGCTGCTCGGCGGAGACGCGATGTTCACGGCCTCGCAGCGCCGCGCGACACCCGAGGAGCGGGCCTGGATGGACGCGCAAGGACAGGTCTCCGAACGGATCAGCTTGAACGTCATGGGGCAGGCGGGCGAAACGCGCCAGCAAGTTGATATTCGGGCTGTGGATGATCAGCATCCTTTGCTTGGAACGGATGTTGTGTTTGGCACTGCAAGTCTGGATCAGGCTCTGGCGTTCGAGAATGGCAAATGGGGCATTGCGGTTACCCCCTCTCTGCTGGAGGCGTTCACGCTCGAAATCGGTGATGATATTCAACTCGGCACGATCACCGCCACCATCCGAGCCCGTCTGGATGCCGAGGCGGATGGTATCGGCACGCCTGGCGTATTCGGTCCTGAAGCGACGATCGATCTGACCGCTCTGGAAGAGGCGGGCCGATTGACCAATGGTCAACTGTTTCGTTCGCGTTACTTGATGATCCTGCCGGAAGGCCAAACCGGTAATGATGTGGCGCAAGCCGCGGAAACAGAGTGGGGTAATTCGGGATTGCGTTATCGCGCTCCCGAAGACGCGATTGATGGTTTGCAACGCCTGCTCGAAATGCTGAACACGTTCCTGTCCGTGATTGGTATCGCCGCTTTGGTCGCCGGGGGTGTCGGCATCGCCCAGGCCTGCACGTCCTTTCTGCAAAGCCGCATTCACTCCATCGCCGCATTCAAGGCCCTCGGGGCTGACACCCAGACCATCCGGATGGCTTACCTTATCCAGTTAGGCGTCCTGGCTCTCCTGGGCGCCTTGATCGGAGTCGGGTTAGGGGCAGCAATGCCATTCCTAATCGCAGCCTTTCTCGGCGATCGAATTCCATTGCCATCCGTTCTGGCAATCTATCCGGACCCCCTGTTGCGCGGGATTTTCCTGGGCTTGTTGGCGGCGGCCATGTTCGTCTTACCCCCGCTCGGCCGTGCCCGGGCGACGCGACCAGCAGCGCTGTTTCGATCGCTCGGGCTCGACGATCAGGCATCAGTACCCCGGCTCGAGGGCGGGTTTGCGGTCGCTGCCGCGATCACCCTCGTCCTTCTGGCGATCATTACCAGTTCGACTCCTGTGATCACAGCCTTTCTGCTCGCAGGGTCTGGATTGGCCTGGTTGATCTTTCTGGGCGCAGCTGTGCTCATTCGACGAGGGGCAAGACGCGCTTTGCCGGCAGCGCGCGGTTTTGGGCGCCTGGTCCTGTCCAATCTGTCTGGACCTGGCTCGCTTGCCCCAAAGGTCGCGCCCGCGCTGGGACTGGGATTGGCCTTGCTTGTCTTTGTTGTGGTCATTCAGGCCAATATCGTTCGGCAGGTGAAGGAGACTGCGGCAGCAAACCTGCCAGCTCTGTTCATCACGCAAATCCCGCAGGCTGAAATCGAGACCTTTGATGCTCTTATTGCCGCGCAAGGCATTGAGATTGAAGATCCAGAGGCGTTCCGCCGGACTCCGCTCATCATCGGACGCGTGATTTCACTCAACGGCGCGGAGATCGACGAAGACTCCGTCGCCGAATCCGAGCGATGGGTGATCGATGGCGAAGTAGGTATGCCCTATATCGGTCGACAACCTCCAGAAGTGAATTTGACCGAAGGTGAGTGGTGGCCGGAAGACTATTCAGGGCCCCTTCTGGTTTCGATCGAAACCGACGCGGCTCGCGGCCTGGGATTAGGCCTTGACGATACAATTGGCTTTCGTGTGTTTGGTCGCGAGGTGGAAGCGACCGTCGCGTCACTCCGCGATGTCGATTGGGGGAGTTTTGGCGCGAACACCGCGTTCATCCTATCACCTGGCACGCTTGAGGCAGCTCAACCTCAGCATATTGCTATTGTGCAGACCGAACCTGGCGGTGAGGCGGCCATTATTGGTGCCCTTGCCGCTGATTTTCCCAATGTCGTCGTGTTCCAGACCCGCGAGGCTTTGGCGACCGCCGGGCGACTGCTCGGAAACATCTCGATCGCCATCAATGCAGCTGCCAGCATCGTTCTGATCGCCGGACTATTGGTATTATTCGGTGCGTTCGCCTCCATGGCACGTGAACGTCGAAAAGAGGCGGCATTGTTAAAGACATTTGGCGCCAGCCGATGGCAGGTGTTCGGGCTCTATGCGGCTGAGTTTGGGGTTTCCGGAGCGGTTGCAAGTCTGCTCGGAGCGGCGATCGGCACGGCGGCTGCCTGGCCCGTCGTGACCCAGCAATTTGAGGCAGAATGGGCCATGCCCTGGACCGAACTGATTGCCATACTGGGCCTGTCCATTCTGGTCTCTGCCGCTGGCGGGCTGGTGGTTGGGCGACGTACGCTGGCCCACCCACCGATGCGGGTTTTGAGATCGATCTGATGGATTCGGGCGAAGAATGGCTCTCAATACGAGGGGATGAGTCCATGTACGCCAAATAGCCGTCAAACAGTCCCGGCTGCTGAAACGCGGTCAGTTGCATCTCGTTCTGCAGACATTTTCACATCAGACCTTGCCCATTTGACCATTTTCCAATGATCTTCGACCAGAATTGTGATCCTGCCATGCGAGGTGATGCGTGACCGCCAGTTTATTGTCCAAGCTGCAAGATTTATTGGGATTTATCTATCCCGAGGAAGACGTTGTTCTTCTGTCCGAGCAGGTCTTTGACTGCTTTTTTGCCGACAGTGAGTGGCTGAGAGACACGCCGAGATATCCCGACGTCCAGGGGCAGTGGACGCAGGATGATATCCTGCTCATCACATATGGCCATTCCATCATTGATGGCACGCATAAGCCACTCGACCTGCTCTATGATTTCCTGACGCGCTACCTGAAAGACGCGTTCACCGGCGTGCATATCCTACCGTTCTTTCCGTTCTCATCCGATGAAGGGTTTTCTGTAACGGATTATACGGTCGTGAACCCGGTGATCGGAGAATGGGCAGATATCAATCGCATTGCCTCCGAATTTAAACTGATGTCTGACCTGGTGCTCAACCATGTCTCATCGCAAGGCCCCTGGTTCAGCGCCTATTTGCAAGGACAGGCGCCGTATGATGGCTATTTTGTCGAAGCGGATCCGAGTAAGGACCTCAGCGATGTCGTGCGGCCGCGAACCAGTCCCTTGCTACGCGAGGTCGAAACGGCAAACGGCATCAAACATGTCTGGTGTACCTTCAGTCACGATCAGGTCGACCTCGATTTCAAAAACCCTGAAGTGCTGTTGGAGTTTTTGCGGATTACAAGGCTGCATATCGAGAATGGAGTCCGGGTGATCCGCCTGGATGCCGTCGCCTTTCTCTGGAAGACGATAGGGACATCCTGCATCCATTTGCCTGAAACGCATGCGATCATTCAGTTGATGCGAGTCCTGCTCGATCATCACCGGGAGTCGGTCGTTTTGCTCACCGAGACGAATGTTCCGAACACGGAAAACCTTTCCTATTTCGGGATGCGGAACGAGGCGCACAGCATCTACAATTTCTCGCTGCCGCCTTTGCTTGTTCATGCGTTGCTGACCGGCACGTCCGACTATTTGAATCAGTGGCAAATGTCGATGCCACCGGCGCCATTGGGTTGTGCTTATCTCAATTTCAGCGCCAGTCATGATGGCATTGGCATGCGCCCGGCAGAAGGCCTGCTGCCGGCTGAAGATATCGAACTGATGTTGCAGACGACGACGGCGTTTGGCGGCTTGATCAATATGCGCACCTTACCGGACGGGTCCGAAAAACCGTACGAGCTGAACATCACATGGTATGACATGATGAAGGGGGCTCCGGAGGGCGACGCCTATCAATTCGATCGGTTCATTTGCTCACAAACCATCGTCCTGGCGCTGGAAGGGATTCCGGCCATCTACATTCACGCCTTGTTGGCGACGCCGAATGATACCGAAGGTGTGCGTAAGTCCGGCGTCAACCGCGCGATCAACCGGCACCGGTGGAATTATCCCTCATTACATGAGCATCTTGCCGATCAAGAGAGTGTTCACGCCCGGGCGATGACTGAGCTCAATCGAAGATGCGGCATACGCCGCGCTCAGAAAGCCTTCCATCCCAATGCGACGCAATTCACCATGCAGCTCGGGGACAAGATTTTCGGGTTCTGGCGCCAAAACCTCGAACGCGATCAGTCGATCTTCGCGATCCATAACATTTCCGACGAGGACGTCCGAATCCCGGCGCGATCCCTGAATCTGATTTCCGGGGATAATTGGGTGGACCTGCTGAGCGGTCATACGATTGAGCCTCTGGGAGAGGAGATCATGTTTCGACCTTATCAGTGTCGGTGGATCACCAATCTGATTTCCTAAGCGCCAGCGTCCGCGCGCACCGCATCCTTGATCCGGGGCATGATTGTCGGATCGGCGGCATCAATCCGGGTCCAGTTCGGGATAAGAGGCGTTTCGACCGGCGTTTCGAGAAATTGCGCCCCGGCTTCAGCGACATTTGTCGCGAACAGTTCCACAGCGCGCTCTTCCGAATTGCGGTCAAGCGACAAGCCATTCATTGTCGCGACCGCATCATAGGCTTCGATCAGATCTAGCGCCGTTCGGTAGTAGGTTGCCTTGAGGGTACGAAACGTTTCCTTCTGAAAGACCACCCCCTGAATGGCCAGTTTCCGAAACAACGCCTTCGAGATGTCGCGCGACATTCTTGAAAGTCCGGCATTGGCGTCGCTCTCTGAAAGCGGCTGGTGTTTGTGATCATAATTGTCGGCAATATCGACCTGGCAGATCCGGCGGGCGTTGAGATTGCGATAGGCCTCGGACAAGACACCAATTTCGAGTCCCCAATCAGAGGGTACGCGAATGTCTTTGAGAATGCTGGTCTCCATCGCGAATTCGCCTGATAGCGCATACCGGAAGCTCTTCAGATAGGTCAGATAATCCAGGTGTCCGAACAGTTCGGAAAGCGCGTGCAAAAGCGGTGTGACGAGCAATCGATTGACGCGGCCGTTCAAGGTCCCACTGGCGACTCTTGGATAATATCCCTTGCAGAACTGGTAAGAGAAATTCGGGTGGCAGACCGGGTAGAGCAGGCGTGCCAACATATCGCGGGTATAGGTCAGAATATCGCAATCGTGTAGCGCAACGACATCCGCGCGACCGCTGGCCAGCGCATAGCCGAAACAATACCAGACATTTCGGCCTTTTCCGATCTCGCGCGGGGCCAAGGTGGCATTCGCCAGATGTTCATCGATCGATTTCAAGCGTGGACCATCATTCCACAGGATGGAGTGGTCTTGCGGCAATCCCGAGAAGAAGGCTTTGGCGCTTTCAAATTGCGTTTCAGTCGCTTTGTCCAGGCCGATGACAATATGGTCGATATAAGGAACTGCCGCCAGCTCTTCGCGGATTCGGGGCATGGCTTCGCCTTCCAGCTCTGAGTAAAGACAAGGCAAAATGAGCCAGATTTTCTTTTGCTCGGAAAACTCCACCAGCTGGGCTTCCAGATCCTCAGTTCGGGTGGTTCTCAAATTGTGGAGCGTTGCGACGCGTCCATGCTGATGAAAGTCTGCCACTGCCCAATTCCTACTGTTCTATTCCAAGCTGCTGCATCAAGCCGAGAACGGCCTTGTTCCAACCCGTCGGCCCTTCATCTTTGGTTCGCAGAACGCGCCCTGTCGCGTCTTGTCGAAGTCCGGGAATGCCGGCGCCGATGCCATTCCTGACGACGACCGGATAGTTGGCGGCTTCCAGCATTTCAATGTCATTCGGGGCGTCACCCAGCGCAATTATCGGGGCTGGTGCATATCTGGACATGATTTCGAACATTTGATCGGCTTTCGTGGTGCCGAAGGACAGCGTCAGGAACCGGCCGCCCTGCCGGGCGTGGATGTCATGCGTCGCCAGTTCCTGTAGAAACGCGTCCAGTTCTTCGGCAGAACCCGACCATTGCCCGGGTTCAGAGAAGCGTCGCGCTTTCGCAAGCGCTGCGTCTGATACTGGCAGACCGGTGAGCTGCGCAACCCGTTCTGGAGTGTTGTCCCCGAAGCCTTCGAATTTCTGTCTCAGATCGCTCGGGACCTGGTCCAGGATCGACCGGATTTCTTGATAAGTGCCATTCTCGGTTACCTCTACACCGTCCCCGGGTTCGAGACGGCCGGCGCCATTTTCGACAATGGCAGGACAGTGCTCAAATCCCATCCGCTTGCGGAGATCGACAATCTCCGCCGCTGTCTTGGAGCTCGCCAACACCAATATGCTGTGAGTTCTTTGCAATTCTTCCAGAGCGGGTCCGGCCGCATCAAATGCGTAGGATTGATGGTCCAGCAGTGTGCCGTCCAGATCGGAGAAAACAAGAAGCGGCGTGGATTGACGGGCCTCCGGATGACGCGCCGCATCAACTTGCAACTTGTACCCGGAGCGCCGGCCGCCTTCCAGCATGCGGCGGGTCAGGCGCTCATAGTGCTGGATGAATTCGCCCACCCAGGCCTTCGTCTCATTTGGTAATGCCTCAACTACGACACCATGCGTTGTGGCTTCCTGCTGGGTGCGCCAATCAAGGACCTGCTCAAAACTGGGGGCGCTCAAATGGAAAAAGGCATCGGCCTGGTCCCACAAGTCGGCATAGGCGCCAGCCAATTGAGTCTCCTGAAACGCTCGCCAGTCGCCTGTCGGATCCCTCGCTTCGATCGCGTTGAGCGGGGCTGACCTTGTTGCGTCCTCCCGAGGCAAGGCTCCAACGCACCACCCTTCAACGAGGATTGCGCGCGGGCGACCTTTGAACATCGTCCAGCTTTCCGGCGGCGCGCGATCGTCGATGCGTTTGTCAAACCTGGGGATAGCGATCTTGCTCGCAGCATCGGCCTGCTGCAAGGCTTCCATCGTCTTGCGGAGGAACGCGATGTCATGCGTGCCCGGCGGCCCGCGGACTTCGAACAGCGGATGAACCCGATCGGCCAGCGCCTCACGCTCGCGCCTGGTCAGATAAAAATCATCGAGTCCAAGGACCGCGAGGCGGTCATCGAACTGGCGCTGCAAATGCGCGATCGCTGTTGATTTTCCGATGCCCTGGGCGCCGGAAACAAAAAGAATCGGTACTCCTGGATGCGCGCGAATTTGAACCTCAACCCAGTCCGCCAGAATGGTCTGTATCGATTGTGTCATCTGTCAGCCATGTATGATCTGGATAATGGTCTAGCGCGCGCGAGCTGGCTCAGCCAACACAAGGTTGGATTCATTCCACACCTCAAACGTACGCCGACCTGACGCTGTCTGTGAGACGGCAATGCGATGACACCCGGCACGCAATTCGTGGTTTGCCCAAAAATCATCCAATTGAAGGTTTTATCCCGTGGCTCGCCAGGTTTAACGCACGGTCTTGCTTGTCACCCCAAAAGAACGGGAGCGGTCCAGCTGACGCCATAGATGACAAGAAAAGCGACAATCAGGCCGACACTATAAGTCCAGACGGTTGTGGCGGGTGCTTGCGGAAGCAAGCGTCCCTCGCCACTGGGTTCGGGACGGATCAGCAAGGAGACCAAGCCGCTGGTCACGAGGGTGACGAGCAATCCGATGACATTCCACCACATCCAGAACAGGTTCGGGCTGAACAGCCAGAAATACAAATTGAGCATGAGGCCGGCGAAGAGGCCAATATTTGCCGCCACGGCCGATCGTCGTCGCTGCAGGATTGCCATCAGAAAGACACCCAGAATTGGGCCATAAAGCGCGGACCCTACTTTATTGATGGCTTCGATCACCGTCGGGGCGATGGAGCCCGCGAAGAAAGACAGGAACAGGATCACCAGGCCCCAGGCGATCGAAAGGAGACGCGCAAATTGAACTTGTTTGCCCGGCCCTGATGGAACCCATCCAAGCATGGCGAGATCTTTTTCTGTCGCCGCTGCAAGTGAATTGACCGCCGAACTCAGCGAAGACATGGCAGCAGATAGCATGGCAACGATGAGCAATCCGATCACACCATGTGGCAGCCGCTCTATGATAAAAATCGGCATCATATAATCGGGTTTATCCGCCGGGACTTTTGCCATCAGAGCGGGATCCCCGACAAAGGTCGCGCCAATGACCAGGCCGGCAAAACAGTAAAGAATCACGACGGGAAAGCGCATCACGCCATTCATGAAGAGCAGGCGTCGAATGTCCCCTTCATTGCGGGCCGACAGGATGCGTTGGGCCTGACTCTGATCGCAGGCGTAATAGGAGGCATACAAAACAAAGCCGCCAAACAGCATTGGCAGCAGACCAAATCCTTCGCCATCAAAGCCAAAGGCCTGGACATCAATTGCCTGTAATCGATCTCGATCGATCTCGCCCAGGGCTGCTGCGAAACCGCCGAGTTCTGCCACCGCATATCCGCTGACGAGCAGAATACCGCCGAGGATAAGCACCATTTGAATGGCATCGCCATAGACCACAGCCTTCATTCCGCCTGAGGTCGCATATATCAGCGTGATCACGCCGACCGCGACAACCGACTGCCAGAGGGGAATTGCGAGAACTGCTTCGAGGATGAGTGCGATGGCATAAACCATGATCCCGGTCGAGAAGGACCGCACAACCTGAAATGACAGGCTGATCAATAGTCGCGTTGAACGCCCGAACCGACGGTCGAGAAAGTCGTATATGCTTACGATGCCGGTGCGATAGAGCGGCGGTGCAATCACAAACATGACCAATAACATGGCCAGGGGAACCGCCAGTTCGAAGGTTAGCCATTGCAAGCCTCCGCCTTCGCGCAAACCAACAAAAGCCGGTGCAGAGACGAAACTGATGGCGCTGAGCTGCGTGGCCATCACGGACAGGGTGAGCGGAAACCAACCGAGTTCTCGTCCGCCGAGATAATAGTCCTCTTCGGACCTTTGTTTCCTGAGCACATACCCAAAAGCGATTAGAGCGATGAGGTAGATACCGACCATGGTATAGTCGAAATGATTCATGATTAGGTCTGGCCGCGCCGATTACCGTACTTGCTTATACACATGCCTTATCGGATTTGTTCAGGAGTCATTGTCTCTCTACCGCCAGAGCACAGTTTTCCTCCGTCGCGCACGATTTTTGGGCGCGAGTGCGAACGAAGCGGGTTTTGCGTTCACGGGTCAGCTGCCGCGATACGTAGAGTATCCAAACGGAGAGAGCAGCAGCGGAATGTGATAATGCCGTGAAATGTCCCGGATGACGAATTTGACCGGTATGGTTTCGTATAGGGTTTCCGACGCCTGGCGCGCGAAATAGTCGGCAACGTCGAAATTCAATTGGTACTGACCAAATTCCACTGCACCATTCCCAAGTAAATCGGAAATTCGACCGTCAGAGTCTGTCACGGCGTGGCCGATCTTCTGGTCATCACGCATCAGCGTGACCGGAATATTGGCGGCGGGCTGCCCGCTATGCAGATCAAGGACGTGAGTCGAGAGGCTCATCAGGAGACTGCCTTTTCGCGTTGCTTCGGTGTCCACTCGCTCACGAACTCGACCTCATCATAGTCGAGATAGCGCTGGACCCATTCGGTCTTGTCTTCCAGGAACAGGCCGCTGGCAATATCCTGGGCCAGGCGCGGGATGGCGTAACCTAATCCTGTCAGCGCAGCAGCGGACAGGCCCATGCTCACCAGCGCCGAATAATTGAACGCATAAAGCCCCTTAATGACGGACGCGTCGTCCGAATCGACGGGCGTAAACTCAAACCCTTCCGACAGATAAGGGTGCGCGTCCAGGATCGGATTTTTCTGATCTTCTGGTGCCTTGAAGACATCTTGCCAGCGGGCAATTTTATCCGCGACGTGTGACAGTTCCGGCCGCAATTCGTGATCCGTCACCAAGCCTGTCGACAGAACCAGATAGTCAAACATGAATGTGCCCTTTGGGGTCACGACTTCGACGCCACGTTCGATCTCTCGCACCTCATCCCAAGGCGAACCAAGGTGAAGCGTAAAGTTCGGCCAGGCGGCTGAGCGGGTAAATGTGTCATTCGTCGGCGGCTGCGCGCGCTTGATGAAGGACGAGATGACCTGATACTTCAGGGCATCATCCAGATCGCAAAATCGTGGCACCACGCCGGTCTGTTCCATGAAGCGGATTGGGTTGACTTGCGGCAGTTCCTTTCGGCGACAGAAGACATCAACGCTGCCAACGCCTTGCGACAGTGCATGTTGAGCATTGTCAAAAGCCGACGCGCCATTGCCGAGAATGGCGATCTTCTGACCTTGCATCTGTTTATATGGAATGGCCTCGGATGTGTGCGCATATCGCGCTTTGGGTAGGCTTTGTTTGATGAAATCCGGTGTATGCCATTCACCGCCTCCTTGAATGCCGGTGGCCAGAACGACGTTGCGTGCCCGGATAATACTGGGTCCGCTCGGTCCATCGACCTGCAGCCTGTAGACACCGTTCTCGCGTGGCGAAATTTGCTTGAGCGTAGTCTCGTTCTGGACCGGCAAATCCAGTACGTCGCGATACCAGTTCAGGTAATCGAGCCAGTCCTGGCGCGGGATCTTGTCAATTTTGTCCCAGCTCTCCTGGCCGTGCTGGGCCACCCAATAGGACCTGAAAGTCAGGGACGCGACGCCGAGGTCGATGGAGGTTAGATGTTTGGGCGTGCGCAACGTGATCATCCGCGCATAAGTGCCCCAGGGCCCTTCTTCACCGCGCGCATTCTCATCTATGATCAGCAGATTATTCACTCGCTCGCGCATCAACCCGAAGGCGGCGCCCATGCCGCTTTGTCCGCCGCCGACAATGACCACATCATAGACGCCATCGCGGGACTGTACCCAGCTGGGCGCCCCGCAACCGAGCGTGTCCAGATCATTGCGAACCGTTTCGCTATAAGTCGCCAGATCCATCATGAAATCACTCCTTCGAGTCTCAATTGAGCAATTTTGCTAACTTCGCCCAGTGCTGTTTCGAACTCCGTTTCAGCCGAATTTTCCAGCCGCCTTTCAAGCGCGGCCAATATGCTGGCTTTGGTCTGCAGCCGCACACAGATGATAAATGGAAATCCAAATCTGTCGCGATAGGCGGCATTCATCTCTGTGAGGGCCTGAAACTCTTCTGGCAGCATACGGTCCAAGCCTGCCGAAGCCTGCTCTTCTTTCGATGCCTGCGTCAGCGTTCCATCGATCGCGGCCTTGCCGGCGAGTTCCGGGTGTGCCCGGAGAAGCGCGAGCTTATGCGCCTCCGACGCGGCGGAGACAGACCCATTCATCTCCGCGCGCAGCTCATCCAGACTGTCAAACGGTCGTCGTGAAACCACAGCCTCTGCCACCCATGGACTGTGTTCATAGATGCCACCAAGCATCTCGACAAAGGCGTCTGGCGCCAGCGCATTGACCTGATCCAGAGTCACGAAACATCCTTCTCCAGCGAGACATGCGCCGACACGACTTTCCAGCCATCCTCAAATTTTACCCACGTCTGACTTTGGCGACCGCGCACGCTTGTATTGTCACGAAAGAACTCGGCATTCGCGGTCGCCATGGAGTCGCCATAGGAACTGATCGCGACCCGACCAAGATCGCGTTGCGGTGATCCGCCACGACCTTTGCGAAAGGCCGCAATTTCCTCATACCCGTAGAGACATTCTCCGACCCCATAACGCACGGTTTGCGGCGCATGTCGGAACAGATTCGCCATGGCGTCCAGGTCATCTTCCATCAGCGCGCGCTCATATTCATAGAAGGCCGCCTTGACCTCTTCGATCACGTTCGGGTCGTCAGTCTTCATGCCGGATGCTCCTCAAGCCAGTGGTTAGCGATATCGATCCGCCGGGTGATCCAGACGGCGTCTGCGGCGGTGATGTGATCAATGAAACGCGCAATCGCCTTGGTTCGACCGGGGCGGCCAGCAATGCGTCCGTGCAGGCCAATCGACATCATGCGTCCGCCCTCTGCGTGCAGGTAATCGAACGTATCGCGCAGATAGCGGAAAAATTCCTCGCCCTCGGCAAAGCCATTATAGGCCACGATCTTCATGTCATTGACGTCGAGCGTGTATGGCACAATCAACTGCGCACGGCCGTGCTGGCGATCATAATAGGGAAGATCATCGGCATAACTGTCAGCATCATAGGTGAAGCCGCCTTCAGCAGCGATCAATCGCGCGGTGTTCGGGCTCGTGCGCCCCTGGTACCAACCCAGGGGACGCTGTCCGGTCAGCGCCTTGTGAAGGTCGATCGCCTCTTCGATATGTTCGCGCTCAATGGCTTCCGGCACGTCCTGGTAATCGATCCAGCGCAAGCCATGGCTCGCCACTTCCCAATCAGCTTCAAGCATGGCTTCAACGGCTTTTGGATTCATCGCCATGGCCTTGGCGACGCCAAAAACGGTGACCGGAATGTCGCGCTCCGTGAACAAGCGATAGAGTCGCCAGAAGCCGGCGCGCGCGCCATACTCATAGAGGCTTTCCATCGCCATGGCCCGCGCCCCGGCATGTGAGGCAGCGCCGACCATTTCAGATAGAAAGGCTTCAGATCCGGGATCGCCATTGACGACGGAGTTCTCGGCCCCTTCTTCGTAATTGACCACAAACTGGACGGCCGTTTGCGCGCCATTTGGCCAATTGGGAGCAGGGGGTGTTTGCCCATATCCAACCAAATCGCGGGTCATGATTGGTACACCTCCAAGGCCGCATCGACTGCGTCACCCGCCGGGGCTGGAAATCCTTCGCGACGCAGTACGGCTTCGAGGGCCCCAAGCGTCAGCAACACTTTGTGTTTCATCGCATTGTATCCCATCGCTCCGATCCGCCAGATCTTGCCTTGCAATGGGCCGAAAGCGGTGCCGATCTCAATCTCGAAATCTTCCCGCATGCGCGTGCGAACCTGCTCGCCATCGACCTCGTCTGGAATGTAGACGCCCGTGACATTGGTCATGCGGTGCTGATCCTTGGTGAAGATCTTGAGCCCCATTGCGCGCAGTCCGGCGGTCATCGCTGCCCCGGCTTTTGCGTGCCGAGCATAGCGGGCCTCCAGGCCTTCCTCCAGAGCCACACAAGCGCATTCGCGGGCGCCATACAGCATCGTCGTGGCCTCGGTATGATGGTTGAGCCGCTTCTCCGACCAGTAATCCATGATCATGGCGAGATCGAAATAGTTGGACCCAATACGCTGACCGCTGCCTTGAACCAGATCTGTTCGCTGGATGCCGAGTTCGGTATGGCGCCTTGAGAAGATGTATTCGGCCGCCCGGTCCGAAATCGTGATTGGTGCCGAGCCAGACGGTCCGCCCAGGCACTTTTGCAAACCGCCGGTGACCACATCAATGCCCCATCGGTCGGTCGCGATCTCCATGCCGCTAATCGTCGCTGTCACGTCGGCA
>JBCCCT010000054.1:0-18289 GCA_039033355.1 Pseudomonadota bacterium | reverse complement strand
CGGGTCAAGCGGCAGGCCTCTGACTTTGCTACTTTTGACGCCGAAGCCTTGGCCATTCTGTATTTCAATGATGCCATCTATACGAACATGATCATGGCCGGATATGCCTGGCAGAAGGGCCAGGTCCCGGTCTCGCTCCGCGGTGTTTATCGCGCCATCAAGCTGAATGCGGTCAAGGCGGATGACAATATGGCGGCCTTCGATCTCGGCCGGATTGCCGCTTATGATCCCGACCGTCTGGAAACGGCAAAGGATCCCCGCGGGCACATTCAAGCCAAGACGCTGGACGAGTTGATCGAGGATCGAGTGACGCGCCTCAAAGGTTATCAGAGCGGTGCTTATGCCGATCGCTATCGCGCCCTGGTCGACCGCGTCAAAGCGGCAGAAACGGAAGCTGGTTTGGGTGAGCGCCTGTCAGAGGCGGTGGCGCGTTATGCCTATAAGGTCATGGCCTATAAGGACGAGTATGAGGTCGCGCGGCTTTGGACCGATGGCAAGTTCGACGCGTATCTGGCGAAGAAGTTCAAGGGCGGGAAGATTGCCTATCATCTGGCCCCACCGTTGAATTCGAAAAAAGACGAAAACGGCCATCTGAAGAAAAAATCGTTCGGACCCTGGATGAAGACCGGGTTCAAGATCCTGAAACGGTTCAAGTGGCTGCGCGGGACGCGATTCGATCCGTTTGGCTGGACCGAAGAGCGGAAACTGGAGCGCAAGATCCGCGATCAGTATATCGACAATGTCGACCGGCTTCTGGCCGACCTGACCGAGAAGAATCTCGATCTGGCCGTCGCGATTGCGGAAATCCCGGATGATATTCGCGGCTATGGCCACATCAAGGAAGAAGCGATCTCAATCGCCGCCGAAAAAGAATCCGAGCTGTGGCAGCATTGGCCGAACGGAACCTTGCCGAAATCCAGAACCACGCTGATTGCGGCGGCCTGATCCAAACAAAAACACCCCCTGACCAAGGTCAGGGGGTGTTGGATCAGTTTCACTTGCGTTTACTTCGAGATGCGGAGATCCGAAATCGATGCCGCGATCTGCTTATAGGCGTCACTGAGTTCAGCCCCCGTTTCCGGCTCGAAATAGAATTCCGGGCCCGAGGCGCAATAGGAGAGCACTTCCTGACCGGCCGTTGGCGCGTTCAAGGCAACCGCATAGACCTTGATGTCCCTCAGCTTCATATTGTCACAAAGGCTGCGGGCCTGGGCGGCAGAGTCGCCTTGTTCCGGGAAGATCTCAGTGTTGAACGCACCATCTGTCATCAGGATCACCACTTTGGCAGAGTCCGGCTCCGAGTAAGAGAGGGGCGCAGCATCGCCATCAAACACTGTATCCCAGTCTTCTGCGACCAGATACCAGGTCCAGGCCACGCCGAGATGACCAGCAGTATAGCCCCCGGCATTCAGCGTCGAAATGTAAGTGCTGAGCGTGTTGCGATTATTGGTCAGCTCAACAGGTTCGGCCGTCCGACATTCATTGCCATCATATTTGCTGTCATTCGGACGGTTCGGGTGACCGACTTCCCAGTCGCCGCCATCGCTTTGGCTGGAATCTTCGACAAACCAGGCTTGTTGGTGCGAGAGATATGCACCCGCGCCTGGCGCCGCGTCAGTGAATTTTTCGGCGCCGTCACGTTCCCAGACACAGCGCGAGGTGAGCGTATAGGTCTTGGTTACAGGCTCGGCATCATCCTCCAGAACGAGCGTGAAATTGATCGTCTCGTCGAACAGTTCATTACCATTGCCACTGCCGCCATCATAGACGCGAATGCGCAACTCGAATTCGCCCATGTCCCAGGCTTCACCGACCATGTTGTTGATGCCGCTATCGCCATACATCGCATAGGGCTCGTAATTCTCGAGACGATTTTGTGTTTCCGGGCCAGACAGGTTGAATCTGACACTGTCATCCTGACCATAGAGATCGTGCCCCGGATCCAGGGTCATCGCGATGGTCAAGTCATCATCCCAATTCTCATCGATCTTGATTACCGCTCCATCGCCGAATTCGGCAATCAGGTCGTCTGTGTCCGTATCGTACAGGCCGAGATGGAATTCATCGAACAGGGTGCCTTCGGTGAAATCGTCTTCATCATATTCCGGCCCGATTTCGTGCGTGTAGGTGCGGGTCGGCGTCACGCCAGTGACCGCCTGGAAATGATCGCCCGCATTGACCATGGCATTATAGGACACCATGGCCAGTCTTGTATCTTCGATCAGCGCTTGTGGGGCGCCATCAGGCAGCAACACATCAACAGCTTCCTGTGCCGCGACTTTCAAATTGGTCAGACGGCTGCTGCTATTCATCGATCCGGAAATGTCGAACATGAAGGCGACGTCGAGCTTGTCGATGCCGTATTCCGAGCCCGAGACAACCTTGAACGTGACCTGATCCTGACCAATCACTCGGACCAGATATGTATCCTGTTTGCAGGTGATATTTGCGTCAATCTCTTCGACATTCTGCGTCACGACCACGATGGCGGGATCACATGTCAGGCCGCCAAGCCCTTCAATCTGAGCATCCATGAAGTCCTGGACCGACTGTTTCACCAGGTCATCTTCTACGCCGGTCTGTTTCACCCGCGCGGCCGCCAGGACCGCTGAATCCAGGATTACCTGGACTTTCGCCTTGCGCTTGACGGTCTGTTGAAAGTCAATCGCGAACCCGGCCACGGCCACCATGGGGACCAGGCACAATGCGAAAATCATCAGTACATTGCCCCGGCTGTCATTTCTCAGCTTTGCAAACATGCTCAATATCGAAAGGCGCACGCGCGCTCTAACGTCCCTATTTTTTGGACGTTGTAACGGAGCGTGTTTTAGACCGCGTTAGAGTCTGCGTGCGGATTCGACTTGAGACGTTGAGACAATTTTTACTCTAGTGTTGGTTGTGGAGCCACTTTTACTCCGACAGGCGCAGGTCTGAGAGCTGAACAGCGATGTCCTTATAGGCGGCTTTCAGTTCGTCGCGACTGTTGGCGTTGAAGTACGTGGTTGAGCTGGTGGCACAGTCTCGCAAGACGCGTTGGCCGGCAGTGGGGGCCCTGAACGCCACGGCATAAACTAGTATGGACTTGTCCTTCATACCATCACAGAGCGCGCGCGCCTGGGTTTGAGAATCACCCTGATGCTGGTGTCCGATGGCATTGAACGAGCCATCCGTCATCAAGACGACGGCCTTCTTGATTTCAGGATCGGTAAAGGCAGCGGGCGCGGCTGTGCCATCGAACACAGAGGCCCAGCGATCGGAAATCAGATACCATGTCCAGGCCACGCCCAGGTGACCAGCGGTGCTGCCACCCGCGCTCAAGGTCGAAACATACGTGTCGAGCGAGGTGCGATTGTTCGTCAGTTCGACAGGCGCAGCATCCGGGCAGCGGCTTCCGATGGTTTGTTGCTCGCCATTTTCATTGAACCCGACTTCCCATACGCCGTCCGGCGAGTCGGGGTTGAGTTGGCGAAACCAGGCACTATTGGCCGACAGATAGCTGCCGGCTGCAGGCGGGGCGTCGGTGAATTTTTCGGCGCCATCGCGTTCCCAGACACAGGTCGAGGTGATGGTGTGACTTTCATCACTCTCGCGAACATCGCCGTCTTTGAACAATTCAAACTCAATGGTCTTGTCGAGAATTTTGGTTCCGGTGAGCCCATTGCTGTCAAAGCCGCGCAGCTCCAGCTCGAACTTCCCGGTCGACCATTCTTCGCCATTCAGGCTGCTCATGCCGCTGTCGCCGTACAGGGTGTATGGCTCCACACTCTCGGATGCATTTTTGTGTTCGGTCCCGCTGAGAATGAACTCAAAACTCTCAAATTCATCGAACCGGTAATAACTGGTTCTGGGTTCGACCACGATGGTCATATTGTTCAATTGTTCCGGTTCGACTTTGATCAGCGCGCCGTCTCCGAACTCTACGATGCGATCGCCGGAATCTGCATCGTAAAGATATACGTCTATCGCGGCATAATGCGTCAGCCCGTCACTGATATCCCTGTCGTCAATTTCGACGGAGACGGTGTCGGAATAGGATCGCGTGGGTTCCAGGCCCGTCACCTGTTTAAAGTATGGTCCGGCATTTAATGAGTTGCCATAGGATGCCATTGCGACGCGGGTATGCTCGGTGACGTCAGCCGTAGCGGCGCTCGGAAGCAAAATGTCCAGGGCGTCGGTTGTGGCAGACTTTAGATCGACCAGTCGATTATTACTATTCATCGACCCGGACAGATCAAACATGAATGCGATGTCGATCGAGGTGAGACTGTAAGTTGATACGGATTCTACTTTAACGGGCAGAGTCTCGCGACCGACAATGTGCATCAAAGTGGTGTCCTGTGTGCAGTCCAGCGACGCTTCGATAGATGTATCGTCCGAAGGCAAGGTGACCGTCGGCGTTGTGCAACTGAGCCCGGGCAAGGAGTCGACGTGCAAGGAAACAAAATCTGCGACTGTTTCTTCAATCTCCGCGTCGGACGCCCCGGTCTGCATGACTTTTGAGGCCGCGAGCACCGCTGAATCGAGCACAGCCTGTGTTTTCACCTCACGCTGCATCTGGTTCTGAAGATCGAGACTGAGGCCCGCCACAGCGCAGACCGGAATGAGACAAAAAGCAAAAACCGTCGTGACTTGACCCGATCGATCGGCCGTGAATTTTCGGAGCAACATGGGACACCTCGTGCACTCGCATTGGACGTCCCGCTCAACTACAGGTAGAAAAAATTTCTTTCAGTTTTGTTCTCGTGTCCGGTCGGTTTTGATCAATGGTCGCGATGAATTTTTTACCATACCTGATGGCGGTGTCTGGCCTTGGTCTGCGAGTCATGGTTTGCAGGCGCCATGAAACAGTATCTCGATCTTTTGCAGGACATTCTCGACAATGGCGTCGAGCGCGGGGACCGCACCGGCACTGGCACGCTGGGCGTGTTTGGCCGCCAGATGCGCTTTGATCTGTCCGAAACGTTCCCGCTTCTGACGACCAAAAAACTGCATTTGCGGTCAATCATCGTGGAACTCCTCTGGTTCCTGCGCGGCGACACGAATGTGCGCTGGCTGCAAGATCGAAAAGTCTCGATCTGGGATGAGTGGGCGGATGAGAATGGTGATCTTGGGCCCGTCTATGGCAAGCAATGGCGCAGCTGGGCGGCGCCAGATGGCCGGGTGATTGACCAGATTCAATGGGTGCTGGACGAAATCCGGACCAATCCGGACTCGCGCCGCATGGTCGTGTCGGCCTGGAATCCGGCCGATGTGCCGTCCATGGCCCTGCCACCCTGTCACTGCCTGTTCCAGTTCAATGTCATGGATGGGCGGTTGAATTGCCAGCTCTATCAACGCTCTGCAGACGTCTTTCTCGGCGTCCCGTTCAATATCGCGTCCTACGCGTTACTGACCCTGATGATGGCGCGGGCCACGGGTCTGAAACCCGGCGATTTTGTCCATACATTCGGGGACACACACCTCTATTCGAATCACATTGAGCAAGCCCGTCTGCAATTGACGCGCGAGCCGTATCCAGAGCCCAAAATGGTCCTGAATCCGGACAAGAACGATCTGTTCGGTTGGGAATATGAAGACTTCGAACTCGTGGATTATCAAGCACATCCGCATATCAAGGCGCCTGTCGCCGTTTGAATTAACGTTTTTGCGAGTGGCCCTTGTCTCCAACCTTTGCTAATTGGTTAACAAAGGGGAGTGGATTATGTCCGACGCAACATTTGAAACCTTTTTAGTCTCCGGCCTGCTCGTATTGATTGCGGCCATCGCCTATCTCGCCTGGTCCGCCTGGCGCTGGGTCGATCGCGAGCGCGATATGGAAAAGCGCGCCATGGCCGGGATAGGCTATGAGCTGCGGCACAATCTGAAGCGGATGATGACCGAGCTGGCGGGCCTCGCCAATGGCAGTGTGAAGCGGGATTTCGAACTGGTTCCGGTCGTTCACCCCCAGCTGGATGCCTTGCTGTCGCGGCCGAACGAAGCCGATCGTGGTGGCCTCACCGTCATTCGCGGCAATTACAATGAACTGAGCGCGCACAAACAGTCCTTGCGCGTCGCTCTGGCCAGTCACAGCGATATAGATCGTCCTGCAAATGTCGCTGTGGACGCTGTGATCGGGTCGCTCGCGACCTTGTACTTGTGGGAAGAACACAAGGGCTGCGCGCCCGAAACGGCCCGCTCGACCCGAAGCTGGGATGTGCGCGACTGGATGAAGGCGAACAAATTCCACGCGAATCTGTTGCCGGGCCTGCATTTGCGCGATCAGGTGGTCGAGCGCTTGCGCCGGGACGGCATGACCCTGACGCCGAAGCCGCTGACCTATACGGCCAGTGAATATTTCGCCAAACAATATGACCGCAAGGCTGATCCGAACGCACCGTTCTGGAAGCGCAAAAAGAAGAAAGAACCGGTTGAGGAAGCGGCCGCTGCCGCTGTCGTCGCGGAGACTGTGATCGCAGATGAACCAGTCGCACCTGCCGAGACCATTGTGGAAACGTCGCCTGCCGTGACCGAAACCGTTGAGACGCCGACGCCGCCAGAGACGGTAGATCTCGTCGAAACAGCAGCGACTCCTGAACCGACACCGTCGGCACAGCCAGAACCGGCCCCGGTCGTGGCGTCAGAGCCTGAAATTGTGGCAGCAGAGCCATCTGTGCCGACGACAGAGCCTGATCCGGTTGAACCCAGTGTCGAATCCACGCCTCAATCCAAGCCTCCAACCCCCGGAGCAGTACACTAGGCATATGGATCTCAAACAATTTATTCGGACGATTCCCGACCATCCCAAGCCGGGCATCCTGTTTCGTGATGTCACCACATTGATGGCGCATTCAGAGGCGTTCAAACAGGCGGTACAGGACATGGCGGCGCCGTTTCGGGATCAGAATATCCAGCAGGTCGCCGGCATTGATGCGCGCGGGTTCATTCTTGGAGGCGCCCTCGCGATCGAGCTGGATGCCGGGTTCACGGCCCTTCGGAAACCGGGTAAACTGCCTTGGCAAACCTATAGCGAGACCTACGCGCTCGAATATGGCACCGATGAATTGCACATGCATACAGATGCGGTGGATGCGGGCGAGCGGATCTTGCTGGTGGACGATCTGATCGCCACGGGTGGCACGGCAGAGGCGGGACTGAAACTGCTGCGACAAGCGAATGCGACAGTCGTTGCGGCGACTTTTCTGGTCGATTTACCGGATCTCGGGGGGGCGGACCGGTTACGCGCCCATGGTGTGGACGTGAATACGCTGATGGCCTTCGACGGCCACTGACAAATGGAGACTATCGGATGACTCTCAAAACCTGGACCTTTGCGGCGATTGTCGCGACATCGCTGACCGCCTGTACACCCGGTGCCGATGCCCCGGACGATCCTGTCCAAGGCGCTGTTTCGGCGGCGACCGGGGATGCTGTGGCGGCTGAATTCATGGCCTTTGCGAATGAAAGCCTGGTTGATGCGGGCGCCAGTGAGGCGGACCTTTCGGGCCTGGTCGCAAGCCTGCCGGATTATGCGGCCATTACCTGGGATGCCAAATCCCTTGATGCGGCAACCGGGGCAACCGTGTTCGAGGGCCTGTCCATCGGGTTCGGGACGGACCCGCAATTCGGCATGACTTTCGCGGATGCCAGATTGTGGGGCTATGATGGCGATTTGCTGGTCGCCCGGCTTGGCGGCGAACGCTTGTCGGAATCAGGCCTGATCTTCACGCGCCTGGAGGCCACGGACGTCTCCTATTTCGGCGTCGACCTGGCCTTTAACGCCTTGTTTGACAGTATTTTTTCGCAAATGGACGAAGACCTGCCTGAAGGCTTTGAAGTGGCATTCGAGCGGCTCGAAATGAATGCTGAACGGATGGTGGTCTCGAATGTTGGACTGTTGCCATGGGAACTGTCCCTGCTGCCGCCGGAAACACTGACGGCGCTTGACGAAGATATCCCGCCAATGGTCACAGACGCGGTTCACACCGCCCAATGGCTGGTGGCGATCGGACGGTCCATCTCGGCCGAGAAAAGCGTGACCGAGAATACGCTGATCAATATGGATATGCGCCAACCCGGCGCGGATCTCTCAATGTCGATGAGCATGGATCTCGCCGCGGCTGAAGGCATGCGCGGATTTGATGTCGACATGAATCTGGCGCGCGGGGTTCGCTCGTCGCAGACCAATGCCTATTCCGATGAAACCCTGCCCGGTGAAGTCATTACGATGTCTGGCTTCCCGGCTGGCTTCACCATGGTCCAGGCGGAGCGCTATGACGGCTCCTCCATTACCAATTTGCGCCTCGACAAGCTGATGGGCTTTCTGGCCCGTTCGGAACTGCCGGAAATGGATCAGCGCGATCTGATGAGCCTCGGCGTGTGGGAAGTGACCGGCTATGAAGCGCAACTCAATGACAAGGAAATCCTGACTGCCGAGCGTGGCTATTTCAATGGCGAGCAGTTTGAATGGATTATCCCGAGTGATCTCAGCTTTGGCATGGAAGGGGCCATGCTCAATACCGGCGAGCTGACCGGCTTCTTCCAGATCCTGTTCGAGACGTTTTTGAGCAATCCAGACATCATGCCTGAAGGGGATGCGGAAGCCGCGGAACTGGAAATGGTCCGCGAAGGCATTGAAAAGGCGATCGAGCTGCTGCCAGAGCATGGCCTCGACAAGCTGCCATTCGACTTTTCGGCGAGCGCCAAATGGGACGCCGATTCCGGGCCGTCCGATTTTGCCATGACGTTTGATGCAGACGGGTTCGGCACCAGTGCCTTTGACCTCTCCCTGTCGCTGCCCGTCTATGATTCCTTGCTCGCGGCGTATGAGTCCGAGGATCGTGACGCCGCCTTCGAAACCGCGTTCCAGGACGCTTTCGCGTTCCGTGGCGCCCGCTTCTTCGAGGAAGACAAAGGCGGCTATGACAAGCTGTTCGGCTTTGCCAATGCCCTCGGCAAGGAATATCCGGATCAGGGCTGGGGCGCGATGCTGGGCAATATGGAGCCGGCGCAATTGCGGACTTATCTCGGCACCATGATGCGCATGGGCAAGCCGGCCGCTGCAGCTGAATTCCCGCCCGCTGCGGACTGGCTCGAAGCCTATGCCAGCTATCTCGAATCCGGCGGCAGTTTCGAAGTCAAAGCGGCGCCGCCAACCCCGATCACGGTCGAACTGATCGAAAGCTATGAGGATGAACCCGAGCCAGAACAGATGATCGAGATCTTTGGGTTAACGGTTACCCACACAAAATAGGCATCTTGCCGCTTGACCCAGCGCCTTTGGCACCTCAAATCTCTGCCCAGGATATTTGCGGAGAGTGCATGACACGCCTTGATGATGAAGCCGAAGCCAAACCGATGGCCGAGCCGAACGCGTTTCTGGAAGAAGCGCTGTTCAATGCCCGGACCATCATGTTGACCGGAGGCGTCGATGACAAGCTGGCCCGGCGCGTGTGTGAGCGCCTCCTGGCGCTGGCCTCAGACAGTTCCGACCCGATCCTGCTGGTGATCTCGTCACCCGGCGGACACGTCGAGTCAGGCGACATGATCCATGACATGATCAAATTTGTCGGTGCGCCGGTGAAGGTGCTGGGCTCTGGCTGGGTCGCCAGTGCCGGTGCTCTGATCTATGCAGCCGCTCAGAAAGAGAACCGGTTCGCGCTGCCCAATACACGCTTCCTGTTGCACGAACCACGTGGCGGGGTTGGCGGTCAGGCGTCTGACGTGGAAATTCAGGTCCGGGAAATCGTGCGCATGCGCGAGCGCCTGAACAAGATTTTCGCAGAAGCCACAGGTCAGCCTCTGAAAAAGATCGTGGAAGATACCGACCGTGATCACTGGATGAGCGCCGAGGAAGCGGTCGAATACGGCCTGGTCAGCAAGATCGTTTCGCACCATAGCGAGATCAAATAGCAGAAAAATTCCGTCAGGTTTGCAAGCCGTAAAGGAATTGCGGGCAATTTCTCATACTTGAACGTAGAGTATGAGGGACTTTTATGCCGGTTTGCCTGGGCGATTTTGTTGAAAGCGCGAAGCCAATTTCGGCCAGTATGCCGCTTGCCACGGTGGTCGATCGCTTTCTGAACGATCCTCAGGCCCAGTATTTTATCCTGGTCCGCGACAAACGTCCTGCAGGTCTCATCAGTCGGACTCTGACCTTTGAATTTGCCGCCAGTGCCGGCCAGAACAATCATGCCGCGCTGGCGATTGGCGATCTGATCACCGCGCGGGCCCTGATCCTCAAGGCAGACACAACCGTCGAGTCTTTTGTGGCCAAAGCTGGCAAGCATATTGATGCAGTCATCTCCCGCGGCTGTATCATTGTCGAAGACAAGCGGTTCAAGGGCGTGCTCAGCCCGACCAAGCTGCAGGAAGCCCTGATCGCCGCACTTGGCACGGCCCCGGCGCCGGTACCGGAAGCACCTGATCTCAGCAAATTATCCTCGAATAGTCGGCAAACCCCTTTGCTCGGGACGCTGGCGCATGAAATCCGCACACCGTTGACGGCGATTATGGGGCTCTCTGAAATGCTCGCGGGTCGGGTCCGCGATGAGTATGAGAAAGACCTCGCCCAGACCATTGTACGCTCCAGCCACACGCTGGACCGCATTCTAACCGATACGCTGGACTTTGCTCGGCTTGAGGCGGGCAAGCTGAACGTCAACAAGGAAGCGGCCGACCTGACCGAACTAACCGATGATCTGCGCCGGCTTTGGGCTTCCGAAGCCTCGCGCCGCGGCCTTGCCTTGCGCATCGGCTTTGTGCCGGACGGGCCGCATTATGTTCAGACCGATATTGGCCG
Source organism: Pseudomonadota bacterium (assembly GCA_039033355.1). Lineage (GTDB taxonomy): Bacteria > Pseudomonadota > Alphaproteobacteria > Caulobacterales > Hyphomonadaceae > Henriciella. The sequence goes on along the minus strand of JBCCCT010000054.1, from coordinate 7,512 downwards.
CGTGCGCCAGATCGCCAATAATCTGATCTCCAACGCGCTGAAATTCACCAAGGAAGGCGAAGTCTCGACGACGCTGTCGACGCAATCCCTGGGCGGTGTGTTGATGCTCTCTTTGTCTGTCGCAGATACCGGACGCGGACTGACGCCGGAACAGCGCGAGCGCTTCATGGAAGTGTTTGAAAAGGGCCCCGAGATTGATGGCGTCAAAGGCTGGGGCCTGGGCCTGACCATTTCACGCGCCCTGGCAACGGGCCTTGGTGGCGAGCTGACCCATGCCAACAATCCGAAAGGCGGCAGCGTCTTCACCCTGAGCATTCCGGTTGAACGCGTGCCGAGCACCGTCACCAAACTGGATGAGCCGGCAACCCCGAAACGCGGCAAGTTCGAGCTTGGTGATATCCTGCTGGTCGAAGATCACGAAGCCTCGGCGATGATTGTCATCAATGCGCTGGAACAGGCCGGCTGGACCGTTCACCATGCCGGAACCCTTCATGCCGCGGAATCCTATGTTGCGCTGACCAAGTTCCAGGCCGTGATTACCGATCTGCACCTGCCGGATGGCAACTCGATGGGCTTCATTGAAGGCTTGCGGCGCCGGGCCGGCGTCAATTCCGCAACGCCAATCATTGCGCTGACGGCAGATACGACGGAGAGCCGTCGGCAGGCCTGTATCGCCATGGGCGCAGACCGTGCCATGAAGAAACCGATTACCGGTCCTGAACTGGTCGCGACGATTGCGGATGTCCTGATGTCGCGGGCGGCGGGACATGTCACCACCGTCGAATTGCGAGGGCGTATGGCCGGCTGAGCCCGGCCTGACTTTCACATTCCTTTGATCTCGACGACAAGGCTTGCCTTGGCTGTCTGAATGCGCGATCTCACCCAGCAAACAAGAATTAAAATCGGGAGAGCGCGATGCGCGACGTGAGCCATTTCATTGGCGGCAAGCAGGTGGCCGGAACCTCAGGCCGGTTTGGTGATATTTACAATCCGAACATTGGCGAAGTACAGGCCCGCGTGGCGCTGGCCACCAAAGCGGAAGTAGCGGCCGCCGTAGAGAACGCAAAGGCGGCATTCCCGGCCTGGGCGGCAACCAATCCGCAGCGCCGCGCGCGTGTGATGTTCGAATTCAAGCGCCTTTTGGAAGCAAACATGGATGAGCTGGCTGAATTGCTCTCGTCTGAGCATGGCAAGGTCATCGCCGACTCCAGGGGCGACGTGCAGCGCGGCATCGATGTGGTCGAGTTTGCCTGTGGCATCCCCCATCTGCAAAAGGGTGAGTACACCGAAGGCGCAGGGCCAGGCATTGATGTCTACTCGATGCGCCAGCCGCTTGGCGTTGTCGCCGGCATTACGCCGTTTAACTTCCCGGCCATGATCCCGTGCTGGATGTTCGCGGTGGCGATTGCCTGCGGGAACACGTTCATTCTCAAGCCGTCCGAGAAAGACCCGAGCGTGCCCTTGCGCATGGTCGAGTTGTTCATGGAAGCGGGCGCGCCGGAAGGCGTGCTCAACATGGTCAATGGCGACAAGACCGCGGTCGACGCCATCCTCACCCATCCTGATATTAAGGCGGTCAGCTTTGTCGGCTCGTCTGATATTGCCCAATATGTCTATGCGACGGGCACGGCCCACGGCAAACGCGTCCAGGCCATGGGCGGGGCCAAGAACCATGGCATCATCCTGCCGGATGCGAATATGGACCAGGCGGTGAAAGACATTGTCGGCGCCGCTTATGGCTCGGCTGGCGAGCGCTGCATGGCGCTGCCAGTCGCGGTGACGGTCGGCCAGAAGACTGGCGATGAATTTGTTGAGCGGATGATGGATGCGGCCCAGGGCTTGAAAGTCGGTGTCTCGACCGATGCCGAAGCGCATTACGGGCCGGTGGTCTCTGCCGCGCACAAGGCCAAGGTGGAAAGCTATATCCAGATGGGTGTCGATGAGGGTGCGGACCTGAAACTCGATGGTCGTGGTCATACGCTGCAGGGCCATGAGAATGGCTACTTCATTGGGCCAAGCCTCTTCGATCACGTGAAGCCTGGCATGCAGTCTTATGAAGAAGAGATTTTTGGGCCGGTCCTGCAAGTCGTGCGGACCGAGAGCCTGGAAGAGGCCGCCGCGCTGCCGAGCAATCACCAATATGGCAATGGCGTTGCGATCTTCACCTCAAATGGCCGGGCCGCGCGTGAGTTCGCAGCACAGGTCAATGTTGGCATGGTTGGCATCAACGTGCCGATCCCCGTGCCGGTCAGCTATCACACGTTTGGCGGCTGGAAGCGCTCAGCCTTTGGCGACACCAATCAGCATGGCCCCGAGGGCGTGCGGTTCTGGACCAAGATCAAGACGGTGACGTCGCGCTGGCCAGAAGGCGATATTGGCGACCAGGCCTTCATTATTCCGACGATGGGCTAGCGTCCGGATCCGGCGTCTGGCGCACCGGGACTTCAAAGCCGCAAATGTCCAGGATTTCTGGCGGCTTGCGGTAGAAGAAGTCCTCGTCGCGCACGCGCTTTTCAGTCTTGGCGTCTTCAAAGGCCTGGCTGGGCATGGCCTGGACCTGATAGTTCGGCCGGATCATCTCATCCATGTCGGCGGCGACCGTCATGGACAGGATCTCATCGCCCCTGTCCGGCGCCTGGATGACGCCGCTCTCTATGGCGCGGACCCCGCGTTTGAGCTTCTGGACATATTGCATGCCGTCTAGCACGCGGCCGAACACGGTCAGATTGCGGTCGAGATAGCGCTGGGCATCCAGCACGATGTAGAATTCCGTGCTGCCACTGTCCGGATCGGTGTCACGCGCCATGGCCAGGGCGCCGGGGCAGTGGAGCAGCCATTCCTTGTCCAGCGACTCGCTGCGCCCGACGGCAAAGCCATCGATATGGCCGACAATCGGCGCGAACAGGTCCGCATTGCCGAGGGGGATGAATTTCGCGTCTGAAATGGGACGATCATTCTCATTGATCAGCGTCGGGAAGGGCGCGATCAATTCATCCTCTTGCAACCCGCCCTGCGCCACGAACGCGTCGATGACGCGATAGAAGCGGATGCCATTATAGACATCATCGCGCACCAATTGCCGGAATTGATTGGCATGGTTCGGCGCGAAATCCGGGTTCAGTTCAGTGACGATGTCGCCATATTCGGTTTCGATCAGGATCAAATTCTCCGGCGATACATCGCGCCAGTCCGGGGTGAGGGCAGAGGCAATCTCATCTTCGGTGACGGTGATTTCGACCGCATCCTGAGCCTGACAGGCGGCGGCGCCAGACAGCGCCAGTGCGCCGAGAATGAGTGTACGCATGTGAAATCTCCCGAATCTCCAAGCCTGTGACCGTAATCAGGCGCGTGAAATTTGGCCAGACAAAGCGCATCTGCTTACCTCAAGGTCATTCTTGCGGGGCGTCGGGCGCGCGGGTACGAGAGGCGCATGACGAAAACCGGCTATGAACCACTGACCAGCATTGATGCCATCACGGCGGGGCTTGCCTCGGTTGGCTATATCTCGACGCGGGAGATTTCGACCGCCATCTATCTGGCGCACAATCTGCGCAAGCCGATCCTGATCGAAGGACCGGCCGGGGTTGGCAAAACCGATCTTGCCGCCTCCATGGCGCGGTTTCTGGATGTGCCGCTGAACCGGCTGCAATGCTATGAAGGCCTGGATGAAGGTAAGGCGCTGTATGAATGGAAATACGGCAAGCAGTTGCTCTACACACAATTGCTCAAGGAAAAGCTGGGCGAGGTGATGGATGGCGCTGGCACGCTGGATGCCGCGTTCGACAAGCTGACCTCGTTTGAGGATCTGTTTTTCTCCGAGACATTCCTGGAGCCGCGTCCGCTTCTGACAGCAATGAAACAGGATCAGGGCTCGGTCCTTCTGATCGATGAAATCGACAAGTCGGATGAGGAATTCGAAGCCTATTTGCTGGAAGTCCTGTCGGACTATCAGGTCACCGTGCCGGAAATCGGAACGATCCGGGCGCAGGTGCCGCCTCTGGTCATCCTCACCTCGAACAATATTCGCGAACTGGGCGATGCCCTGAAGCGACGCTGTCTGCACCTCCATATCGATTTCCCGGAAGCTGAGCGCGAGCAGGCCATTGTCCGCGCGCGGGTGCCGGATGTCTCAGACGCGCTGCTCTCGCAACTGGTTGAATTTGTTCAGGGTTTGCGCGATCTCGACATTCGCAAACGGCCCTCGATCTCGGAAACCGTCGACTGGGCCCGGACGCTCTTGCTGATGCATGCGACCGAGCTGGATGAGGAAATGGTTCGATCCACGCTCAATGTGCTGCTCAAGCATGAGAGCGACATTCAGGCCGTCGGCAAGGATGTGCGCACGCTCGCGCGGGCGGCGGCCTCGACTGGATAGATGGCAGAGCAGGTCCTCACCGATTTCATTCGCGCCCTGCGCTCCGCAGATGTGCGGGTGTCGACCGGAGAGGCGATTGATGCGGCAGAAGCGGTTAAGTTGATCGGCTATGCGGATCGCCAGCGTCTGTCTGACACGCTGCGCTGTGTGCTCGCCAAGTCGCCGTCAGAGAAGCTGGCGCATGACCGTCTGTTCGATCTCTATTTCTCACGCCAGGCCATCCCTCAAAGCGCGCCGGAAGAGCAACAGAGCGAAGAGTCCGAAGAGTCATCTGACGGCCCAGGCGACCTGTTGGACTTGCTCGAGAACGGTGACGAGACCGCGATTGCCATGGCGATGGAACAGGCCGGGCAGGAGGCGGGGCTGCAGGAGATCCGGTTCTCGACCCAGGTCTCTTATTATGCCCAGCAAATGATGAAGTCGCTCGGCATAGAACGCCTTGAGCGCGAAATGATGGACGCGTTTCGCGAACGCACAGACGACGGACAGGCCCGGGCTGAAGAGCTGATCGAAGGCCGCAAGGACATGTTCGGCCGCGCCCGTGAACACGCCAAACAGGCCTTTGAAACTTATGGCGCCGGCGCCACGCTGGCCTTTCGTGAAGACGTGCTGGCCGAAACGGCGCTCACCGCGCTGGACGTCCGCGATCTCAACCGCATGCAGGCGCTGGTACAGAAAATCGCCAAACGCCTCGCGGTCAAACATTCGCGGCGGCGGCGCAAGAAGAATCGCGGTCAGCTGGATGTGCGCAAGACTCTGCGCGCCAATGCCGGCTTTGATGGCGTGCCGTTTGACCTCGCCTGGAAACAGACCAAGCGGGACCGGGCCAAGATTGTCGCTGTCTGCGATGTCTCCGGATCGGTCGCGCGGGTGGTGCGTTTCTTCCTGATGCTGCTCTACAGCTTGAACGAAGTCGTGCCGGATATTGAATCTTTTGCTTTTTCAGGCCGTCTGGAAGATGTCGGCGACACGCTGGAAACCGAGGATTTTGCCCAGGCCATGGACAAGATCATCAATTCCATCGGCATGAGCTCGACCGATTATGGCCAGTCCCTGTCCGATCTGCGGATGAATCACTGGAATGTCCTCGATCGCCGCACCACGCTAATCATTCTCGGCGATGGCCGGTCGAATTATGGTGACCCGCGGCTTGACCTGTTCCGCGAAGCGGCGGCGCGGGTGAAGCGTGTGATCTGGCTGACACCGGAAGGGGAATCCTTGTGGGGCAGCGGTGACAGTGAATTGCCGCGCTATCGCCCGCACTGTCACACAATGAAACAGGTGACCACGATCAAGGACCTGGAACGCATCCTCGATGAGGCCTTGTCGCGCTATCAGTAAGGCGACAATTGCCCGGCAATATAATCCGCCATCAAGCGCCCTTGCGCGGTCAGTCTGAGTTGATCGTCCTGAACGCGCGCGAGCGATTGGTCGCCCAATTGGGCCAGCAGCGACGCATCCGGCGCCTGCCCGAACAGGGTTTTAAAGCGTTTGAGGTTAAGGCCTGAAACCGGGCGCAATGCCATGGCGAGAAATTCGCGGGCTGTGTCAAGCTGGGTCAACGGAGTTTCGGTCGGGCCGCGGGCAGACACATAATCATGAGGCCGGCGCGCCGCTTCGGTCGCCAGTCTTTGACCCTTCACGGTCAGGCGGCCATGCGCGCCCGGGCCGACACCGATCCAGTCACCGCTGGCCCAGTAGATGTGATTGTGGCGGGATTCATGACGCGCGCTCGTGGCATGATTGGAGACCTCGTACGCGTCCAGCCCGTGTTCAGTGCAAATGGTCTGGGTCAGTTCGTACAAATCGGCCTGATCATCATCCGGCATGGGCGTGAGCGCACCGCGAGCGGCTCGCTTGCCAAAGGCGGTGCGCGCTTCAATGGTCAGCTCATACAGCGAAAGATGCGGCGCACCGAAACCGAGCACCTCGCCCAGCTCCGCCGCCCAGCCCTCCGGCGACTGGTCAGGACGGGCATAGATCATGTCGATGGAGAGATTGTCGAACGCAGCTTGCGCCCGCTCGATCGCGCGCCGGGCGGCGGCACCGTCATGATCGCGCCCAAGGAAGGACAAGGCCTCATCCTGCAGTGACTGGATGCCGAGAGAGAGCCGGTTGATGCCGGCTTTCACCCAATCGGTAGGGGCGCCGCGCAACACATCATTTGGATTGGATTCCAATGTAATTTCAATGTCTTGTGCTAATCCAAACGCATCGTTTGCCGCTTCAATGATGCGGCTCATCTCATCTGATGAGAGCAGTGAAGGCGTCCCGCCGCCGAGAAAGATGGAGTCGAGCGGCGGATGATCCGGCAGACGCGCGCGATGCGCCTGAATGTCCGCAATGATGGCCTCCAGGAGCAGTACCGTGTCCCGATCCTTGGCGGCATAAACATTGAAGTCGCAATAAGGGCAGATGCGGGCGCAATAGGGCCAATGGACATACAGCCCGAAGCCATATTGAGGCCCGACCGCAAGGGTCACAGCAACGCGGCTTTCAGCTTCTCGAAGGCAACGGCGCGGTGGCTCATGGCATGTTTCAGAGCCGGTTCCAGTTCAGCAAATGTGACCTCATGCCCGACCGGCACAAAGACCGGGTCATAGCCGAAGCCCATCTCGCCGCGTGGCGGCCAGGTCAGGGTGCCATGCGCCTCGCCGCGAAAGGTGACTTCATGTCCGTCCGGCCAGGCCACGGCGAGGCAGGAGACGAATTTGGCACTGCGATCGCTGGCGTCGATCGCCTGTAATTCCCGTTCCACTTTTCCCATCGCCTTGTAGAAATCCCGCGGCTCGCCTGCCCAGATGGCAGTATGGACGCCCGGCATGCCGCCCAGTGCCGTCACTTCCAGGCCGCTATCATCCGAAAGCGCCGGTGCGCCGGTTGCTTGCGCCGCGGCGCGCGCCTTGATCAAGGCATTGCCTTCAAATGTGAACTCGGTTTCCTCCGGTTCCTCTAGGTCAAGCTCATCCGCGGACACGACTTGAAAGCCCAGTGGCTCAAAAAGGTCTTTCAGTTCAACCACTTTGCCTTTGTTGTGCGTCGCGGCGACCAGACGACCGGGTTCGAGCTTGCGGGACATAGACTGTGGCTCCGTTCTTGCTTTTTCAACGAATAACCTTATCGTTTAACGGTAAGTT
>JBCCCT010000053.1:0-18548 GCA_039033355.1 Pseudomonadota bacterium | reverse complement strand
CGCGCCAGGCGGTCGAGCCAGGAGAGCGCTTGTTGCGTTTGACTGTTTTTGTCCTGCCGCCGCGCGCCGGGTGGGCGGCCCACGCGCATCGGACAAAGCCGGGCTGGACCGAGCCGGGCTTTCGCCGCCGCCCGCGACAACCAGCGGGCCATCCGGGCGGTGTGATAAGCGGGCCGATCGAAGACATCGCGCAAGGCCTCCGCCCGGCGCAGTATGTGTTCAATGGAAAGCTCGACTTCTTCCGACCGGTCGGGATCCAATCTGGTCGCAGCGTTCAGGGTGACAAAAGGCGACCGGTCCGGCACCGGCGCGTCGAGCGGGACGGAAACATAATCCGCGGCCCGCAAGACGGGGTTCGGCTCGACCAGACGAAATCGTGGCCGGACCGATGCGCGGGGTGCGCTGGCTTGCTTGAATGGGGCGCCGGGGCTCGGCTGGCGCACGGCCGGTTTGCCGCCATGCGCGCCTGCATTCAGAACCAGCCAGCGCCGCATCAGACTCTCGGTCACCCGCAAGAGATGCAAAAGCTGCAGACGCCGCGCCCGGCAGATCTCTGCCAGGTCATAGCGGGTAATCTGCGCGAACAATGCGCGCAAAACGGCCCAATGCCGGGCCAGGACGGAGTCAGTGTCGTTTGGCATTCCGGGTTAGAGCATAGCGTGGGCTGAGTTCGGTCGGATTGAGGGGCGGAGACGAGACGGGGTTTCACACAAAGCTGGAACGAACTGAGGACACTGCCGACTCTCGCATGATTGACTCGCAGAGCACGCTTTGATAAGCACTGAATTGAATTCAATTCAATACAGGAATCGAGATGCCGAACCCAACGCCCAAGATCGGCAGCGATGTTAGACTCGTTCGCGCTGCTGAAGCAGAGCTGATAGATAGCAATGGTCATATGGAAATGTTGGCTGTCGCAAAGCGCGCCGGCGTTTCCGTAGGGTTGGCCTATCACCACTTCGGATCAAAAGCCGGTTTACTTGCTGCAGTCGTCGATCATTTTTATGCGCCCCTTCGAGACATTTCGTTCGGTGACGCCATCCCTGTCGACCAAGACTGGAGCGCGCGAGAAAAAGCCAGAGCGCGCGCCTTTATCGAATATTTCTACGTGCACCCCTTCGCCCCGCTCGTGGCAGGACGCCTCGGCCGCGAACCTGAAGTCAGAGATGTGGAAGCGGCGCATATGAACGCGTTGCTCACCGAAGGCGCCAAAAACCTCGCCCAAGGACAAAGACAAGGCGTGGTCTCGCAGGACGTTGTACCCGAGGTCGTGATTGGCCTGCTCATGGGAGGGCTGCGGCAGGCGATCGACTCTGCAATCCTCGCTGAGAAGCGGCCAACAAAGTCCATGCTTCTGGAGCAGGTCTGGACATTCTTCGAACGCGGAATGGGATTGAATACATCACAAACCAAACAAGATGGAGGACGCCACCATGGCTAATTGGGGTGATGAACCAGACTATAATGACGCTGATCACGCGGGCACCTATCGGCAGCTGGAAATCTCTCCCGATCGCAATTCGCCGGAGATAGAAGCGGACTTTGAGACACTCATGCGCGATGGCTATGTGATCATCGAGAATTTGGTCTCTCGCGAAACTTGCGAGGCGATCAAGGCGGAAGGCCTGGAGTTACTCGGGCACACTGGCCGAAACGGATTTGAAGGACATCAGACCCAGCGGGTCTACAATGTGTTCGGCAAGACCAGAACGACCGATCGCCTCGCCGACCATCCTCGGATTCTCGGCCTGATGGATCGTTTTTTCAGGCCTGGTTTCCTTCTCAGCCAGAGCCAGATCATCAACATTCTTCCGGGTGAAACGGCGCAGGGTCTGCATGTCGATGATGGTTTCTATCGCATCCCGCGGCCACGCCCTCCGCTTGGTGCGGCGACGGTCTGGGCCATTGACGACTTTACCGAAGAGAATGGCGCAACTGTTGTCATTCCCGGCAGTCACAAGTGGGATGATGAGCGCGTAGGCCAACGCAACGAAGCGATTTCGGCGGTGATGCCAGCAGGTTCAGTGATCTTCTTCCTGGGAACGACGTGGCACGGTGGCGGCCAAAACCGCTCCGACGGCGCCAGGTTCGCCGTCACGCATCAATATTGTGAAGCCTACATGCGCCAACAGGAAAACTACCTTCTTGAACTATCGAAAGACACGGTCCGCGAACTTTCCCCGGAGTTGAAGGCACTGGTGGGGTACTCCATTTACCCACCTTTCATGGGCATGGTTGACGGGAAGCATCCTTTGAGATTGCTCGAGCATTAGATCGCGAAATTCCAATGTCCGTTTTTTGCTCGCACCACAGCCCTAAAGCCCAAGCTTAACCTCACCCATGATTGATCCACCAGATCAATCATAAACCGAGTTCGGTTTCCCGCAGCCGCTTCACCTCATCCCGCAGCCGCGCCGCCTCTTCGAATTCCAGGTTCGCCGCCGCTTCGCGCATCTGTTTCTCAAGATCGGCGATGACCGCGCGGAGATTATGGCCCTGCCCGGGCTCGTAGCTGACCGTTTCTTCGGCCAGGGCGCGTTTGCGGGACTTGCCGCCTTTCAGTTGGGTGCGGCCGCCCGGCTTCTCGCCGAGCTCGCCTAGAATGTCAGCGACTTCGCGCTTGATCGTGGTCGGGGTGATGCCGTGTTCGGTATTATAGGCTTTCTGCTTGTCGCGGCGGCGCTCGGTCTCGTCCATGGCGCGCTGCATTGAGCCGGTGACTTTGTCGGCATAGAGGATGACCCGCGCATCGGCATTGCGGGCGGCGCGGCCTATCGTCTGGACCAGGCTGGTCTCTGAGCGCAGGAAGCCTTCCTTGTCGGCGTCGAGAATGCCAACCAGGCCGCATTCGGGAATGTCGAGCCCTTCGCGCAGCAGGTTGATACCGACCAGGACGTCAAACTCGCCGAGGCGGAGGTCGCGAATGATTTCGATCCGCTCGACCGTGTCGACATCGGAATGCATGTAGCGGACCTTGATGCCCTGTTCGTGCAGATATTCGGTCAGGTCCTCGGCCATTTTCTTGGTCAGTGTGGTGACCAGGGTGCGATAGCCGGCGGCCGTCGTATTGTGAATTTCGGCGGTCAGGTCGTCGACCTGATTGGTCGTGCCGGTCGAGACCGGGCGGACGGTGACTTCCGGGTCGAGCAGGCCGGTCGGACGGATGACCTGTTCGGTGAAGACGCCGCCGGTGCGCTCCAGCTCCCACGAACCGGGCGTCGCCGAGACGTGCAGGGTCTGCGGGCGCATGGCCTGCCACTCCTCGAATTTGAGCGGGCGATTGTCGAGACAGGAGGGCAGCCGGAAGCCATATTCGGCGAGGGTGCGCTTGCGCGAGAAGTCGCCTTTATACATGGCGCCGAGCTGGGGCACGGTCTGGTGACTCTCATCGACAAAGACCAGGGCATTGTCGGGCAGGTATTCGAACATGGTTGGCGGTGGCTCGCCCGGTTTGCGGCCGGTCAGATAGCGGCTGTAATTCTCGATTCCGTTACAGGAGCCGGTCGCCGCCATCATTTCGAGATCATACTGGACGCGCTGTTCGATGCGCTGGGCTTCGAGCAGTTTGCCCTCTTTCTGGAAATGGGCGAGCGTCGTTTTGAGCTCGGTCTTGATCTGCTCGATGGCCTGGTTCAGCGTTGGGCGTGGGGTGACATAATGGCTATTGGCGTAGAGCTTGATGGCCGGCAGGGTTTCCGACTTGCGGCCGGTTAGCGGGTCGAACTCGGTAATCGTCTCGAGCTCGTCGCCGAAGAAGGAGAGTTTCCAGGCGCGGTCTTCATAATGGGCCGGGAAAATGTCGATTATGTCGCCTTTCATGCGGAACGAGCCGCGGGCAAAGGCCATGTCATTTCTGGTATATTGCAGCTCGACCAGGAGTTTCGCGACTTCGCGCGGGTCAATGCGCTGCCCGGCCTCGAGCTTGCGGGTCATCGACGTATAGGTTTCGACCGAGCCGATGCCGTAAATGCAGGAGACGGAGGCGACGATGATACAGTCATCACGCTCGAGAATGGCCCTTGTGGCCGAGTGGCGCATCCGGTCGATCGCCTCATTTATCGAGCTTTCCTTCTCGATGTAGAGATCCCGGCGCGGCACATAGGCTTCCGGCTGGTAATAATCATAGTAAGAGACAAAATACTCGACCGCATTGTTCGGGAAGAAGGATTTGAATTCGCCGTATAATTGCGCCGCCAGGGTCTTGTTCGGGGCGAGGATCAGGGCGGGTCGTTGAGTCGCCTCGATAATCTTGGCCATGGTGAAGGTCTTGCCGGTGCCGGTGGCGCCAAGCAGGACCTGGTCACGTTCGCCGGCCTGCACGCCCTCGACGAGTTCCGGGATGGCGGTGCGCTGGTCGCCGGCTGGATCGTAAGGGGCGTGGACCTTGAGCTCGATCCCGCCTTCCAGCTTTTCCCAACGGCGATCGGGCCGGTGCGGCGTCCATTCGCTGGATGGCAGCCCGCCCACCGCATCGCGTGCAGCGCCGGAAATCTGAAAGCCGGCAGGCGCTTCGGAGACGCCGGAAGAAGGTTTGGAAGCCATGCGCCGCAACCTATTCAAATCGCCCGTACAAACAATAGGAGGAATGACGCGGATCGCCGCCTACTGACACGTTTTGGCAACAGGTAGTTGCATTCCAAACAGACGAAATGTGCGGTCGCTATTAGGTGAGCGCAATATTTTACCCTTGTAACGCCCCATCTCGGGGAATTCCTCCAGTAATCGTGTCACAAATGTGGCAAAATCAGCACACCAAATCACGAGATGTCGCTGTAAATGACGATTCTGTTATCTGTTAATTGACGCGCGCCAATTCGGGCCTCTAAGCACATGTCACCTGCGTTAACAGGAAAGCTGCGTTTTTCTATTCGCGTATCGAGGGAGCTCCTAGGAGTGGGAGCGCTCAATTTATTGGAGGACGATAGATCATGGCTAATGATCTTCTCAAGAAGAAGTTATTTGCAACGACGCTTCTCGCCGGCGTCGCTGGGGGAATGTGGACCGGGGCGGCAATCGCTCAGGATGCCCCGGACGAAGATGACGCGGTTGCCGTCATCGAAGAAGTGGACGAAGACGATGAAGCCCGCCAGGAGCGGATCGTGGTCACGGGTTCACGCCTTTCACGGAACGAATTCACCAGTGCTTCGCCGCTGAAAGTTCTTAACATTGAAGAGTCAGTCGCTGCGGGTCTCGTTGACACAGCGACCATCGTTCAGCGGACATCCGTTGCGGGCGGTACACAGTTTGACTCAACCTTTACCGGTCAGGTCACCGACTCTGGTCCAGGTGCGTCGACCGTATCTCTTCGCGGTTTGGACGCAGAGCGGACATTGATCCTCTCCAACGGCCGCCGCCTTGCGCCAGCCGGTGTGCAAGGGGCTCCAACACGCCCTGACCTTAACCTCATCCCGCTTGGCATGATCGAGCGTGTTGATGTGCTCACAGATGGCGCGTCGTCCATTTATGGTGCTGACGCTGTTGCTGGGGTTATCAACTTCATCACCCGTAAAGACTTCGACGGCCTTGAAATCGATGCCTTCTATTCATCCCCCGAAGCTGGCGGCGGTGAAGAACGTCGGATTTCTTTGGCGACAGGCATTCAAAGTGATCGCGGCTTCGCGTCGTTCGGCTTCGAATACTATAATCGTGACGAAGTGCGTCGCGGCGAGCGCGATTTCTCGCCATGTCTTCGCGACATCGAATTCAACCCTGATACCGGCGAACGCCGCGAAGTTTGTACGAACGGTTTCTTCTCGAATCAGTTCTTGAACCTAAACTTCACAACGTTCGGATTTGATTTCGACAACGTGGGTGATGTTTCCCGCTTTATCCAGTTGCCAGACAGCACTGCGACAACCGTGAATACGCGCGATTTTGTCTACCTGGATCAATATAACGGGAACGCCACGAGCGATCAGTTCGCACTTGCTCAAGGTATTGATCGCTATTCATTCTTCACGACCGGTGAATACAATATCGATCAGTTTGGCGATGCCACGTTCTACTATGAAGGCCTCTACGCCAATCGGAGCCAGGAGTTCTTTACCGGTGCTTCGCAAGCGTTCCCAACGGTCGAGTGTACGAACCCGTTTGTCGCTCGCAACCCGGACTTGGCCACTGTCTGTGAAACGGCACCACTTGGTCAGCTGATTTGGTTGCCACGCCTGGTCGATCAGCAAGGTCCATTTATCGTTGACGTCTCTACTGCACGCGGTGTCGCTGGCGTTCGCGGTAATCTCGAAGATGTGATTCCAACTGGCTCTGTGAAAATGGGCGGCGACCAATTTGGTATTAATCTCGGAAACTGGACATATGATCTCTGGGCATCATTCGACAACAATACCGGCCTGAACCGTCAAAACCTGATCAATGCAGACCGCTTCGCGGCCGCAATCAGAACGACCAGACTTGATGACGATGGCAACATTGTCTGTGGGTTTGACAATCGTAACGGCGACCGGTTTGGCGCGATCCCACCAGATAATTGTGTGCCGATCGATGTTGCTGATCCAAACGTGTTCCTGACCGGAACCCTGCCACAAGACGCCTTCGATTATGTCGCAGGCCTGTCTCAAACAACGACCACGATTCAGCAACAGATGCTTCAGGGCTCGATCGCAGGCGACCTGTTCTACGTCCCTGCTGGTGTTGTTCCGGTCTCTATGGGTTTTGAATATCGCAAAGACTCCATCGAGACGCTGAACGACTTCCTGGTTAGCAGTGGTGCGAACACCAATGGTGCGGAAGAAGGTAATACAATCGGATCAACTTCAGTCCTCGAAGCTTTCTTCGAAACGGAGATTCCGATTCTGAAAGGTCAGCCGCTCGCGGAAGATCTTTATGTAAACCTGTCAGCACGTTGGACAGAAGAAGAAAACTTCGGTGCGCTTTGGACATATCGTGTTCAGGGTGTTTACCAACCAACTGACTGGCTTACAGGTCGCGCCTCGTTCGGTACCACATTCCGTGCGCCGAACCTGCGTGAGCAATTCCTTGCAGCCCAGGTCGGATTCTTCAGCGCGTTTGCGGATCCTTGTGTCAACGTCAACTTCCAAAACCTGGTTGATAATGGTGACCCTGCGGACGTTGCGCGTGTTCTGAACAATTGTACGCTGCAAAATGCCGACCCGACTGCACTCGGTGTTGGTGGTGCGGTGACGCCGCGCGTAATCACCGGTGGTACAACGCGCCTGCGCGCTGAGACGTCTGACGCGTTCACGGCTGGCTTCGTCGTTGAACAGCCATGGTTCGACAATTTCGATCTGGATCTTGCGGTTACCTACTTCCGCTTCGAGATTGAAGATTCGATTGAAGAACCTTCCACAGGCTTCATCCTGAACGAGTGTATCAACGAGAGCGACAATCTCAGCAGCCCGTTCTGTCAATTGATCGTTCGTGACACGAATGCCGATCCAACCCTGAACTTCATCAACTTTGTTGACTCTTCCTTCGTCAACACAGGCTTGATCGAAACGGACGGTATCGATGTCGACATTCGTTATGAGCAAGACTTCGTGATTGGTGGCAACGAGCTGACTTTGAGCAGTAACTTGTCAGCTTCAAACATCATGAAGAGCCAACGTGAGCTGTTCAACATCACCGAGTCGTTCGACGGTCGTCCGAACCTGCCACACTGGCGAGGTGACCTCCAAACGCAACTGTCTTGGCGCGATTGGACTCTTAACTGGAACGCGACCTATGTTGGTAAGACTCAAGACGATGACATTGACGCGTTGCGCGCCAATGACGTTCTTGACGAAAACGGCAACGTCTTCTTCGCTGCTGGCTTCCGTGATGTTGAAGAAACTGATGAGCAGTTCCTGCATGACCTGTCTCTCGGTTATGACGCGGATACCTGGAGCGTCTTGGTTGGCGTTCGGAACGTCCTCGACCAAGAACCAGAATTGGTTGACGAAGGCGAAGGTTACTTCACGTCTGCCAACGTCGTTCTTGGCCAAGGCTATGACGTGTTCGGCCGTACAGCGTTTGTTCGCGTGCAGAAGTCGTTCTAAACCGTCAGAGAAAACTCTGAACTAATTGTGATGAGTTTAAATGATTAGGCGCTGCACTTTTTACGTGTAGCGCCTTTTTTTTTTGAAATCGCTGAGTAGTCTGGTCATCATATAATATCTGAAGGAGAGAGCAGATATGTGGAAACGTGCGTTGGGCGCTTGCGCCCTTTCCCTATCTATATTCACTTACAGCCCTGTCGTGGCTCAAGAAGCAACAATTGAAGATTTCGCCACACGATCCGTGATGCGAGCTCCGTCACTATCGCCTGATGGCGAACATGTGGCATATCGTGTCGCTCAAACGAAAAATGGCGATTACTTCATCGAAATTCGTGATACTGATAATCTGGCGAAGAAACCGGTCAGAATCGGATCCGAAGTTATGAGCATTTCCGGATTCAACTGGATCGGGGATGACTACATTCTGGTCAATTTTCTGCAAAAAGTGCGCGATCAGGTCAAAGACACAAATGAAGGCGTGTTCGACGACAAACGCGCGATTGTGAAAGCCGATGGAACTGGGCGCTTCATCGAGATCTTTGACGACACAACCATCGTTTCGTCTCTACCGAGCAAGCCCAATGCCGTGCTTGTTCGAACTTCAAAGTTCAATCGTGACGATGTTTCCAGACTGCAAGCCAGTGGCCGCAGTATTGGCGATATCCAAGTCCGCGATTTCTACGAGATGAATGTAAAAACCGGTGGATTGAAGAAAGTCCTGAACGCAAATTCCCGCTTCTTTGGATACCAAATTGATATGAAGGGGAATATTCGTCTAGCCACTGAGTATGATGCCGGAACGCGCGAGAACATCTACTATCATCGCGCTGCTGATAGAGACTCACAATGGACAGAATTGTTTCGAAACAGTGTCGATGATTACGCTGATCGTCTCGAGATTCTCGGCTTTGACCCACAGAACGACAATATCATTTTTGTGGCTGCAACGAATGGTGAAGATCTCGCATCGGTTTATGAATATGACCTCGGCAAAAAAGCACTGGGTGAGAAGATTTTTGGACTGTCCGATCAAGATATCGAAAATGCGCTCTTCCATCCAAACTATGCCAAGGCCGGTGAATTGGTTGGCTTCGGATACTATGATGAAGACGGCAAGTATGAGCGCGTTTTCCTAGACGGTGAAATGCAAAACCTGTTTGCCACGCTACAAGCGACGTTCCCAGACAATGACCTGTTTTTGGGGCGTCAATCGCGTGATGGAAAAGCGATTACATTCACGACGCAGAATTACGACAATCCAGGCACTTATTACCTGCTCAACGAAAGCGGGCTGCAGGAATTGGGCAAATCGCGGATAAACCTGGATCAGGAAAAGCTGTTCCGCCAGGAGTACATCACATATGAATCACGCGATGGTGTCGAGATCCCGGCTTACGTAACATTTCCAAAAGGCGAAGGACCTCACCCCCTTGTTGTCATGCCTCATGGCGGCCCCTGGGTATCCTATCGTCCAGCCCGTTTTGATGAGTGGAGTCAGTTCCTAGCATCACAAGGCTACATGGTTATAGATCCCCTCTTCCGCGGCACGACAGGGCTTGGCACCGAGCATTGGCTGTCCTCCTTCGGCGAGTGGGGGAAAATGATGTCAGACGATATGGATGATGGTGCGCTGCATCTGATTCAAGAAGGTCTGGTTGATCCAGATCGTGTGGCAATGTTCGGCTGGAGTTTCGGCGGATATTCTGCATTCGCGGCCTCTGTTCGTTCTCCGCAAATCTATCAATGCACAATCGCCGGCGCGGGCGTGGGCGATCCAGTCTTGTTTCGGGCCGCCTTTAGCGGAAACCGCTTTCTGCGTCCTCAATTGGAAAAAGGCTATGTCGGCTTGGACACGATTGAAATGGCAGCCGACCAGGCCAGTGTACCCGTCTTGGTTATTCACGGCGATCTAGATCAGCGCGTACGCATCTTCCACAGCGAGAAATTTGTTGCGGAAATGAAGAATAAGAACAAGCCGCACAAATTTGTGGTTCTTGAAGGCGCAGATCACTTCGACAACACATTGAACTATGAGCACCGCAAGCTCATGTATACCGAGATGGCCACCTTCCTGGAAAATGATTGTGGTCCAGGCGGCCTGTAAGGCATTGGCCTAAATCGATTGAGCAAGGGCGGCTGAATAGCCGCCCTTTTTCATCATGTGTTGCGCGTCGTTGCAGCGCGATCGCCAAACCACCAAAGCGTGGCGGCGGTCGCAGCAAATGTTGCGGTCTCCACGATGTTTGCCTGCGCGGCTGAATCCGCGGAAAACCAGATGAGCGTGGCAATCCCCCACAGCAAGAGTGTCAGACTGGGACGGGTCAGAGATCGGATCGCGTTGACCCATTTATAGCTCTCCCCAATCGCCGCCTGTGCCGCCAAGCTCGCCGACAAGCCATCCCAGGATCCGTCGACATGAGCCTGGTCCAACGCCGTTTTAGCCGCTTGCATCGCGGTTTTCTGCTGCAGCTCAACCAGCGTTGTTTCATGCTGCCAACGGCGTTCTTCATGAGCAATCGACTGGCGTTTTTCAAAAAAACCTGCGACACGCCCTAGCGTTGTACCGAGCAAGCCGAACAGTCCGCCACCGGCGGCGCTGGCGGACATTCCGATAATCTCATCCATAATCCTGATGCCTTTGTCTGTAACACTTCAGACAAAGATACGATCTTGTTCAGTCGGTCGGATTGAGTTGGAAATCTGTCCTAAGCGGTCGCCATGCTGAAGGCGCGGCGATTGTTCAGGGCATCAATGGCACCGAGATATTCCGCTTCCAGCTTGTCGACATAGTCTGCTGTACTCATCCGGGATTTGACCGCGCCAATGCCCTGGCCGCAGCCCCAGATATCGCGCCATGCCTTGGCTTCCTGATTGCCACCAGAGCCGAAATTCATCGCGCTCGGATCGCTTTCCGGCAGGTCGTTGGGGTTGAGGCCAGCCTGCGCAATCGATGGCGCCAGATAGTTGCCATGCACACCGGTGAACAGGTTGGAATAGACAATATCCTTGGCGTCACTGTCGACGATCATGTCCTTATAGCCATCGACCGCATTCGCTTCGTGGCAGGAGATGAAGGCCGACCCGATATAGCCGAGATCCGCGCCCATGGCCTGGGCCGCGGCAACCGCGCCGCCATTCGCCATCGCGCCGGACAGGGCCAGTGGGCCGTCAAAGAATTCGCGAATGTCCTGAATCAGAGCCAGCGGCGAAATCGTGCCGGCATGACCGCCCGCCCCCGCGGCGACGGCGATCAGGCCATCGGCGCCTTTTTCCAGCGCCTTGCGGGCGAAGATCGTGTTGATGATGTCATGCAGGACAATGCCGCCATATGAGTGAATGGCCTCGTTGACCTCCACGCGGGCGCCGAGGGAGGTGATCACCACTGGCACCTTGTATTTGACGCACATTTCGACGTCATGCTCGAGACGATTATTCGTCTTGTGAACAATTTGATTCACGGCAAATGGCGCTGAAGGGCGGTCCGGATTCTTCGCATCATACTCTGCCAGCTCTGTCGTAATGCGATCGAGCCATTCGTCCAATTGCGCATCCGGGCGGGCATTCAGCGACGGAAATGACCCGATCACGCCAGCCTTACACTGGGCAATCACCAGATCGGGATTGGAAATAATGAAAAGCGGGCTGCCAATCACCGGAATTCGGAGGTTTTGCAGAATAGGAGGTAGCGCCATGTTCGGGTCTCTCATAACTTGCCGTTTACGTCAGCGCTAACCTAGCTGGCCAACCTGCGAAGGCAAGGCCTTCCCACACGGGATGTCCGAACATTTCGCGTAGCGTAAACCTTGCCAGCCGTGGCACACTGGGCCAAATCCGCGTTAGAAGACTCGATCGAGGGATATAGGCATATGGCCGACGGCATGCTGACATTGTCAGGATCATTCGCAGACGCAACCGAAGCCGACTGGCTGGCCGGCGTCGAAAAGGCGCTGAAAGGCGGCGGCATTGAGCGAATCACGCGGCAGACACGCGATGGCATCAAGATCCACCCCCTCTATCGCGAAACCGATTTTGCCAGCAGCGCCGACCCACGCGGCGCCCCGGGTGCCAGCCCTTATCTGCGCGGCGCAACCGCCGAGCCTGACCGCTTCCTGCCCTGGGACATTCGTCAATCCTTCTCGCACCCTGACCCGGCCATCACCAATCAGGAAATCATGCGCGATCTGGAACGCGGCGTGACGTCCATCTCTCTGGCCATTGAGTGTTCCGGAACCACCGGATGCATCATCACCAATCTCGATCAGCTCTCGACCGCGTTGAACGGCGTTCGCGCGGAGATCGCAGCTGTCAGCCTGGGGCATCGCGGTGCAGGCTCTGGCGCCAGCGCCGCCGCCCTGCTCGCGCTCTGGGCCGATCAGCAGGATCAGCCGGACGCTCAAAAACTGGCTTTCAACATCTCGCCGCTGCGCCAGCTGATGCGCACCGGAAAGATTGGCGGCGGCGTGGATGCGGCGATGGCAAAGACCGCAGCGTTGACCAAAGTGCTGGCGGCGAAATATCGGGCTTCGACCAGTCTGGAAGTGAGTGCGCAAACCGTTCACGAAGCCGGCGGCAGTGAGGCTCAGGAACTCGGTGTCCTGATCGCCGAGGCGGTCGACCTGTTACGGCGCCTGGATCGAGCGGGGCTCAGCGCGGAGGATGCGGCTCCGCAAATCCTGTTCAAACTGGCGATTGATGCCAATTACGGCATCGGCATCGCCAAGCTCCGCGCCGCGCGCCGGCTTTGGGCGCGGGTGCAGGACGCGATGGGCTTGACCCCTGCCCCGATGAAGCTCCACGCCGTGACCAGTGCGCGCATGCTTACAAAGTATGATGCCTGGGTGAATATGCTGCGCGGCACAGCGGCCTGTTTCGCCGCCTCAACCGGCGGGGCAGACATCATCACGGTGCGCGCCTTCAATGAGAGTTTCAGCGTCCCGGAAGAGCTGGGCCGCCGGATCGCCCGCAATACGCAAATCATGGCGATGGAAGAAAGCGGCCTTGGTCGCATTGCTGACCCAAGCGGGGGCGCCTGGTTCACCGAGACCCTGGCCGAAGACCTGGCACAGGCCGCCTGGGTGGAATTCCAGCAGATTGAATCCGAAGGCGGTCTGGTCGAAAGCCTCGTCGCGGGTCATGTGCAGGCCCGCATTGCCGAAAAGCGGGCTGCTCTGATGAAGGATATAGGTCGCCGCAAGATCCCGATCACAGGTGTCAGCGAATTCCCGTTGATCGAAGAGATTGCGGCCCCGGTCGCCGACGTGGTCAGCCCGCCGCCGGGCAGTGGCGTCGACCCTATTGGGTTGGAAACGCTTTTGCCGGATTTCCAGGGTGCTCCTGGCGCGGATACAGTGGCGGATCCGCTCGACTGGATCTCGATCGCCGAACCATTCGAGACTTTAAGGGACCGATCCGAAGCACACCTGGAACAGTCAGGCGCCCGACCCGCGGTCTTCCTCGCGACGCTTGGCCCCCTGGCCGAACATACGGCCCGCGCCGACTTTGCGCGCAACTTGTTCGCGGCAGGCGGGATCGAGGCGAAAGCCGCGCCGGTACCACCAGAAAGCGTCTCGGAACTGGCCGCTGCCTTCGCCGCGAGCGGCTGCAAGATTGCTGTACTGTGCGGCGCGGACAAGCGCTATGCAGACGAAGCTGAAACGGCAGCGAGCGCGCTCAAGGAAAAAGGCGCTGTGGCGCTGTGGCTGGCGGGAAAGCATGAAGCGGGTGGCATTGATCGACATGTCTTCATGGGCTGCGATGTCGTACATGAGCTGACCGTTGCGTTGGCAGAATTGGGAGTGAAATAGATGACCAAGTTTCCTGATTTCACGCAACTCGATATCGGGGCGCTGGAGCCCGGCACCAGCACGTCACACCCGCGTACACTCGCGACCCCGGAAGGCATCGATCTCGCCACAACCTATGGCGCCGCGGATACAAAGGGTCTCGATTTCCTCGATGATTATCCCGGCCTCGCCCCGTTCGGACGCGGCCCCTACCCGACCATGTATACACAGCGGCCCTGGACCGTTCGGCAATATGCGGGCTTCTCCACGGCCGAAGACTCCAACGCCTTCTACCGCCGCAACCTTGCCGCCGGTCAGAAAGGCCTGTCGGTCGCCTTCGACCTCGCCACCCACCGCGGCTATGATAGCGACCATGTCCGCGTCTCTGGCGATGTCGGCATGGCCGGCGTCGCAATTGACAGCATCTATGACATGCGCACGCTGTTCTCCGGCATTCCGCTGGATCAGATGTCTGTCTCGATGACGATGAATGGCGCCGTTCTGCCGATCATGGCGCTCTATATCGTCGCCGCTGAGGAACAAGGCGTCGGACCTGACAAGTTGGCCGGGACGATTCAGAATGACATTCTGAAAGAGTTCATGGTCCGCAACACTTATATCTATCCGCCCAAGCCGAGCATGCGGATCATTTCGGACATTTTTGCCTATACCTCGCAGAACATGCCGAAATTCAATTCCATCTCGATCTCCGGCTATCACATGCAGGAAGCCGGTGCGACGGCGGACCTGGAGCTCGCCTACACAATCGCTGATGGCATCGAATATATCCGCGCCGGCGTAGCCGCAGGACTGGACGTCGATGCCTTTGCGCCGCGCCTCAGCTTCTTCTGGGCGATTGGCATGAATACATTCATGGAAGTCGCAAAGATGCGTGCCGCCCGCCTGATCTGGGCCAAATTGGTGAGTGAAGAATTCTCGCCGAAGAATTCCAAATCGACTTCCTTGCGGACGCATTGCCAGACCTCGGGCTGGTCGCTGACCGCGCAGGATGTCTACAATAATGTCATCCGCACCTGCCTCGAAGCCATCGCCGCGGCGGGCGGGCAGACCCAAAGCCTGCACACCAATTCCTTTGACGAGGCCCTCGCTCTGCCGACGGATTTCTCGGCCCGGATTGCGCGCAATACGCAGCTCTTCTTGCAACAGGAAGGCGGCGCCGCGCAGACCATCGACCCCTGGGGCGGCGCTTACTATGTCGAGCGTCTGACGCATGACCTCGCGGCCAAAGCGCTGGAACATATTGCCGAAGTCGAGAAACTGGGCGGCATGCGCAAGGCGATCGAGGAAGGCATTCCAAAATTGCGGATCGAGGAAGCCGCGGCCAACACGCAAGCGCGCATCGATAGCGGCGAACAGACTGTCGTCGGTGTGAACAAATTCCTGCTCGATGAGGAAGAGGAAGTGCCGGTGCTGAAAGTCGATAATGCGACCGTCCGCCGGATGCAGCTCGACAAGCTGGCGCGCCTGAAATCAGATCGCAGCCAGGCCGAGGTCGATGCCAAGCTGGATGCGATCGCAGCTGCGGCGGCCGGCACGGAAGGCAATCTCCTGGCCCTGGCCGTGGACGCTGCGCGGGCCAAAGCCACGGTGGGTGAAATCTCGGAAGCCGTGGAGCGCAGTCAGGGCCGCCACAAGGCGGTGATCCGTTCGATCAAAGGTGTCTATGGCGCCGGTGTGAAGACCACGGATCGTGCGAAAGAGGCCGTAGGACTGGCAGAAGCATTCGAAGCCAAGCATGGTCGCCGCCCGAAAATCTATATCGCGAAAATGGGACAGGACGGGCATGATCGGGGCCAGAAAGTCGTCGCTTCCGCACTGATGGACCTTGGCTGGGAGGTCGAGATCGGCCCCCTTTTCCAGACACCGGAAGAAGCCGCCAAGGATGCCCGCGCGGCTGGCGTGGACATTGTGGCAGCCTCCTCTCTCGCTGCCGGACATTTGACCCTGGTACCGGAATTGAAACGCGCGCTCGGCAATGAAGGCGCGGCTGCGACACAGATCATTGTCGGCGGCGTCATTCCGCCCCAGGACTTTGACGCGCTAAGGGCCGCAGGCGCCGCCGCGATCTTCCCACCGGGGTCTGTGATTGCCGACACGGCGGTTACGATGCTGGAAATTTTGACTGGCGATGACAGTATTCAGGCGGCAGAATAGTCCTGAGACTATAGAGGGATTGATGAAACAATTACTGACGGCCCTTATTGGTGTCCTTCTCGTGGCGCAGTGTGCTCCGGACCCCGCTCCTTCAACATCTACAACTGAACAACTATCGACAAAACCCGCCGGTCAGATCGATATCGAAGCCGCGCTCCTGCCTTCGATCATCGTTCGAGGGGATGATTACTCCCAATACTCTCTAGATCAGCGACGTCAGTTTCATGGTGTCCCATCTGCATCAGTGGCGATTGCGCGAGATGGCGAGATTGAATGGGCTGCTGGCTACGGGGATGGCATTGATGCGGACACGCTATTCCAGGCAGCGTCTCTATCCAAAGCAGTGGCTGCGGCCGGAATCATAACCTTGGCCGCTCAGAAAGGGGTCCGTCTGGACGATGACTTAACCCCATTGATGACAAGCCTGGACCTGGCGGCAATGAATGATTCGGGAAAGCCCGTCACGTTGCGCGCGCTCTTGTCACATACCAATGGCGCCACGGTGTCGGGGTTTCCCGGCTATCCAACTTCGGAAACGATCCCATCCAATCTGCAAGTGATTCAGGGAACCGAGATCACAAATACCGATCCGGTGACCTTCCAACCAATTGAAGACGGTGAGCGGCGCTATTCAGGTGGTGGCTATCAAGTCGCCCAGGCTTGGGCCGAAGAAGCCAGTGGCGAGCCATTCGAAACGTTGATGAAACGCCTGATCCTCGATCCGATCGGGATGACTTCGAGTACGTTTGCTCAACCTTTGCCGGAAGACATCGCATCCAAAAATGTCGCTGTGGCTTATACGGGCGACGGTGAAATGGTTGAAGGCGGCTGGCATGTTTATCCCGAACAGGCCGCTGCGGGCCTGTGGACCACGGCAAGCGACTATGCCCGCTTTATGCTCGCGCTAATGGGCGCGGCGGACGGCGATGCTTCACTGGGGCTTGATCCAGCCGTTGCCGCAGAGATGACAACAGAAGTCGCAGAACAATATGGGCTCGGCATGGGCTTGCAGCGTCCGCAAGGTGACGAACGACGGTGGATGCATAGCGGGTCCAACAAAGGTTTTCGCTGCACGGCCATGGGCTTTCCGGATCGCAAAGATGTCATTGTGGTCATGACCAATCACCCGGCGGGCTTCCCCTTGCTCGGTGAAATCAATCGCGCTGGAAATCGCACCTATGATTGGCCCCGGACACCGCCTGTTGAAGTCGATCGACACAAGATGTCCGCCACTGAACTGGCATCCTTCGCCGGTCCATATGTCCGAGAAGGTGAGACCGACATCCTGTTCGACATCGCGGTAAGTGGCGCCGATTTGGTCGCGCAAGTGCGGGCTTACGATTATCGGTTCAAACTCATTCCGCTGTCGACGCGCGAATTTATCGACCCGGGCGACCTGGAACGCGCGACTATGGAAAAGGTGGACGACCTTTGGGTCATGGAAACAGGTGGCGCGAAGTATTTTCAGGTTCGCGAATAGGAATTTCTAGCGACAGGTCGTTCAGAGCGGGCAATGTAAGGAAAGCGCGATATGACTCATCACGCCTCGAATGCCGGTTATGCCGAAGAAGCCGAACGTCTCTTCGAGCGTTATGAATCGCGTGACGCCGCCGGCATTCATGCGCCCTGGGTCCACTTGTTTCCCGCGCCACCTGCCCGCATCCTGGATATTGGCGCAGGCACGGGACGCGACGCAGCCTGGTTTACCTCGCTCGGGCATCACGTCCTGGCAGTTGAGCCGACCGATGCGCTACGCACCGGGGCCGCGAAACTGCATCCTGATCCGAGCATTACCTGGCTCGATGACATCCTGCCCCGCCTGACGGTTACCCGTGCCCGCGGCGAGACTTTTGACTTGATCCTGATGCACGCGGTGTGGATGCATCTGACAGAAGATGAACGCGTTGAAGGCATGGCCAATGTTGCCAGTCTGCTCGCCCCAGGTGGCCGCGTCGCAATGAGCCTGCGTCATGGGGAAGTGCCACAAGGTCGACGCATGTTTGACGTCACCGGCACAGAGACGATCGCCCTCGCAGCAGAGCATGGCTTGCGCAACCTGATGCAGGAACGCGCCGAGTCGATTCAGGCCGAGAACCGCGCCAAGCAAATCGAGTGGACGAAACTGGTCTTCGAAAAGACCTGACACGGGGTGAGGCTTTTCAAGCCACAGGTTCCGGTTCATCCTCTGCAAAAATATGCGGAGGGACATCATGGACAATTATGCCGATTATGACGCCACGGGCCTTGCTGAACTGGTGCGCCAGAAAAAGGTCAGCCCAGGCGAGCTGCTCAATGCTGCGGTAAGCCGCGCCGAGGCTGCTCAGAAAGAGCTGAATTGCTTCTCCGCCATGTTTCCACACGTCGCGGAAGCCCAAATTGCGGACGGTCTTCCAGACGGCCCCTTCGCCGGCGTGCCCATGGCGGTGAAAGACCTTGGCTTCGAGATCAAGGGCCAGCCCATCACCAATGGATCCCTCGCCTTCAAAGGCAATATCGCTGGCCACGACAATGTCATGTGCGACCGCTATAAGGCCGCCGGCTTTACGCTGTTCGGCCAGACAACGAGTCCCGAATTCGG
>JBCCCT010000052.1:0-18691 GCA_039033355.1 Pseudomonadota bacterium | reverse complement strand
GCATCCTCATCATAGATGGCGGCATATTTTTTCGTGATCGCCTCAATCGACTCGCCGGTCTCCTGGCTCGCTGTGATAATCTTGTCTTCAATATCCGTGACATTGCGCGCATAGACGACCGCGTCCGCGCCATACGCATCGCGCAACAGGCGGAACAGCGTGTCGAACACGATCACTGGCCTGAAATTGCCGATATGGGCGCGATTATAGACGGTCGGTCCGCAGACATACATGGTCACACGGGACGGATCCTGGGGTTCAAAAACGCGTTTTTCGCGCGAAAGCGTGTCGTAAAGTCGAATAGTCATTGGGGGCTCGGAAATGTCTGTGAATCGAATAAGCGAAACCGGCTAAGGGGGCGTTACCTTAGCCGCTCATACAAACACAACAGATCATCGCAGGGCGCATGCCGAGTTCCTTTGCCGGGCTGACATAGGCGCCCGGAAAGTATTTGGCAATCCTGTTTAAAGTTCGCCGAGGTCAATCAGCGAATTGGTACTGGCCAGAATCGCCTCCTTGGCCGGTATGAAATCGAGACCGAGTTGGCGGCGCGCTTTCTCGTTCGAATAGGCCCGTCTTTTGCCCAGTTCCGGAACAATCTGCTTCAGCGTCGGATTGACCACGGTCAGCATTCGCACCAGCCAGTTTGGCAGCTCGCCTTTGGGCAGTTTGCGATCCGGATAGGCCTCGCGCAGGACATCGCCAATCTCAGTGAAGGACAGGACCTTGTCGCCGACAATGAACCGTTCGCCGGCGGCTTCCGGTTTCTCCATCGCGGCGACATGGGCCAGGGCGACATCGCGGACATCGACAATGCCGAAGGTCAGTTTCGGGAAAGCCGGGACCTTGTTCTGCATCGGCTGGGTGACGAGTTCCAGCGAGGCAGAGACATCGCCGCTCATGGCCGGCCCCAGCACCGCGACCGGATTGATCGTGGCCAGTTCCAGGCCCTGGCCCTCACCTTTCACATAATCCCAGGCGGCTTTCTCCGCGATCGCCTTGGACCGTGTATAGGCTGTATTGTCCTTGATATTATCCGGATTGGACCAGTGCGTTTCGTCCAGGGTCGCCGGACGCGCATCGCCCCAGCCATAAGCAATGGCGGCGAAGGATGAGGTCATCACAGCCCGTTTGACCCCGGCGGCCTTGGCTGCCTTCAGCGCGCGCAAGGCGCCTTCCCTGGCTGGAATGATCAGCTCATTCGGATCCTTTGGCAGATTGTTCGGGATCGGTGATGCGAGATGCTGAAGATAGGTCACCCCATCCATCGCTTCGGTCCAGCCATCATCGCTGGTCAGGTCTGCGCTGACCAGTTCAATCTCGATCGGCTTGCCGGCATATTGGCTCAGCGTCGCGTTCAGCTTTTCCGCTTTGCTGGCCGAACGGGCCGTGCCGCGGACCTCATAGCCCTTATTGATCAGCGCCAGAATGGTGTGCGACGCGATAAAGCCGGTTGCTCCGGTCACGAGTACTTTGGTCATGGCAAGCCCTCCTGTTTCCGCGAATACTGAACGAAATGTTCTTCATTCACAAGAGGTCGGCGCTTCACGATTTTGATTTGGCGTTCACGCGCTCCCGCCAGCCAATGTAGAGGGTCGAGATCACGATCACGGCGGCGCCGACCCAGACGCTGACCCCGGGGATCAGGCGGAACACCCAGAAGTCGGCGATCGCCGACATTGGCAGACGCAAATAATCAATCGGCGACAGGAAGGACGCGTCACCAATGCTCATCGCGTAGATGAAACAGAATTGCGAGACGAAGCCGAACGCACTCATGGCGAGGATCAAGCCCCAGTCCTGCCAGGACACATCGGTCCCGTACATGATCGCGAACGGCGCCAGCAGGAGGGTTGAGAACAGGTTGGCATAAAGCAGCAGGACCATGGCTGGCAGTTCAGCGCTGAGGAATTTCACCAGCACGATGGCCGATGCCAGGCTGAAGGCGCTGATCAGGGCGACAAGGCTGCCCAGCTCAAAGGACTGGCCTTCAAAGGCGCCCGGCTGCCAGAACAGAAATATGCCCGGCATGACCATGATCATGACGCCAAAGAATCCCATGAAGAGCGCGGCCCAACGCTGGGGCCCGACAAATTCGCGCAGCACCAGAGCCGCGAGCAAGGTCACAAATAGCGGCCGCGTGAAACTGATCGCGTTGAACTGCGCCAGGGTCAGCGTGAAGAAGTCCGAAACCGCAACAATGGCCAGGGTAAAGCCCAGCGTGCCGAACAGGCTGCGCACGATGAGCAGGCCCGGGCGCCGCGTTTTCATCGCGCCAAAGCCGAGCGCCGCCACAAAGGGCAGGGCCATGCCTAGGCCAAAAAAGGCGCGCCAGAAGGCCAGGAAGACAGGGTGCACTTCGGCCGAAAGCAGCTTGTTGAAAAGGAGATAGAAGGTGAAGCCGATGCTCGACAGAACCATCAAAGCCGCGCCGCGCAGGTTGCCCGACAGCCGCGACGTGTTAACTGGCTCGTAACCCGAAGCTTCCTCCTTATCTGACATGTCTCAATTCTCCGCCGACGATTTAGATGCCATAGACCGCTTGTGGCGCTCTATCCCTGCCGATCATGTCTGGACCGGCTGGTCGGCCAGCGGTGAGACCCCCGAAGAGATCACACTTTACCGCACGCGTGCGCACTGGCGCCGCTTTCCGTTACGCAAGTCAAACCAGGATTTCGTCCTGTTCGATGACAAGGGCAATGAAGTGGCCAGATCGGACTCGCTGGAAGCCTTGCTCGAACAAGTCGAGGCAATCCCCGGCCTGTCCGCGTAGACGCCCGCTTTGACTAGACGCCCTGGCCCCCGCGCATGGCTTCGGCCATCTGTTCAGCCTGTTCCGGTGTAATACCGAGCGCGTCGAGCAAGGGGCCCCCCACTTCCTCATCCCAGCTATGCGGCGGGCCAACCGTCATCCCGCCATCGACCAGGAATTCACCGCCTGTGATGAAGCCCGCTTCGGATGAGCTGAGATAGGCCGCCATCCGCGCGATGTCCTGTCCGTTTCCGGTCCGGCCGATCGGCTGCATGGCGCCGCCTGCCTGGGCCACCATTTCTGCCATCTGGTCCGCCTGCTCCCGCGGCAGTCCCAGCGACGCGCCAAAGATGGAGGTCGCAATAAAGCCTGGCAGGATCGCATTGACCCGGATCTTGTATTTGGCGAGCTCCGCCGCGGCGAGCTTGGAGAAATGCGCGACCGCTTTCTTGGCGACGGAATAGGTGACCGGGGCATAGCCGGCGCAGACCGCGGAGATGGAGGAGGTGTTGACGACACTGCCGCCGCCCCGCGCTTTCATGTGCGGCACGGCAAAATGCGTCCCGGCAAAGACCGATTTTAGCAACAGATCCATGGTGAAATCATAGCCCTCGAAATCCATCTCCTCGACCGTGCTCGAAGTGCCGCCGCTGCCGGCATTGTTCCAGAGAATATCGAGCCCGCCAAATGTATCGGTGGCCGATTGCATCAGCGCTTCGAGCGCTTTCGGGTCCATGACATCGCAATTCTGATAAGCGACCTTGTCCGCGCCAAAGCGCTGGACCAGAGCTGCGCCCTTTTCGTCCTGGATGTCTGACGCCACGACTTGCGCGCCCGCCTCAACAAAGACTTCCACGCCGGCCGCGCCAATGCCGCTGGCGGCGCCGGTGATCACAGCCACCTTGCCTGACAGATCTGCCATTCTTTCCTCCAATATGATTTTTTTGCATGGGGCGCGAACATGACGCCGCCGTCAAGATCGGCCCTCGCGTCATTCCGCCCGTTATAGAGTGCAGCTTTGGCTTGACTCTTCCCCCCTGATCCTGTTTTAGACGCCGCTTCAGGACGGGTCGGTGTGGTGCTGCCGTTGCAATCGCTCCTTACACACGGTTAGGAGCCAGCCCACGTCAAAAATTGAGGTACACTATGTCACGTCGTCATTCGGCGAAGTACAAGATTGATCGCCGTGTTGGCGAGAATATCTGGGGCCGCCCCAAATCACCAGTCAATAAACGTCCAAACAAGCCCGGTCAGCACGGCCCGAACCGTCGCGGCAAGGTCTCTGATTTCGGCATGCAGCTGATGGCCAAGCAGAAACTCAAGTTTCACTATGGCGACATCACCGAGAAACAGTTCAAGGCGACCTTCGTTGAAGCCGCCCGCCGCAAAGGCAACACCGCCGAGAATCTGATCGGCCTGCTCGAGTCGCGTCTCGATGCCTTTGTTTATCGTTCGAAATTCGTGCCGACCATTTTTGCGGCGCGCCAATTCGTCAATCACGGCCATGTCACCGTCAACGGCACCAAGACCAATATTGGCTCTTACCGCCTGAAGCCGGGTGATGTTGTGCAAGTTCGCGAAAAGTCTCGCAACATGGCGCTGGTTCTGGAAGCCCTGGGCTCGCCAGAGCGCGACCTGCCGGAATATATCGAGGTCGAGCCGAAAACGATGACCGCGACGTTCGTGCGCATGCCGGAATTGTCTGACGTCCCCTATCCGGTTCAGATGGAACCGGCGCAAGTCGTCGAATATTATTCTTCGTAAGCCGCTCAAGGCTTGCACAAAAGATCAAGCCGCGCTGTCATGGCGCGGCTTTTTTGATGTTTGCTTTCAGGAGGATAGAATTTGTCCCACCCCTCGATCAAGGCTGTCCGCGACTCGCTGATAGCCGCGCCCGGCAAATCCTTCGATCTCTCGAAACGCGACTCCGGTGACCGCGCTCTTTTCCCGGACAAGAAAGAAGCGCGCGTTTCCCTGAAAAAAGACGCGGCGGCGATCAATGAGCTGCAGGACAGACTCTACGCCAATCGCGATCGCGCCTTGCTCGTCGTGCTGCAAGGCATGGACACCGCGGGCAAGAGCGGCGTCATTCGCAACGTCTTCGCCGATACCAGTCCACTCGGCATGCAGGTGCGCGCCTTCAAGGCGCCGAGCAAGACCGAACTCGCGCATGATTATCTCTGGCGCATTCATGATGCCGTCCCGCGCAAGGGTCGGATCGGAATATTTGATCGCTCGCATTATGAAGATGTCCTGGTCGTCAAGGTCCGGCAATTCGCGCCGGCCGATGCGGTCGAGCAGCGCTATGACCAGATCAATGCCTTCGAGAAACACCTGTCCGAGAATGGCGTCAAAATTCTCAAATTCATGCTCAATGTCGGCTATGAAGAGCAGGGCATCCGGCTGCGCGAGCGGCTGACCGAGGAACACAAATTCTGGAAGTTTAATCCCGGCGATCTCGAGGATCGCAAATTATGGCCGGATTTCATGGACGCCTATCAAACCGCGATCACGCGGTGCTCGACCGCCCATGCGCCCTGGTATGTGGTGCCGGCCGACAGCCGCACACGGCGCAATGCGATGATTGCCCGGATCGTGCGGGGTGCGCTTGAGGATATGAAGCTCACCTGGCCCGACCCGGGCCATCGTCTGGAAGACTTCGACTTCGACTAGCCGCGAATAGAGACCGAGCCGCCGCTCGACTTGTCGCTGTCGACATCGGTCGGACCGCCATAGACATCGACATCCGCGCCGCTCGAGGCATCGGCGTCGACGCTGACCGTCGTGTGGATGGAAATATCCGAGCCGCTGGAGGCGTCGGCGCGACCATTCTCACAGATCAGATCGCGGGCATCGAGGTCAGACCCTGAAGACGATTCCGCCCGCACGGTCACACATGTGCCGGATACGGAGGCGTCTGAGCCGCTCGAGGTTTCGATCGACACGGTGCCGCCGTCAACGCCGGTCACGGTGACATCGGCGCCTGACGAAACCTCGACATAGACTGAATCGCCTGACATGCCGCGCCCGGCCACATCCGAGCCGGAAGACGCTTCAACGCTGGAAATGACCGGCGCGGTGACCGTGATGCCATACTGTTCGCGCTTGCGACCCCAGCCCCAATTATTCTTGACGCGCTTCAGGACCAGTGTGTTGCCCTTCACCAGGACGTCAATATCGCTGAAATCGCCATTGCGGTTTTCAACGGTGATGGATTGTGCGCTGCCGGTTTCGAACGTCAGATCTAGCCCGGCCGAAATATCGATGGCGGTAAAGGCGCCAACATCATAGGTGCGGGTTTCAGCACTGGCAGCGCCAGCAAGACCCAGCGCAAGGAGGCTGGCAGCAGTAAGAGTGCGGATCATAGCAGATTGCTCCGTTAGAATTGTGTTTTGTGATCCTGAACGCTCAGACTGTCTACATATCGAAAAACAATAAGTCAACACGTTTGACTACATTTGTGGTCGATTCCCGTCGCGGGGCCTATCCCATCGCGGTCCGGGCCTGAAACTGTGCCCCTTTTGGCGGGCGAATTCGTTTCAAAACAACATTCAGATACGTGCCAATCATCGGCATGGGATCGCCAGGATCGAAAATCGCATGATGCGCCCGAAAGGCATCAAGCATCAGTACCGGCAGTTCGAGCAATGCCTCTGACCAGGCTTTCTCACCTGACGTCACACCTCGTTTGAGGCGCATCAGATCCCCTTTCGTCCAGACATAGCGAACCCCAATTTTCGTATCCCAGGGATCGCCCTGGTCGTGAATCCTCTCGCCAAGCGCTTGTCGGAAGCCGAGCATGCTATGGGGCACATCGGCTGCCTCCGCGATACGGGCAAGGCTGGTGCGCGGATTGATCTCCATGAACGTGGTTTCGCCCGTGTCGGGATCGACAATGAATTGCGCGCAGCCGGTAAAGTCATAATTCAGGGCGCTGACCAGTTTTTCTGTCGCTTGCCGGATGACCGTCGTCGGCGCGATGGTGACGCCCAGCGTGGTGTAGCCCGTCCCATCATCTTCATGTGTTCGCGGCGCGGATATCGCAGCGGCTTTCAGCAACTGCCCGCCTTGGGCGCTGAAAATGACGCTCACCCGCGGGCCTTTGACGAATTTCTGGATGATCAATTCGGGGTGCATTCCGGGCCAGTTCGAAAAGACGTCGCGAAGGTCCTGTTCGCATTGCGCGATAATCGCCTTGCGTCCGAACAATTCGGCATCAACGGTCGAGGGTTTCACGATCAGCGGGAAGCCGATGTTTCGGGCCGCATCAAACAAGGCCTCGAGCGAATGCACGCGGTCATACGGGGCCAGAGGAACTTCAAGCGCATCGCATAGGCGAAACATCTCACCCTTATTGGCGCACAGCTCGACGGTTTCGGAGGCTGGCATGATCAGTTTCGCATATCGTTCAAACGTCGCGCGATGCCGCAAGATCAAGCGTGAGGCCGATTCTGATACCGGTTGGATGACATCAATCTCGGGATGCGCGTCAAGCCAGTCCAGAATAACAGGAAGCGCCGCGTCTGTGCCCGAATCCGTCGATGGGTGCGCGAAGGTCTGGCTGACATATCGCGACCATTCGAGGTAATTGCTGTAGATCGATACGCCGGCGGATACCCGCACGCCTTTTTTGTGCAGCGCTTTGGCGATCGGAAATGCCATGCGGGAATCGCCCAGCAAGAGGACGTTTCGGTCAGTTCTGACCGTGGTTGCCAGTGGTCGGTTCATCCGTGAGGTCTCCCGAGTTCGACAAATACCTCATTGTGGCAAAGCAAGACCCGAGCCAGCGGCCTTAGTCTTTGGTCCGGTCCGCTCATATTCGGACAAGAAAAAACCCCGCCTTTTCAGGCGGGGTTTCAATCTTTCGAACCGGACGTGGCTTACATGAAGCCTTTGAACTTGTCCTTGAAGCGGGAGACGCGGCCGCCGCGATCCAGGTTCGCATTGCGATCGCCGGTCCAGGCCGGGTGTGAGCTTGAATCAATGTCGAGGACGAGCTTGTCGCCTTCGTTGCCCCATGTTGAGCGGGTCTGATACTCCGTCCCGTCGGTCATGACGACGGTGATGAAGTGATAATCTGGATGGCCTTCGGCTTTCATCGCGTGTCTCTCTTTGAGTCTGGTGCGGAACGATTACTGACCGTTCCTAAAATCTCGAAAGCGCGGACATACAGGAAGGGCTCGCCCAGCGCAAGGCAAATGAGTCATCTGATCTGGCGGATCTGACAGTGGCCGCGCCGCATCGGTCTTGCTTGGATCTTCACATAGTTGAGGAGGTCCGATGATGCGCCCAATGCGATGGATAGGTCTAGGCTTGCTCGCCGCTGCAATCGCCGCGCCCATAAGCAGCGCGGAAGATATGCATTTGCGCTATATCACCCTCTATGATGGCGGTTGGTACAATGTCGATCCCATCATGCTGCATTGGAAAACGCCGGACGGCGAAACCTTCTCAAAGAAAATGGGCGCCAAGATCGGTAAGGGTGAAGCCTGGTGCTATGATCTGAAGAAAGACGGCCGCGTTCCGAGCGGATCGCAAGTCTGGATCATCGCCAAGATCGAGTCCGGCGAAAACAAGAATTGCAAAAAAGACCGCAAGCACATTTACGACGAGAATAGCAACGCGATCTGGTGGCTCGAAATGTGGGGCACGACGCTGAACAATAATCGCTGCACCAATGTCTCTGACAAGAACCAGTATTATACGCCGGACACGACCATTAAAGGCAATTCGAACGCCTGCTCGTGATCCGCCTTCATTCACAAGCAAAGGAGCAGAAGCTCATGAAACCCCTTATCATTGGCGCCAGTCTGGCCATGATCAGCGCCGCGTTCGCCCCCGCAGCACTTGCCGCGTGCGACATCTCGCAAACCAAATGCATGCTCAATGGCGGCAAGTGCAATATCAAATTCAAAAACCAAACCGCTGAAAGCGGGGGATCTTCCGGGGGCACAGCGCTTGAGCAGATTTCGCTGGCGCAAACCATTCAGATCAAGGCGCGCAAGGATAATGGCGATAAAGCGGGCAACAAACTGGTGATCAATTCTGGCGCCAATTCCACGATGAATATTGAGAAGAAAGCCAATAAGGACTTTCAGGATATTCGCCTGTCCTCCCAGACGGCCTCCGAAGCTGTGGCTGACACCAATATGTCCTGCGCCAATGTCAAAGCCGTTTTGAACGGCAATGGTACGTGCAAGATTTTCACGGGCACAAGCAAAGGCGGCATGCCAGGCTATCGCCTGGGATTTAGCTGCGATGGCGGCAATGTCAGCGGACCGCCGAAATAGGCGCCGCTCAGATCGACCCAAATGCAAATTATTTCATGCCCTGAGGAACCAAGATCATGACCCGATTCATTACGCTGGGAGCACTGGCCTTAACGAGCCTCGCGCTGGCCCCTGCTGCATCTGCAGCTTGCGATATCACCCAGACCAAATGCTGGCAAAATGGCGGCAAGTGCAACATTCATTTCAAGAATAAAACCGGGGATTCCGGCGGTTCGGATGGAGACTCAAACCTCAATCAGACCTCATCGGCGCAAACCATCACGGTGAAAGCGAAAGACTCCCACAACGACAAGACCGGCAACAAGCTGAACATCGTCGCCGGGGCGAGCAAAACCATGAACATCGAGAAAAAGGCCGAAAAGAATTTTGACTACATCCAGCTTGAATCCGCAGATTTCGGTGAAGTGCGGTCTTCAAGAATGTCTTGCGAAGAGGTCAAAGCGGTCCTTAACGGAAATGGCACTTGCAAAGCTTTTCATGGTGGGATCGCGAATAAGGGTGGCGCGATTGCGTTTTATATTGGCTATCAATGCGATGGCGGCAATGTCGGCGGCCCGAATGACGCGAGTGCCCGCTAAAATCTAGGAATTGTCGGACGCCACCCCGGACGCCAATTCCGGATCGAGATAGTCGGCCGTGACGCGGTTGTCGGATTTTTCAATCCGCCACGTATAATAGGCAAACGCCATCCAGCCCAGGTGAAACGCAAAGCCGGCAATCAGGGCGAGCCAGCCAGGGATCGGGCCAATATGCGCGCGGTAGAGGAATTCATCCCAGGTGCTGACATCGCTCGGATGCATGCCGATCTTGGCATAATAGGCAACGCCCTGGATCGCGAATAGCCAGCCATAATTCCGGCGCAAGCGGCGTCCAATCGCCCGCATCGCCGAGATCCGATGCCGGGGTTGCAAATAATCGTCTGATAGCGCGGTCCCCTTATCCATTGGGATCTGCGCCCCCTGACCGCGCAGAATGGGCACATAATTCGTAATCTCGATCATCCGCGCACGGAATTTCCAGACATAGAAATATCGATATCGGCGCGCCTCAAGGATCAGGAACATGGCGGAGAGCAAGCCAACCAGAACAATTGGCAAAGGCGAGGCTTGCTCATTGGCAAAACTCACCGAGAAGGCAATGCCGGTCGACACCACGGCCCAATTCGTCGTCATGTCCAAACGTTGGCGCCAAATCGTCGAGCGATAGACTTCGGCGCGATAAAGGTGCGCAAGCGCGCCCACTTCGGCGCTGCCGCAAATTGCTTCAGGCGGGTCCTGATCCGGGTCCATCATGAGAGAAGGTATAATGCAATTTGCTTAACCGCCAATTGCGGAAGCGTTTTGGTCGCAATAGCCAAGTTCGAGAATGGCACGATAGCCAGCCAGCACACGCCGCACGTCGCGTGTGTCTTCGTCACTTTCAATGGTTCTGATCTGGTTGAGCAAGTCACCCCAGCTACCAGTGACCCGGGTCTTCCACAGGGCATAACGCAGATTATGCGGCGCATCGGTGAGCGCGATGGCCTGGCTCATCCGCGCCATGTCGCATCGGGTCATGGCGAGCTCCGCGGCGGCATGCGCGAGAACCGGTTTTTCGAACGATGACGCCGCACGGGCGAGTTCGAGCAAAGCTTCATTCAATTGCTCCGCCGCGTGCGGTTCCGACAGATACAGATGTTTCCCGGCCGACAAGAGCGCATCTGAGCGCCCGAAGCTAAGCGGTGCCTGTCGTGAGCGGGCGACAGATATCAATTGGCTGACACCGCCGGCGCGCAGGATCGGCGCGGCTTTTTGCCAACCATAATCGGGATAATCAGTTGTGTCCGCCATGCGTTGATCGAACCGCTTTTCCCAATGGGTCAAGAGAGCTGGGTCGTGCGCCAGGGTCGCGATTTCGAGAAAGTCCTGCGCCAGGCGCATACGTTTGCTTTCGGGCAGGATCAGGCCCGCTGACCAGGCCGCATCCAGCACGCAGGCTGGCTCGCTCTTGTCGCAAATATCGGGCTGCGCGGACGCGGGCAGCGCAAGGAACGCGATGAGAATAAGAAGTCCCCGAAACATGATCGCGATTTACACGATCATGTCTGAACTGAAACTGAGTAAGCGTGAAGAATTACAGCGCGTTAGCCGCGGCCGCGATACGGCGCCACGCCAGTATCCGGCACATAAAGCCCGTCCGGAATCGGCCCGGTTTGCCAGAACACATCGATCGGAATGCCGCCGCGAGGATACCAATAGCCACTGATCCGAAGCCAGCGCGGGTCGAGCAGGGCCGCAATGTCCTTGCCGACTCGCAAGGTACAATCCTCATGAAAGCCGCCATGATTGCGGAAACTGGTCAGGAACAGTTTCAAACTCTTGCTCTCAACCAGCCAGTCACCGGGGGCGTAATCTATGACCAGATGCGCGAAATCAGGCTGTCCCGTGACGGGGCAAAGCGAGGTGAATTCAGGCGCCACAAAGCGCGCGAGATAGAGCGTGTCGTTATGCGGGTTCGGCACCCGCTCAAGCTTGGCTTCGTCGGGAGAACTGGGCGCACCGGTCTGCTGTCCGAGCTGGTCGAGGCCAGCATAAATATCCTTGTCTGCCATATCAGCCTCCAAAGGTCGGGATCAGGTCAAACCGCATACCGATATAAAGGAAATAGGCCGTCAGCAGGACGCCGCCTTCCCATCGTGCCAGCCGGCGACCGGTAAAGGCGAAAATGAACAAGAGCACCAGCGACAGGAAGATGGCGCCCATATCAGTCCAGGTCACCATGCTGGCCGCTTGCCCGAACTGCATCGCGGCCACCTCCAGCGGTACGCCCGCGGCTGATGTTTCGATCAGCGAGAATGGGAACACGATGGCAGAGACGCCGAGGATGCCCAGAATATTAAAGACGTTGGAGCCGAGCACATTACCCAGCGCGACATCTGCCTTGCCCTTGCGCGCGGCCATGATGGACGTGACGAGTTCCGGCAGGCTGGTTCCGATCGCAACGATGGAGACGCCAATAACCGTCTCCGATACACCCAGCAACCGCGCCGCATCTGAGCCGCCTTCGACGAGGAAACGCGCGCCGAATATCACGCCCGCAATGCCGCCCAGAGTCAGCAAGATGGACACCAGGATCGGGTCATCATGCTCGAATTCTTCCGCCTCGCCCTGATGCATTTCACCGGCCGCGCTATTGTTGCGTCGATCCAGAACAATCGAGGCGACGAGATAGACGACGAGCAGTGTTGTGAATGCGATGCCCGTGACACGGTTGAACCCGTCGATCCAGACGATAAGCGCAAAGAGCGCCGTCACCGCCACCATGAACGCACCATCCCGCGCCAGGGCTTTGGGATCGGTCGTAATCGCAGCAACGAAAGCCGCGGCGCCGATGACCAGCATGATATTGGCGACATTGGAGCCGATCACGTTTCCGATTGAAAGCCCGACCGCGCCCTCGCTCAGGGCCTGAAGACTGGTCACCAGTTCCGGCAGACTGGTGCCAAAGCCGACCAGGGTCAGGCCAATCACGAGTTCCGACATACCGACCTTGCGCGCGATCCCCACCGATCCCCGGACCAGCGATTCCCCACCCGCAAAGAGCAGGACAAAACCGCCAAGGATCAACAGGCTCATCATCATAAGGGTTTTACTCCCAATTCCAGGCGCTCATATGGACGCTCTTGCCAAGAAGGCCAAGCGGGTAAATGATTTCGGCGGTCAGGAACAGCCCTAAGGGGGAGTCGTAATGCAGTTTCGCTCGGTTTTCATTGGTTTGTGCGTCGCCTTGGCGATGCCCGCCTGCACCGTCAACCTGGACGTGAATGATCGTCAGCTTCTGGGATCATCCATCAGCGAGGAAGATCGCATTCGAGATATTCTCGCCAATCAGCAAGACGCCTGGAATTCAGGCGACATAGACGGGTTCATGCAAGGTTATTGGCAATCCCCG
Source organism: Pseudomonadota bacterium (assembly GCA_039033355.1). Classification (GTDB taxonomy): domain Bacteria; phylum Pseudomonadota; class Alphaproteobacteria; order Caulobacterales; family Hyphomonadaceae; genus Henriciella. The sequence continues at coordinate 5,719 of JBCCCT010000052.1, read as the reverse complement.
GACCTGCGCTTCGCGTCCGGCGGCAATGTCACACGCGGCTGGCAGGCGACCCGCGATCGCTATCACGCCAATTACTCTGATCGCAGTCTGATGGGCACGCTGACATTCGAGAATGTCGAAACCGTTCTACTCGGCGACGATGCCGCCGTGGTGCATGGCGGCTGGGCTTTGCAGCGAGACTCGGATCGCCCCTCCGGGCTGTTCACGCTGATCTTTCGGCAGATAGATGGCGACTGGAAAATCGTCAGCGACACCACAACTTCGGCAGGATAGACATGACCCTTCCCCGCATTCGACAACTCGTATTCGCCTCTCAGGCCCAGTCAGACATCGAGACTCTGCGCGCCGTGCTCGACCTCGGACCGGGCTTTGTCGATCCGGGAGTTGCCGAGTTTGGCCTGACCAATGGCGTGTTCGCGCTTGGCGATCAGTTTCTCGAAACCGTCGTCCCGGTGCAGGACAATACCGCCGCGGGTCGTTTCTTAGATCGCAGCCAGGGTCGCGGCGGATATATGGCGATCTTTCAAACCGACAGCCTCGCCCGCGTGCGCGACGCCGCCGATGCACTCCAGCTCCGCCGGGTGTGGAATATCGACTTGCCCGACATTTCCGCCAGCCATCTTCATCCCGCCGATATTGGGGCGGCCATCGTCTCGGTGGACGAGGCGCGGCCTGAGGGATCCTGGCGCTGGGGCGGGCCGGACTGGACCCGGAATGCAAGACCCGGCGGTCTGAGCCGGCTCGACGTGAGCGCGATCGACCCGCAGGCGATGAGTAAGAAATGGGGGCGTGTGCTGGGCGCAGAAGCCGTCGACCTCGGCCATGATGTGTATGAAATTGCACTGGCGGGCGGGACCATCCGGTTTCTGCCAGGAGATCGCGATCATCTCAGCGCCTATCAATTGCAGGTGCCGGATCCAGCCGCCTGTCTGGTCCGCGCGAAAGCGCATGGCCTGGCCTGCGAATCTGACAGTTTTATGTATTGCGGCGTTGAACTCGCACTGACAGCGATTGATCCTGCTGAATAGCGCGCTAAAACCCGTGTTTGAGATTCGCCCAGGGGATCATTAGGGGTTTACTCGATGAAGCAAGGTACGCTTGATCTGAACACCAGCCATTCGCCGCTCGAGCGCGCGATCGAAGGCAAGCTGTTTCGAAATTTCATCACCGGCCTTATCGTCGTCAATGCAATCATTCTGGGCGTTCTGACCTATGAGCGGCAGATGCCGGACGGATTCGTCGCGTCGCTGAGCTGGTTTGATCGTGCCGTGACAATCGTGTTCGCCGTCGAAATCTTCATGAAGCTGGTCGTTTATCGGCTGAACTTCTTCAAATCCGGCTGGAACTGGTTCGACTTTATCGTTGTTGGCGTCTCGCTGATTCCGGGCGGGGCCGCCTTCTCGGTTCTGCGGGCGATGCGCGTCCTGCGAATCCTCCGCCTGTTGCACATCGTCCCAATGATGCGGCGGATCACCGAAGCGCTGTTGAACGCTCTGCCCGGCATGGGCGCGATCCTCGCGGTCCTGGCCTTGCTGACTTATGTCGGTGCGGTCATGGCGACCAATCTGTTTGGCAACACAGACAATCCGGAAGTGCTGCAATTGTTTGGCGATCTGCCCAGTTCCGCCTATTCGCTGTTCCAGGTCATGACGATGGATGGCTGGCGATTCGAAGTCGTTCAGAAAGTCGTTGATGATGGCAATCCGTACGCGCCGCTCTTCTTCCTGATCTTTATCTTCATTGCCAGTTTTGCCGTCCTCAACTTGTTCATCGCCCTGATTGTCGATGCGCTGGCGGCCGAACAACGCGCTGTCACGGAAGAACATCTCGAGGTGATCGAAGAAGAGATGGATGAAGAATTCAGCGACGCCGACAAGGAACGCGATGAGATCATCGAATTGTTGCAGGACCTGAAACGCGAAATCGCCGAACTCAAAGCCGAAAAAGCCAAGGACGGTGCCTAGGCCGTTCTCCGATCCGTTTCCGGGCGCGAAAACAGATGTCCCGCCAGCGGGGGAACTGGCGGGACCGTGTGGGAAGCGGAAGGGATGGGGGGACGTTCGCTTCCCAATACTGAATTGGTCTAGGGCTTAGCCGGCTGGCAGAAGCACCGTGTCGATCACATGGATCACACCATTCGACGCGGCCACATCGGCTGCGACAACAGTTGCGCTGGAGCCTGGTGCGGTCAAAACAACACCATCTGTTCCGTCCACGCCGAGATCACCATTCAGCGTGCTGGCGGTGATTTGCTGTCCAGCCAGGTCGCCAGACTTGATCTTGGCGCCGGCAATCACGTGCAGTTTGAGGATGCCAGCAAGGGCGTCCTTATTCTCAGGCATGAGCAGGGTTTCAACGGTGCCAGCTGGCAGAGCCGCAAAGGCTTCGTCGGTCGGGGCGAAGACGGTCAGTGGGCCATCACCTTTCAGGGCGCCGACCAGGCCAGCCGCTTCAGCAGCTGCCAGAAGCGTTGAGAAAGACCCGGCCGCAGCGGCCGTATCAACGATGTCAGCTTTGGCTTTGGTATAGCCTTCGCCCGCGATCGCGGTCGTGTAGCTCGCATCGACGCGGTGGGCATCATGCTTGGATGAACATTGCTCAGCGACAGCGGGAGCGGCGAGGAGGCTTGCAGAGATCAAGAGAGTAGCGAGTTTCACGAAGAAATCTCCATGTAAATTACGACCCGAACCATATCGGCGTCATATTTACTACGATATCGAATATAAAATAGATTTTGAAATGACTCGATTTTAATGAATCGCTTTTTGCGACCTTAACGCGCGTGTCAGTATCGCTTATTCACAGGCGGGCCCAATACGCGCTATAGGTGTGCTCATGTCTCTCTGGCAGCGACTTATTGATAGCGGCAAGCGCTTGTTCGACGTGGATGTGGTTGATGACCCCGTCCCGGCCGATCTCGAATGCGCGCCAGATCCGAATGATGTTGGTTTCACCGCCGCAGTTGTGGGGCTTGGCGCAAAAATGGCCAAGGCAGATGGCCGCGTCACAGATGATGAAATCATGGTCTTCTCACGCGTGTTCCAGACCGCACCGAAAGATGCTGCCGCCGTCCGCCGCGTGTTCAATCTCGCGCAGCAAACCGTCAAAGGCTATGAATCCTATGCCCGCAAGATTGGCCGTAAATACGCGGCCCGGCCGTGTTTGCTGGAAGGCGTGCTGGATGGTTTATTCATGATCGCAACCGCCGATGGTGTGGTCACTGAAGACGAGCTCAATTATCTGCAGACGGTCTCGGAAGCTTTTGGATTCACGGACGCGACATTCCGCCGGATCAAAGCTGGTCATATGGGACCGGATCGCGACGATCCTTATCACATACTCGGCGTCGCTCATGATGCCGAATTCGAGGAAATTCGTCGCATTTATCGCCGGCTGATGGCCGACAATCACCCTGATCGCGTGATCCAGAACGGCGCACCGCGCGAGTTTGAATCCGCGGCGCATGAGAAAGCTGCCACCATAACGGGCGCTTATGCGCGAATTCGCGCCGAACGCGGTCTGATCGCGGCGAATTGATGATCGGTCACAATCTAGCCGTTGACGGCACCAGACTTGCACGCCATCTATTGTGTATACGAGGACATTATGACCGCTACACACACCGCCCCGCTTGGCTTTCCTGAAAACCTCTTCGCGCTGATGCGTCGAATCGGGAACTTGTTTGCCAAGGGCGTTCTGGCGGCGGCGATCATCTTTATGGCTGGTTTGATCGCGGTTGCGACGGCAGCGGCAGGTCTGGCGCTGGCCGCCTTTGCTTTGTTCCTGCGTCTGTCCGGCTCGAATGGCCGCGTTCAGAACCCGCAATATGAAGAGCGGGCGGATAATGGAACGGTGACGCTGGAAGCGAAGAAAACACCGCGCGGCTGGACCGTCGAATAGACGCCTAAGCAGCTTTTTCCTTGTCAGGCATCCCTTCAATGAACAGAGTCTGCGTCGGATAGGCGAATTCGAGCCCGTGATCCTGCAATCCCCGAAACAGGGCCAATAGCACGCGTGACCGCGCCGCCATGGCGCGATTGAAGTCTGGCTGCAAGGAATAGAAGACCAGATCATAGTCGAGTGAACTCGGTCCGAAAGCAGACATGCCGCAGCGATCGAACTCGACAGCCGGGACATCCTTGACGATCTCGGCGACGATTTCAGGGACTTTCTCAGCCAGGTCCGGGGCGGTCTGATAGATCACACCGAACACCGTTTCGATGCGCCGACGCGCCATGCGCTCCATATTGTGGATCTCGTAATCGAGCAGATTGGTATTGGAGATGATCATCTGCTCGCCCGACTTGGCGCGGATTCTTGTGGTCTTCAGACCGATATCCTCGATAATTCCCCAGCTCTCGCCATAGCGGACCGTGTCGCCGACCTGAAAGGGCTTGTCGATGACGATGGAGAGCGACGAAAACAGATCGCGGAATACGCCCTGGGCGGCAATACCGATAGCGATACCACCAATACCGAGACCCGCCAGAAGTGCGGTGACATCCGCCCCGACATTGTCGAGGATGAGCAACAGCGCCACCGACCAGACTGCGACACTGATAAACCACTTGATGATGTTGAAAGCCGAGGCGAGGGCACGCGCATCGCCGCTCGATCGCGCCACATTTCGGCGAATAAAGGAGACCGCGAATTCCTGCACCCATTCCGCGATTTGCAGGATGGCCGCCAGAACGAAGAAGATTTTCACGATCACCGACACGGCATTTGGCAGACCCAGCATGGCGTCGGTCAGCGCGAAGGCGATCATGATCATGAAATAAGTGTGGAAGCGTTTGACCACGCGATGCAGCAAGGCGGTGAAAGAATAATCGTCACCGCGCGGCAATTGCACGATGCCCTTCAGGATCGCCCAGCGCGCCAGCCATTGCGCCGTTGTGAAGGCAATGACAAGGCCGAGTGCGATCAAGGCGGTCAGCTCACCAGACCCAATCCAGCTGACAAATTCGGTCGCCGCTTCGGTCGCCTGCGCCGTGGTTTCGGTAATCGCCTCAATGGGATCCGCTGTCGGATCCGACGATGGTGGCACCGAATCCTCCTGCAGGCGTCGCCAGGGTGCGCCCAAAATCCAATCTCCGAAACTCATGTTTCGACCTCTTAATCCTGCCTCAGGAGCGCCGCCGCCGCTTCAATCACGCGCAGCGTTTCATCCCACAGATCGAGAGAGGCTAACTCAGATTGGTGAAAAAACCGTGCCTCTGCCGCGTCATCGCCAGCAACCGGGATACCAGCGACCCAACGCGCCGCATAATCAACCAGTACATAATGGCGTGTAATCAGGTCACCGGCGCGGTTGTTGAAGATCGCGTCGACGACATCAACCAGACCGACAATCTCCGCCTCGACCGCTGTTTCCTCGCGCAATTCCCGTAATGCCGCGACTTGAACCGGCTCACCTGGCTCAATCCGCCCCCCTGGCAGAGACCATTCACCTCTTCGGGGCGGTGTGCCGCGGCGGATCAGCAAGACCTCCTCACCGCGCAAACAGACGACACCGACGGCCGGAACCGGGCGCAAATCGCCCACAGGTCTTGCAGAATCGCTCATGGCAAACAGATTACACGGAATGTCTTGAAGACCTCGTAAACACTTTGTGCCAAAGCAACGGGCGCCATTTGGAAAGACCGCCATGCCCAAGACCAAGGATCGATCGATCAGTCTCGCCCTGCAGGGCGGCGGCGCGCATGGTGCGTTCACCTGG
>JBCCCT010000051.1:0-18703 GCA_039033355.1 Pseudomonadota bacterium | reverse complement strand
GGCGGTGTTTGCGCTGCTACACTTATGAGGTCAATCTTTAGCCTCATCCTGAGCGAAGTCGAAGGACGAGGCGGGCTTCCGGGAAGCACGGCCCTTTATCCTTCGACTGCGCTCAGGATGAGGGCCTGAAGATAGGCTAAGCCTTCAACTTGTACCCCGTCCGCAACATCCACCAGACGCCTGCCGAAGCCGCGAAGGCCACGGCGCCGCTGACCACCATACCAGTCAATACATTGGAATTGGCGGCATCCAGGAAGCCATAGCGGAAGCCATCGATCAAAAAGAAGATCGGATCGAAATAGGCGAGCGACTTGAACGGATCGACCAGGACATTGATGTCGTAAAATGTGCCGGACAGGAAAGTTAGCGGCACGATGACAAAATTCGACACCGCCGCGAGATGATCGAACTTGTCCGCCCAGATGCCGCCCATCGCGCCGATTGCGGCGAGAAAGATGGTCGCCATCAAGCCAAACCAGATGACCGGCCAGATATGCACGACAGAGAGATTGGCGAGGCCGCTGAAATGGATGCCAATGGCCGCAATCACGCCGACAATGATGCCGCGCGTCGCAGCGCCGAAGATGAAGCCGATCGACAATTCCAGCGGCGATAGAGGCGGCATCAGGAAATCAACCTGGCTGCCCTGGACCTTGGCAATGGTCAGCGAGCTGGAGGAATTCTGAAACGCGTTTTGTAGCATCGCCATGACAATTAAGCCTGGCGCGAGGAAGCTATTATAGTCTAAACCCGCGAAATCTCCGCTAAGTTCGCCGCGATTGCCAAACGCCAATTTGAAGACCGTCATAAACAAGAGGGTCGACACAACCGGCGCCAGCAGCGTTTGCATCCAGACCTTCATAAAACGGCCCACTTCTCGTTTATAGAGGGTCCACAAGCCGAGCCAGTTGACGGCCCCGTAAGAGCGTGGTTTTGGCGGCGACAACAAGGAGTGGGATGAATCGGGCATGACCGCACACTTAAGAGGTGACTCGGCCTTTGGCGATAGGTTAAAACCTATCCACAATGGCTACTATATGTTGATTGGCTGTGGACAGAGGTAATCAGCATCTTGTGTTTCATTTCGCCCCTGATACGATATATAGCGTTAGAGCGGGGCTGGTGGCGACGCTCACATCAATATCTAGGGGCTGCCAAGGAGCGGGGTTTTACGCATGGCGTGGACTGAAGATCGAGTAGAAGTACTGAAGAAGCTATGGGCAGAGGGCCATTCGGCCAGCCAAATAGCCAAGGAACTCGGAGGCGTGACACGGAATGCTGTGATCGGCAAGGTGCACCGTCTGGGCCTGTCCGGTCGGGCGACGCCATCACGGCCGGTCAAACGTCCGCCACGTCTGGCGCGTCCGAAGCCGCGTGTACAGCCGGATGGCAGCGTCATCACGCCAAAGCCGCAGCGCGTTGTTGCCGAAGCTGAGCTCAAGCAGAACGAAAAAGCAGCCATGTTGACGGCGCTGGCGCCGCAACCGCTGTCTGACGGTGAGGCTGCGACCATTCTGACGCTCCGCGATAGCATGTGCAAATGGCCGATCGGTGATCCAGCCGATCCAAAATTTGCGTTCTGTGGCCGCAAGGCGACCTGCGGACCGTACTGCGCCGAGCATGCCAAAGTGGCGTTCCAACCGGCCAAGAAGCGCGAAAAGAAGAAAGCCGAATATGATTATGTTCGGAAGATTGCTGGCTAGGTTATGCCAAGTATTTATCGCATGAAATCAAAGCGGCTCGGGGCAATCCGGGCCGTTTTCTATTTGGGCGACCGGACCAGGCGAAAACCGACATGGGAGGTTCCATAGGCAAGATCCTGCGCTTGCCGGGCGGCCGGTCGGAAACGGTAACAATAGGAGGTGGCACAGAGGAATGATCCGCCCTTGATTGTTCCGACCGCAATGCCGGGCTGCGACAGATCGAGGCCGGCCAGGCCGGCGCGGGCGCGATCGCGCTCTGTATGGGATGGGCTATATGGCGTCGCTGTCCATTCCCAGACATTGCCGATCATATCGTACAAGCCAAAGCCGTTGGCAGGAAAGGACGCAACCGGGGCGGTGCCTTCGAACCCGTCTGCCTTTGTATTGGCCACCGGGAAGATCCCTTGCCAGGTATTCGCCATGTCATGGCGGGCCTGACGCTCGGCCTCGGGCCAGGCGAGCAAGGTTCCCTCAAGGCCGCCGCGCGCAGCATATTCCCACTCCGCCTCGGTTGGCAGGCGCCCACCCGCCCAGGTCGCAAATGCGCCTGCATCTTCACGTGTGATCTGTGTCACAGGGTGGTCGGTCGGCGCAGCCTGTGTCCCCGGTCCAGCCGGATGGCGCCAATTCGCGCCATCGACCCAGCGCCACCAGTTTAGATCCCTGGGGCGACTGCCTGCCAGGGGCTGAAACACCGCAGAGCCGGGTGCCAATGGGATGCCGGGGCCGTCAGGATCGCTGTCTTGCCAGCCTTGCTCGGCCCGCGTGACATAGCCTGTCGCGTCGACGAATTCAGTAAATTGAGCAACCGTGATCTCGGTGCTGGTGATCTCGAAAGCGGCGACACAGGCCTCATGGCGCGGCGCCTCTTCCCGATAGATCCGCGTTTCGCCCATTTGAAAGCAGGCGCCATCCAGGGCGACCCATTCCAGGCTGACCGGCTCTGCCTCGGCGGTCTGAATACAGATCAGACTGGTCAGGAGCGCCAGGCGTCGGATCAATTGGCGACCGTCTCGAATTGCGCCCGCCAGGTCTCGATGTCGGCTTTGAAGGCGGCGACGTATTCAGGGTGCTCTGCGGAGGCGTCTACCAATTGGCCAGGATCCTTGTTCAAATCATAAAGAGCTGTTTCGTCGGATTGTGGCAGCCAGACGAAATGCCAGTCAAGGTCTCGGCGATAATAACCGCCAAGGCTCGATCCCATATGATCCGCCGTGAGCGTATTGGGTTCGCCTCTGAAATCGGTGCCGGCGCGATGCTGTGTCATGCGACCGACAAAGTAATCTCGCGCTGCATCCAGCTGCCCACCGGAAATTTTCGGCTTGAGAGAATAGCCGGGTAGGTCCTCTGGCGCTGAGACGCCGACATAATCGAGAATAGTCGGCATGATGTCGATGGCGCTGGCCAGGGTTTGCGTATCGCGCACCGCTTTGATCTGACCTTGCCAATAGAAGATGATCGGCGTGCGAAAACCGGTCTCGAAAAACGAGCCCTTGCCGCGCGGGCCGCCATTGGCAAGCGTAATATGATTGTCAGCATATTCGACATCGCCCGCCTGTTCCCAGCCATTATCATTGACATAGATGATCAGCGTATTGTCCAACACGCGCTCTTCGCGCAGCGTGTCGAGTAGCTCGCCGACGCCCCAGTCGAACCAGGCAATGTTGGCGTAATAAAGCTTGGCGGATTCCGACAAGTCCGTGCGGTCCTCATAATATTTGAAGAAACGGTCCGGTGCGTTCAAAGGTGTGTGCGGCAGGGCCGGACCATACCAGAGGAAGAAGGGTTGTTCGGCATGCTCGCGAATGAAGCTTTCAACCGGTTCCATCGTGGTGCGTCCGATCTCATTGCCGCGACCACCCATGAAGGTGAAGAACCAACGATCGCCGAGCCCGGCCGCATCGCTCCAGTCCCAGGTTTCAGTCATGCCATGGGAGAATCCGCCATGCGCATAGGATTGCTCCCACCATTTGCCGCTCTGATGCGAGACATAGCCCGCATCCGCCAGAAGGCGGGGCAGGGTTTTGAATTGCTCAATTGCCGACGTCTCATATTGGCGATGCAGAATGGTGCGCTCAAAGTCTGAATCGACCCCTTCGGGAAGCGGGCTGGATTGCATGGCCGCATCGGCGATGGCGGTCGCCTGGGTCTCATATTGAACCGGGTAGAGACCAGTGATCAAGCTTTGCAGTGTGGGGCGGCAATGATTGGAGGTTGAGTGTCCGACTTCAAACAGGGCGCCGCCATTGCCGATAATGTCCATGTTCGGCGTGATGACATTGTCATCGCCGAGAAAGCCGAGATAGGGCCAGCCGAGATCATCCGCGATGATCAGAACGACATTGGGAGGGCCGTCCGGACGACGCGGAATGACCGTGCGATCGATCTCGCCCGCATACGTGTCGTCATAGACCCCGCCAAAATCGAACGCCTCCTCGGTGCTGACGGGGTCCGGTGGCATTTGGCAGGCCGTCAAAAAGGCTGCTGCGATGAATCCGGTGAAGACGGTCTTTTGCATGATTTCCTCCCACGCGCGCCTTTTGGCTTTTGTCTCAGCGTAACGAATGCCATGCGCGATTGCAATAAATTTGCACAAATTTTCATTGCTTCGATTGGGCCAAAGTGTATGCAGTATAAGAAATCGGGATGAGTGATCGAGGTTATTCAGGAGAAAATTGCAGCATTTTGCATACATTTGCAGATTCTGTAGGGTCGGTCGTATAGAGAGGTGGGGAGGACAAGGACATGTCATTAAAGGTGCGAGACGCCTTCAAGCCTTTCCGCGATCAGGAGGATGGCCTCATCTTGACGGTCGGCGATGAGACGATCCCAATGCTGTTGACTTACCAGGAGGTGCGCAGCGCCGCGAAAGACTGGCAGACCTATAGTTCCGATGCGCCGTTTCGGGTGCCGATCCCGTCGGAAGAAGATGCACGCAGTGTTCGGCAATTGCCCATCGAAACCGATCCTCCAGAGCACCAGAAATATCGCAGCTTGATCGAACCATTCTTTCGCCGGCCGATGCAGCCTGACTATATTGCCCGGATCGATGCCTTGATTGCAGACACGTTGCGGCAATGCGCCGGGCGCGCGTCCTTCGACGTGGTCCGCGACTTCGCACTGCCAATCCAGTCGCGCGCCTTGACCTTTCTATTGGGGGTTCCGGAAACAGAGGCAGAGACATGGATCAGCTGGGGCACACACGTGTTTCGAGAGGGCGATCCGAGGCAGAAGGGCGCGGTCCTCGAAACCTATCTGCTCAGCGCCATTCGCGACGGGGCTGGTGGTGAGGACGATGCGAATTTCTTTGTCGCTTTGAACCGAATGCGTGTGGATGATCGGCCCCTGAATGAAGCGGAAATGCTGGGCATCAGCAATCTCGTCTTTGCTGGCGGTCGGGATACGGTGATTAACGCGATCGCATTCGTGATGTGGTGTTTTGCCCGCGCGCCCGAAACGCTATTGGCCGCCGCGAAGGCGCCGAGGGCGATAAATCTGGCGGTCGAGGAGTTCATTCGGGTTCTGTCGCCGCTGACGCATATTGGTCGTGTCTGTCCGGCCAAAGGCGGCGCTGAAGATCGCGTCTCCCTGTGCTGGGCTGCAGCGAATTATGATCCCGCCATTTTTGATGACCCGGAAACCCTCAATCTGGCGCGCGTGCCGAATCCGCATGTCGGGTTTGGCAGTGGTCATCATGCCTGTCTCGGCGCCCCTCAGGCGCGCGCGATTTTACGATCGCTGATCCGCAACCTGGCGGAACATGTCCGCTCTCTGCGGATTGAGCGAGAGGATGTGAATTCTGAGCGCTATCAATCGGTAGAGCGTCCCGTGGGATTTGAGCAATTGCTTGCGGCGCTCGAGCTTCAAGGCGCGGATCCTCCAGCGCCGTAAAAGAAAAAGCCGCTGCGGTGCCGAAAGCTCGACAAACGCAGCGGCCAGTCAGACCCGCCCAGACAGGAGGGCAATAGGCGGGTTAAAAGCCTTCCGGCTCTTAAAGTGAACGACTCACGGTCAGAACGACGCGCTCGTCAGCATTCGGGTCATTGTCGACATCGCTGCCCCAGAAACGCAGGTCGAAATCGACATATTCTGTGCTTAGCGTCGCGCCGAGAGAGTAGTTGGTGTACTCGTCAAAGCCGTCGAGATAGTTGCCGACAGAGGCGTCAAAGCCGAGCGTATCTGTCGCGCTGAAACCAGCAGTCAGATCGAGATAGGCTGTCTCATTGTCTGGATCGTAATAGATGTATCCGCCAACAGAGACCGCATCGAAAGAGTATCCGAGGCCACCATAGACTTCGACAAAATCGAGATCGTCTGCGTCTGGATAGACGTATCCGATGACACCAACATCCCAGGCCAGTCCGGCATCGGTTTCGCCAGCGACGCCACCATACAGGTCAAGCTCCATATTGGCGCCGCCAAAATCGACGATAGAGGCCCATGTGCCAGCGTAGAACAAGCCGTTGGCATAATCGAACCCACCCTGAATGGCTGGGTTTTCGCTATTCTGCGAGAAGCCGCGCCAGACATAGTCCGTTGTCAGGGCCACGTTGCCCGAGAACTCGCCTTCAGCGATGGCTGCAGGGGCTGTGAATGCGCCGGCCACCATTGCGAGTGCCAGACCACGTGAAATCATTTTTCCCATCAATCCGTTCCTTCCAGATATTTTGATTGGTGGCGACAAAAGACCCGACTGCCCGAACTTTAGCCACTCATGAAGCTCGAACGGGGTGTGTTTTCTGGCTTTCGCACGAAATTCGGGCAGATGACCCAAAACGCGCTCATATACGCGTCGTATACGGTCAATTGCAGCCATGAATGCGCGCACGGGTGACAGCGTTACTGAAAAGCCACCCTGAATTCAGACGGCGTTGAGCAGAATGACGGCGAAATAGGACCGGGCATCGTGCCAGATCCGAGATGTATGCCATCCGGTGTGCGAGATTTGCTGCTTTAGCGACTCAAGATCGAATTTTCGCGAATTCTCGGTGTGAATGGTCTCGCCTCTGGCAAAGGAAAAGCGGTCCTCGGCGATCGTCACATCTTGCTCGATCTGGCTTTCCAGATGCATTTCAATGCGTGACTTGTCATCATTCCAGATGGCGCGATGGACGAAGGCGTCGAGATCGAAATTTGCGTCGAGCTCGCGATTGATGCGGTTCAGAAGATTGAGATTGAAGGCCGCAGTCACGCCGGCAGCGTCGTCATAAGCCGGGACCAGGATGTCTGGTGACTTCCGGAGATCCACGCCGATCAGGAATTTTCCTGTTTCGCCAAGCAGGGCGCGGGCCGCACGCATGAAGGCGTCAATACTGTCATCATCGAGATTGCCGATTGTCGAGCCTGGAAAGAACCCAACCGGCTGACCCGTCGCCTGGGTCGGCAATCCCAGCCGGATCATAAAGTCACCGACAATTGGATGGACGGGCAGGGCCGGATAGTCGCGACGCAACCCTTCGGCGGTTTGCAGCAGAAAGTCCTCCGACACATCAATCGGGACATAGCCGGCCGGGTTCACCAGATTGTCGAGGAGGATCCGGGTCTTGGTCGAGGCACCGGCGCCATATTCCACGAGCAGGATATCTTTGCCGAGGGTTTCACTGATCTCGCCAATATGGGCGTTCAGGATCGCCACTTCCGTCCGTGTCGGATAATATTCCGACAATTCGGTGATTTGTTCGAACAGGACAGATCCGGCTTCGTCATAGAAATACTGGCATGGCAGCGTCTTCTGTTCTTTTGACAGTCCGCGGACAACATCCGCGCGAAACGTTGCCAGCTGCGCCGCCGCAACGGGGTCGAAAAGGTCGTCCATTTAAATATCTCGCGCCAGGCGCAGTCCGGAAAACTGCCAGCGTTTATCGGGGTGGAAGAAATTGCGATAGGTCGCGCGAATGTGTGCATCAGGCGTGGCGCAGGAGCCGCCACGCAAGACCATCTGACCGCTCATGAATTTGCCATTATACTCACCGACCGCACCGGCCGCCGGCGCATAGCCGGGATAGGGCGTGAATGGACTGGCGGTCCATTCCCAGACATCGCCGAAATAGTAGCGACGGTCCGCATCCGTCTGAACTTGCGGCTGATAATAGCTTGCGCCGGCAAAGGTGCCGTCCGCGGCATGATCGCGGGCTGCCACTTCCCATTCCTGTTCGCTGGGCAAGCGGGCGCCAGCCCAGGTCGCATAAGCATCGGCTTCATAGAAACTGATATGCGTCACCGGTGCTTCAAGATTGACCCGTTGGGGGCCTGACAGAGTCATGGTGTGCCAGCCATCATCCTGCTGCGTCCAGTAAAGCGGGGCTTGCCAGTGGTTTTGCTGGGCGGTGGCGAACCCGTCCGACAGCCAGTGCGCGGGGGTTTGGTATCCACCATCCTGGATGAAAGCCAACCATTCGCGATTGGTGACGGCGCGGCTCGCCAGTTCGAACGGTCGGATGACGACGGGATGCTGCGGGGTTTCGCAATCAAAGGCGAAGTCTGCGCCGACATGTCCAATCTCGGTCAGGACGCCTTCGAACCGGTCCCAGCTCTGTGGTGCTGCTTCCAGGTTCGCGGTTTGCAGGTTCACATCGCGCTTGAGCGCTGGCTGCAACGGGTTCTGGGCAAACAGATGCAAGATGTCGGTGAGCAGCAATTCCTGGTGCTGTTGTTCATGTGCCAGTCCCAGATCCAGCAAGTCCGCGGCGTACTGCGTATCGCTGAGCAGTTTCGACATGCCAGCATCGACATGTGCGCGATAGGCCAGGACTTCGTCCAGGCTGGGTCGGGTGAGCAGGCCGCGCTTCGGGCGGTCATGCCGCGCGCCTACCGCGTCATAGTAGGAGTTGAACAGATAGCTGAACTTCTCATGATGGCGCACCGCATCGCCGAAGACCGGGGCCAGCATGAATTCTTCGAAAAACCAGCTTGTATGCGCCAAATGCCATTTTGCCGGGCTGGCATCCGGCATGGATTGCGCCGTCGCATCGGCGTCAGAAAGAGTCGCGCACAGCCCGACGGACTGTGCGCGCACGGCACGATAGCGCTCGAGTTTGGAAGGGGAGGAAACGCGCTTTTTTATGGGTTGTGCCATGCGTTCTTGTTTCGCCTTTCACGGGTATCGTCAACCGGGACTGCTGACAGGTTACGTCAGCAGGGGATCAGGCCAGAGCGTAATCCGCCTGGGGAACATACTGGCTTTGCCGGCGATGGCCCGTGAAGCTTTCATAAAGATGGAACGTGTCGACCAGATAAGGCTCGCTGCGCAGGATCTGAAAATCCTCGCTCCAGGCCCGGACCGCCTCGAGCGGTGATTGATTGCAATACGCCACCGTAATGTGCGGCACGAACGGGTCCTGGCCGAGTTTCAATCGGAATTGCCGGGCGAGCTTGCGGCACTGTTCTGCGAGATCGCTGAGCGCCTCATTTTCAGCGATACGGGCATACAACGCCCGCGGCTCCCGGCGCCCGAACCAGCCGACACCGGCCAGCTCAAGCGCGATGGCAGGCGCCCGCACGGTTTCCAGGGCATTGGCGAGTTCTTCGGCCATCTCGCCGTCGACATCGCCATAGAAGCAGAGCGTGACATGATAATGCTCGCGCCGCCGCCAGCGTGCACCCTGCAGCTCAACAGCGAGCGGGGTCAGGCGATGCGCCAGATCATCCGGGACAGGAAGGGCAGAGAATAGTCGGTGCATGAGCGAGCATATCTGGGTGAGGCATTCGGACGAAACAAGCCCGACCAGCGGGCCGGGCTTGTTCAAACTCAATATTGGCGGGTCGCTTAACCGGCAAGCGCATCCAGTTTGCCGAAATGTTCGGCCAGCAGGTAGTAGAAAGTGACGCGAGATTTGTTGCCGCCTTCATCCTTCAAGGCTTCACAGACGGATCCGATCGCTGCGTCGAGCTGGTCATTGGTATGGGCCAGAGACAGTTTTCCGCGGCACCATTTTTCCCGCACGCGCTGAAGTTCGGTATCATCCGAGCAGGAAACCAGCGAGCTGTCGCGATTGCGCAGCGCAATGCCGAGATGTCCCACGATCTTCTCGGCCGCGGCCTGATTGTAACCGTTCGCGTATTTCTTGATATTGTCTTCGTATTTGGAGGCGTCTGCCATTTATGTTCCCCTTTGTTTTGACCGCGTCCTGTAATGATGGAAGCAGGTCCCGGGAAAATTGCCCTCAGACGCCCTTAAAGTCAAACCGATCCAACCTCTTCAATAGTTAAGGACAGGGCGAAGGCTGTTCCGCGTGAAGGGTGTTGACCGCCGTTTCGAGCTCGTCCGACCAGGCCATATCAAAGGCATCAATACAGATTTTCAGCTGTTCCATGCTGGTCGCGCCGATAATGGTCGATCCCATGAAAGGCCGCGTGTCGCAGAACTTGATGGCCAGTTGCGCCGGGTCGATTTCAAACTGCTCCGCCAGATCAAGATAGGAGTCGATCGCGCGCAAGGCTTGCGGGCTTTCATAGCGTTGCAGCCGCTCGAAGAGTTGTTTCCGCGAGCCTTTGGGCAAGGCCCCATTGCGGTATTTACCGGTCAAATAGCCCTGGCCAAGGGGTGAATAGGCGAGCAGGGACACCTCTTCCCGGACGCAAACCTCTTCAAGACCGCCATCTTCGAAGCCACGATTCACGAGATTATAGGCGTTCTGGATGGAGGCCATGCGCGGCAGGTCGCGGCTCTCGCTTTCGGCCAGAAAGCGCATGACGCCAAACGGGGTTTCATTGGACACCCCGATATGACGGATCCGGCCGGCCGTCACATGTGCCTCAAGATGCGAGAGAATCTCCTCAAACGGTTCGTACGGATAGCCGTAAGCCTTTGAATCCATTTTGTTTCCGAACAATGGAACAGGACGATCCGGCCAATGCAATTGATACAAGTCAATATAGTCGGTTTGCAGCCGTTTCAGGCTTTTCATAACCGCTTCATCGACCTGATCCCTGGTATGGCGGGTCCAGCTGACATCCGCATCGCGAGTCCAGAGCTGTTTCGACAATCCGGCAATTTTTGTTGCCAGAACAATGTCTTGGCGGCGGCCGGTTTTCTGTAGCCAGGTGCCGATAATGCGCTCGGTGGAGCCCTGGGTCTCGGCTTTGGGTGGAATCGAGTACATTTCCGCGGTGTCCCAGAAGTCGACGCCACGCTCGAGTGCATAGTCCATCTGGGCATGGCCCTCGGCTTCCGTATTCTGCTGGCCCCAGGTCATGGTGCCGAGACAGCAGGAACTGACCATCAAATCCGTCCGCCCCAGCCGTCGTCGCTCAATTGTCATAGGTATTTCCTCAATATTTGATCGCTAAAAACGATAGGTAGGGAATCTTGTCCTGACCAGTCGCTTCTTCTTGAAAAGCGATAAAAAAGGGCACATAATATAGGCAATCCGCGCGCTCATGCGCGGGCCTTTGAAAAGAGGATGAAATGAACGATTTCAATACGTCTATGGCGCGTGGCCAGACGATGGATGCCAGCCTTAATGAGGGCCTCCGCTCGTTTATGCTTGGCGTCTACAACAAACTGGCACTCGGCATCGCGTTGTCGGGTATTATTGCTTATGTCGCAGGTACGGTGGCCCCGATCAGCATGGCAATCTATACACCACCACTGACCTATATCGTGATGTTTGCGCCCATCGCGCTCATTTTCGGTTCTATGTTTTTGATGAAGAACCCAAGCCCCGCCGGCAGTGCGTTTCTCTATTGGGCAATCGTTGTCGCCCTTGGTCTGTCCATGGGCGTGTATTTCCTGATGGCCAATCTTGGCCTGGGTGGGATGAGCCATTTCGTAATCACCAAGGCCTTCCTGGCGACGGCCGCGACGTTTGCTGGCCTTTCTCTGTTCGGCTACACGACGAAGCGTGACCTTGGCCCGATCGGCACATTTGCAATTATGGGCCTGTGGGCGACCTTCATTATCGGGATGTTGTTCTTCATCCTGCCAATGATTTTCCCGAGCATGCCTTTCTTTGAGTTTGGCAGCCCGATGCAGCTGATCATTTCTGGCGGCTTTGCGCTCTTCTCGGCCATCCTGGTGGCGTGGAATACGCAATCGCTGAAGGAGACTTATTTCGCGCTGGGCGGTGACCAGCGCGGCATGGCGGTGGCGACCAATATCGGTGCGCTGAACTTCTTCATCTATTTCGTCAACATCTTCCAGTTCTTCCTGTCTCTCCTGTCGAGCGACTAGGACCCTCTGGATCTGATACGCGAAGAGCCCCGGCCATCTGGTCGGGGCTTTTTGTATGTGCTGAGGCCAAAATGCTTGGCGCGCCAGGATTTTCATTTGACCTTCCCGGCCGGTATCGTAATCTGGAACATTATGGCAACAAATGGGAGGGTGTCATGCCAGAGGATAGCCTGGATCCTGGCGCCGCAGAGATTGCGCGCGGGGTGTTGCGCCTGATGCATGATTATGGTTTTGCCGGCGTCACAGAGATGACTTTGGCCAATGGTCGACGCGCGGACGTCGCAGCGATTGGACCGGGCGGCGAGATTTCCATTATTGAGATCAAATCCTCGGTCGCCGATTTCAGAAGCGATCAGAAATGGCCAGAATATCGCCCCTTCTGCGATCGCTTCTATTTCGCCGTGGCGGCGCATTTTCCACAAGAGCTGATCCCGGAAGAGACCGGTCTGATCATTGCCGATGCCTATGGCGGCGCCGTCATTCGTGAGCCGGATGAAGAAAAGCTGGCTGCCGCCCGCCGCAAGGCCGTGACCTTGCGATTTGCCCGCCTCGCCGCAGCGCGTCTGTGCCAGCCGGTCCTGGCTTAGGAGGCGGATGAAATGCCCTCTGGACTCTCTGCGCCGCAACACCTAGCTCCACCCGCATGAGCCACGCTTATCCCATCGGCAAAACCGCTCGCGATGCGCTGAAGAATGCCAGCGAGGCCGCGCGCACGCGGTATGAAGCCGAGGAATTGGCCGAGGATATGGCGATCGCGGCGCTGGACACGGAATGGATCACACCGGCCGCGAAAGACCTCGCCAAGATTCTGGAACAGGCCGAACAGAATCCCGGGCATGGCTTTGTCCAGCATTATGAAGATGGCGATGGCAATACGGTGCTGGCCGTAACCTATTGGAAGCTCGCCAAGACGCAGAAGAAGCCGAAACCCAAGCCGCGGCCGATCCCGGCGCCTGATCCCAATCAGGAGGATCACACGGACGACCTCTATTTCAAGTCCGGCCGCACCAAGAAAAGCCGCCGCAAGAAATTTGTCGACCCCAACCAAATGGATCTGTTTGGCTCTTCGAACAGCGACTAGGTCCATGTGCCCGTCGATACCTGCGCAAGCAGGTATCCAGGGACGATATGTGCTGCATGAGCTTATCGATCTTACGGCCCGTGGACCCCTGCTTGCGCAGGCGTCTGCGGATAAATGATAGTCGGGACTGAGCCGAGCCGGATGGGAACTAGGCCGGCTCGAAGGTCAGCGCGACACCATTATTGCAATAGCGCAGACCAGTCGGGGCTGGCCCATCCTTAAAGACATGACCATGATGTCCGCCGCAGCGGGCGCAATGATACTCGGTTCGGGTCATCCACAGCTTGTTGTCTTCCTTGAAGCCCAGCGTGCCGGGAATGTAATCATAGAAGCTCGGCCAGCCAGTGCCGCTATTATACTTGGTTTCGCTCTCAAAGATCGCCAGGTCACAGCCGGCGCAATGAAAGACGCCATCGCGCTTTTCATCATTCAGTGGCGATGTGAAGGCACGTTCGGTCGCTTCCTGGCGCAAGACGCGATAGGCGAGGGGGTCGAGACGGGCTTTCCATTCCGCTTCGGTCAGGTTGCGCCATTCGCTATCAGCAAATTCGGCGGCTGCCGTATCCGCAAAGGCGCGGCCATTGCTGCCAGCCCCCGAACAGGAGGCGATGAGGGCGGCTGGCGCCGCAAGCAGAAAGGAGCGCCGCGCCAGAGACGGGTAAATAAGATTTTTCATAGGTCTGAAATAGGGATCTTGTCGGCGACGTCCACTCACAAGACCTTCAATTTCCTGTTAGGCTGCAATCGGTTTCGATTGTCTCTCGCAATGCGCGGCATTTGCGATTAGGGAGCTGTGTTCTGATGATTCTACCAGTGTGAGAGACTTCCATGACCGAGCCGATGAATGACAATCTGAGTGATACCGCCCGCGATAAGCTGCGCCTGACGGTCGAGCGGATTGAGCGGCTGGAAGAGGAAAAGAAGGAAGTCGCCGAACAGATCAAGGAAGTCTATGGCGAAGCCAAGGCGCTTGGCTATGACACCAAGGCGCTGCGCACCGTGGTCAAACTGCGCAAGCAGGACCGCCAGGAACGCCAGGAGCAGGAAGCCATTCTCGAAGTCTATCTGGACGCGCTTGGCGAGCTCTAGACCGGGCGCTTGATTAACCTTGCCGGAACCCCCTAGATAAGGGCATGCCGCGCGACATTGACGAGCGAAAGAAACGCAAGGCCCTGCGCAAGATCCGCAAGGCGGCGATGCTGGCTGAGCAAGGCCTGGGGCCGCCGCTATCGGACTGGGAAAAGCAATTCCTGGAAGAGGTCGAGGAACGGATCGAGACGTACGGTTCGGCCTTCCATGATCCCGAAAAAGGCGCCGCGGATGAGGCCTTGTCCTCGCTGCAACATATCAAGCTGCGCGAGATTGATAAAAAGGCCCGCGGCAAAGCCAAATCGGGCTTTGGATCGAAAGGCGGGTTCAAACGCAAGACGAAGCCGCGCGTGCGCCAGATCGATGAGGATGTCGAACCGCCGCCGCCCGCGCCGGAGCGGAGCAAACCTGAACTGGTGCGCGCCCGTGACTTGCCCGCGGCAGATGCTGCGCCTGAAAACCCTCCACCGCGCCCCAGAACGCGTCCGCAATTCAAGGTGATTGAGGGCGGCGCTGATAAAGATTAAACCATTTTCTATATGCATTCGTATAGAAAATAACCTCATTCAGGAAACCTATCTATGAAAACCGTTGTCATCACAGGTGCATCAACTGGCATTGGCCGCAGCGCCGCAGAGCATCTCGCGGCCCAGGGCTGGCAGGTCTTTGCCGGCATCCGCAAGGCACAGGATGGCGACGCCCTGGTCGCGGCGGACGCCCGGATCAAGCCGATCCTGCTGGATGTGACCCAACCGGATCAGGTCGATGCGGCGGTTGAAACCGTGCGCGCGGCCCTTGATGGTCAAAAGCTGGCCGGCCTCGTCAATAATGCCGGCATTGCCAATATGGGACCGTTGGCGCTGCAGCCACTGGATCAGTTCAAATCGCATTTCGATGTCAATGTGTTCGGCCTGCTGCGCGCCAGTCAGGCCTTTGCACCCTTGCTTGGCATGGATGAAACCCTGTCGGGTCCATCTGGTCGTATCATCAACATTACCAGCGTGGGCGGGCGCCTGGCCTCGCCTTTTCTGGGCGCTTACACGGCGACCAAACATGCAGTTGAGAGCATGACAGATAGTTTGCGCCGGGAATTGGTGATCTTTGGCATTGATGCCATCGCCATTGGCCCGGGCGCGGTCCGCACACCCATCTGGGACAAGGCCGAAGCGGATAATAGTTCCAATCCCTATTCGAATTCGCCCTGGGCCAAGCCGATCGAGATTTTCAGTGAAACCATGCTGGAAGGGGGCCGCACCGGCCTCGATCCGCAAATCATTGCCGAGACGATTGAAACCGCGCTGACCGCGGCAAAGCCGAAAGCCCGCTACGCGCCCGTGCCGAGCAAATTGACCAATTTCACCCTGCCCATGCTGTTGCCGAAACGCGTAGTGGACGGGTTTTTCTGGAAACGGTTCGGGATGAACCCGAAATCCTGATCAGGCTTTATGATAAGGCAGTCCGGCCTGCAGGCTGACAGCCCGATAGAGCTGTTCAGCCAGCATCACCTTGACCAGACGATGCGGCCAGGTTTGCGGTCCAAAGGCCAGCGTTTCGCGGCATGCGTCCCGGACGGCCTGGCCATAGCCTTCGGCGCCACCAATCAGAAAGCAGAGCTGTCCGACGCCATCATCCCGCCAGGTTGCAATTTTATTTGAAAATTTCACCGAACTCAGCTGCGGGCCATGCTCATCCAGGCGCAGCGTCTTTGCGCCCGCCGGAATGGCTGATAACAGGCGCTCACCTTCGGCCGGCAGCCCGCCACCGCTGGCCAGATCAACCAGTTTCAGAGACCGTAATCCGATGCCCGGCCCGGCCTTGTTGAACCGGTCGACATAATCATCGACCAGATCTTTCTCAGGCCCGCTTTTCAGCTTTCCGATACTGATGAGTTGGATGTGCATCGCGCGGCGCGCTGCGCCTAGACGTCAGAGGGACGATGGCCGCTATCGCCAGCCCAGATCTTTTCCAGGTTGTAGAAGGCCCGCACTTCCGGGCGGAACAGGTGCACGATCACGTCACCGAGATCGATCAGAACCCAGTCCGCATTTGGCAAGCCTTCAAGTTTTGGCGATTGACCAGTCTTCTCTTTCACCTTTTGCGCGAGGTGATCCGCAATCGAGCTGACATGTCGGGCCGAACGGCCGGACGCGATGATCATAATGTCTGCGAGAGAGGATTTTTCCGTTAGATCGATAACGGTTAAGTCTTCGGCTTTGTCATCTTCCAAAGAGGCGATGATGATGTCTGAGAACGCGCGGATATCTTCAATCGTCGCGGCGCGGGCCGAATTGGTCTCAGTTTTGACTGCGGGCAGGGCATAGCTCCATGAGGTTGTTTGTAATGACAACTTAACATGCGTTGCGAGCATGGCCTAGAGCCAATTGGCAACAGTGACTGGGATTTCGTGGGGCATCGCCGCTCTCTGGTCAGCTGAAGCGCCGTTTCAGATTGCCTTGAATCCGGGAAAGTTTCAGCATTTCCGGCGATTGGGCGGGGTATTGCTGCGCCAAAGCGGCCTTCAGCGTGGATAATTCGTAGAGGAGTTCCCGGTCTTCCGAGCGTTTCACCCGGCTCTCAATCCAGCCAACGCAAACCAGCCGGGTTCCGGATTGAACCGGCTTCACCTGATGCAGATTGGTCGATGGATACAGGATTAGATCTCCCGCCGCCAGCTTGATGCTGAAGGCCTGTCCGGCATGCTGGATTTCCAGCTCGCCGCCTTCATAAGCGTCCGGAGGTGACAGGAAGAGCGTGAAAGACAGGTCCGTGCGGATCTCCGAATTGCCGGTCGGCATATAGGAATTATCGACATGCAAGCCATAGCCACCACCGGTCTCCGTTTTGCTGAGCAGGAGCTTTGAGAATTGCCGCGGTTGCGCCGCGGCCTTGACGGTCGCGTGCTGCTGGATGGCGCTGTTCAGCAGGGTCTTCAGCTTGGCGCCGGAGCGCGTCGACAGGTCGGCTTGCAGATTGCGTTTCACTTCGCGCGCCGTCTTGCCGGCAGTATCGGCGCCGTCCCGCCAAGTCAGAAGGGCGAGCATTTCCTGCGCTTCGGCGAGCTTTGCGGAATCGAGAACATTCGCAATTGGAAGGAGCATGAGCGAGTAACCTGATATGACCGAGTCTCATCTTCTATTCGAAACCGACCCGCAGGATCAAATGCCGATTGGGAGAGGGCTGTGCCTAAGTGTATCCTAAACCCTCGCCACCTTCGACAACGGATGCCGAAGAATGAAAAAGCCAACCAGGATGAGGCTGATCATTGGCGGCAGAAAAATGCTCCAGGGTTGCAAGTTCAGAAACAGATTTCCGCCCGCGGCCGAGATCAGGGCGCCATGGCTGCCAATCATTTTATAGATGTGTTCGTTCAGCCAGGAGCGTTTCAGCCACGCCGCGCCGCCAAATCCGCGGGCCAGGTCATAGAGGCAGATCAGGACGACATTGCCGAGCGCGATATAAGCCGCGACGGTCGATTGCTCGGGTTGACTGCGCATGAACCCGGCCAAAACGACAGCTAGAACGATGCCCGCCAGTGCGGCTGCGTGGTCGAAAGGACGTGGCCCGCAATCACGGATTTTGAGCGCGCGCAGGCCCGAAATCAGCCAATAACCCGCTGAAAGGGTCAGCGCCGCCAGGAAAGCGCGAAACCCGAACGCGACGGAGCCGAGGATTGCGGTCAGAATGACCATACTGAACAGTCCGAGATAGGCGCGGCCAACCCAGGCATGCGCCGCTTCCCCCTTGCGCGTGAAGAATTGCAATATGCCCAGCAGAATGGCCACAGTGCCAAACCCGACATGGATGCAAATATTGATCAGGTGGAGCGGCGCATAGCCTGAATTGAAAATGTCCGACATGACGATACCCTATCTGTTGAATGGACCCTGATGGCCCGGGTGTCCTGCAGGCTATGAGCAAAAGGTCCGACGCGTGAACGCCCCAAACCCTTATGAGAACGGTGTTTTTCTCCAACGGTCGCTGAAGACCGCTCAGGCAGCACCAACGGTCATGCCCGGATCGAGCGTGTTCGGGGCGCTGGCACTGAAAGGGCTGTTTGTCTTGATCCTCGGCATTGCTTTGGGGACGGCGGGTCCGTACGGAACCTATGGCACGGTGCCTGTGGCACAGCGGCTCGCCTTCTGGATTGTCATCCTTCTGGTGCCCTGGGCCATTTGGGAGACCCTGTTCGGACTGGCGCGGAGAGTCCTGCCAAAATCCCTCGGGGCAAGAACCCTGATGGCCCTGTTAATGCCGGCCTTTGCCGTGATTGGCAGCGTCTTTGCCACCAGTTTTAGCGCCGGCATGTTTGGTTTGAACGAGCTGAGTTTCGCAGAGGCCTGGGCGCAATCCCTCGCCAGTTGGTTGCTCTTTTCGTTTCTGATCGTGCTGCCACTTGCCATGATTGCGGATGAGATATCGCGCCGCGAGCAACGCAAGGGCGGTGAGAATCTGCTCGGCTTTTTCGCCTTGAAACTGCCGGATAAATTACGCGGTGCGACGCTTATCGCCCTGCAATCCGAGGGACATTATCTGCGGGTCCATACCGATGCTGGCGACGATCTGGTGCTGATGAGTATGGAAGATGCGATGGCCGCTTTGAGTGCCTATCCAGGTATTCGGACGCATCGTTCCTGGTGGGTGGCGATCGATCAGATCATC
>JBCCCT010000050.1:0-18780 GCA_039033355.1 Pseudomonadota bacterium | reverse complement strand
GTCAGCACAAAGCCGAACCGCTCAACCAGAGTCGGATCTTCCTGACGGCCGAGGGTGAGAATGGCGAAAAAGCCACTGATCAACACCACGATGATCGACAGAATAGTGAGGCGCGGGAGCTTGTAGAATAGCGTCGTCATGGCGCTTATCCATTCCCGGGTAGCAAGCCAGCGGAGCTGACTTCAACGGGGGTCACCGGCTGTCCCGGTGTGATCCGCTGCAGCCCATCAATGATCACCCGATCGCCATCGCGAACCGCGCCGCGCACATAGATGCGATCGCCGTCCTGATGGATGATTTCAACAATGCCTGGTTCCGCAATCCAGTCGCCACTGGAACCGCGCGCGACATAGATGGACCATAAGCCACGCTCTGCCTCGGTGAGCGCCGATACAGGCAGCCACAGACCCGGCTCGGTAATTTCCCGTTCCATGCCAAGACGCACCACGGCACCCGCCGCCACAGAGTTCGGATCGACAATGTCGAACAGTGTCGTGACGGTGCGATTGTTCGCATCAATGATTCCGGTCATCGATCTCAGCGTGGCCGGAACCGTGCCTTGTCCGGCGATCAGATCATAGGTCTCACCAATTTCCAGCGTATCTGCGAGCACAGCCGTCAGGCCGATGCGTGCTTCCAGGACATCGTTTTCCACCAGTTCGAACAAGGGCGCGCCAGGATTGGCAATCGCGCCTTCATCGGCCATGCGGGCCGTGATCGTGCCGCTGAAGGGCGCTGTGATCCGGGCCAGATCGATCTGGACGCGCAGGGCGTCGGCATTAGCTTTGGCAGCATCTATCCGGGCATAAGAAGAGTTTGCCTGGGCCCGGGCTTCGTCTACGCGCTGGCTCGACACATGGCCTTTCTCCAGCAGCGTGATCTGGCGGTCGACCGTGGTCTGCGCGAGTGCGAGTGCGGCTTCCGCTTCCGCAACCACAGCATTGGCAGACTTCAATTGCGCTTGCAGACTGCGCGTGTCGAGGACGGCGAGCGTATCGCCCGTTTCGACACGGTCACCAATATCGGCGCGAATGGACGCAATCCGGCCGCCGCCTGGGAACCCAAGCTGGCTCGACCGGCGGGCTGCGACGATGCCGGTAAACTTCTCTTCGACCTGAAACGTCGAACCGAGGTTGACCCGCACCGTTTCGACAGAGATTGGCACCGGTCGCTCAGTCGGCACCAGAGGCCCATCCACCGAACGGTTCTGCAAAACAAAAACCGCGAGGATTGCCATGATGACCGCAAGGACAAACAGAAAGATCAAGCCTTTCCAGAAGGTTGGCCGTGCCTCTTGTGGTGCCATTTCGTAGTCTTGTGCATGCTCACCCATGGTGTGCCTCCAATCCACGGATCACCTGATCCGCGTGATAAAGAATAAAATCGTTTCGTGTCATCGTGGCTTGTTCGACCTTGAAGGCCGGATAAGTCGGAATGTGTACAATCATCATGGCCAGGCCATGCATGGACGCCCAGATCGATTTCGCGGCCAGGGTCGGATCGATATCCGACCGGAAAGCGCCAATCTCGACCCCTTCGGAAATCATCCCACTCAGCACCATAAAGGCCTGGCCTTTCTTTGATTGCGCAAAGCCTGGTTCGCCATCCACGGGTGCCTGCGTACCCGACTCGCCTGCAAACGCCGCCGCGTAATGATACGGTTTGTCCGTCGCGATCTGGACATAGGTTGCGACACAGTCGCGGGACCGTTCGGCGAAGGGGGTCGATGTATCTGCGATACGGTTCACGTTTTCCAGGATCAGCTCAAAAAAGGTCTCCTTGAGCTCGTCGACCAGCTCATCCTTGGATTTGAAATACTTGTAGATGGCCGCCGGAGAGTAATCGATATTCTCGGCCAGGCGGCGAATGGACAGGCCCTCCGCCCCTTCGCGTGCAAATACGCGCTCGGCAGCCGAGAGGATGCGAGCGCGTATCTTGTTTCGGCGTCGTTCCGCCGGGGAGGAAACAGTTACAGTCATCTTTTGGACCTTCTGAGACCCAAGAGATAGTACGCGCGTTCAAAAAGTAAACACTGTTCACTAAAATATCTTTCTGGAATTTCCAAACCGATCGCTTAAGTGCGGGACATGACAGGACTTTTTCCCAAATCCCCGCCCCTCGGCACACCCATGATCGCGACACGACCGAGCGCTGACGCCCGTAATCTGATCGCTTTGCGTCGATCCGCCAGCAAACGCGGACTGATCGCGCCGGGCCCGACAAAAGACCAGCTTGATGACCTTCTTACGGTGGCAACCCGGGTTCCGGATCACCGAAGATTGGCGCCATGGCGGTTTTTGGTGTTCAGCGGCGATGCCCGCGCCGCATTCAATCAGCGTGCTGTGGAGATACAGAAACAGGAAAACCCGGACGCAACCGAAGCGATGCTGGCCGACACAGCCGGCTATTTCACCCGCGCACCGGTCGTGATTGCTGTGATCTCGTCACCGGATGTTGCGCACAAGACGCCGGTCTGGGAACAGGAATTGTCGGCCGGGGCGCTCTGCTTCAATCTATTGCTGACGGCGAATGCCAGCGGTTGGGCCGGGTGCTGGCTGACCGAATGGATCGCCTTCAGCCCAGGCATCAACGCGTTGCTTGAACTGACTGAGGATGAGCGCATTGCCGGCTACATCTATCTCGGTACCGCCAAAGAGGGCCCGCAGGAACGGATGCGGCCGGATGCCAGTTCCAAAATCAAGCATTGGCAAGCCTGACGGGCGACCCGACCTATTCCGTGATGCTCGGTGCCAGACTGTCAAACACGCGCACGCTGGCCCAATTCTCGTTGAATTCCTCGATGAATTGCAGATGCGGTTCGGTGACCTGATACGCGTCCTGCGCGGCCGTATTCTCAAATACGATGGTCAGGGCAACATCAAAGTCGAGATCATTGACTTCGCGCTGATAGTCGAGATGCCGGGCGCCGGCTGAGAAATAGACAATGCCCTGATGTGGCGCGAGATATTCATAACAAGCATCGACCAGCGCCTGGATGGAAGCCGCATCATCATTCTTCAACTCGAAGAACACCGCGTGGGTCAGCAATGGTTCTGCGGTTTGCGCTTCTTCGGCCGTGCTCGTTGCACAGCTTGCCAACGTGAGAAGTGAGCCGATCAATAGTCCTGCGCGCATGACATTCCCCTTTTGTGAAGTTCGACCTCTGTTTGACCCTCGTTGTCGGCCAGGTCAAACCCTATCGCAGGACGTTGCCCAACTGGGCCCGCAGGAACGTCTTGATGCGGTGATCGCGCTCGGGGGAACTCGGCCCCAGGACGCCCTGAAATTGTCCCGGAATATGATCAACGGCTTGCAACGCCCCGTCGTCGAAAACATAGTGTTTGAACACCGTCTCCCAGGCGGCCCGGTCATTCGCAGGCAGGTCACGCAGAACCAGCAAGGCCAACGCCAGAACATTCATCGGTGAGCCGTGCTCCAAAGCATCCCACCAATAATTGACGAGCACATTGAGCGGACCTCTGGACTCGACGAAATGCCACCAGAGGCTCGGCAAATAAACAGCATCGCCTGGCTCGAGCTCGGCGATCTGCGCTGTTTTCAAGGCTTCCTCGAATTTTGGATGCCGGTCAAAATCAATGGCGTCGAGATTGACCATGCTGGCGGGCTGACCGGCCATATTGTAATCAATCGGCCCAACATAGAGATTGGCAATCTGATCCGGTGGGAAAATCACAAATCGACGCTGACCCGAGACCAGGCAGGCAATATTTTCGGAGATATCGAAATGTGGTGCGATCTGTGCGGAATTGCTGATCCAGACCTTCGGAATGACGGCGGCGTCGAGCAGCGGCATCGGATTGAACGCGCCGAATTGTGGCAGCGTATTCACCGTCGGGCTCGCCCCGGCATAGATGCCGATCGGCGCGTCCGCGTCGCGTTGGGAAAGCAACTGGTCCACCGTCGCCCGCAACGGCACCTCGCGTTGGTCAAAGGTGAACCGCGTCATGTCTTCTGTGTAAAAGTAGCGGCCTTTGACTTCAGGACGAGCGATAAAGGTCGGCGTGGAGGCGCCCACATCGAGGCTCTTGATGTAATCGCCCAAGGCCTCCACTGAATGGTTTCCGGCTTGCACTGACGGCCAGTCCGAAACGACATTCTTCAGGATAACCGGGCGGCCAGCCGGCCGGATCGTCTGATCGAATTCAGCCCGGGAGATATCGGCAACCGTTTCGACAGAGGGAAGATCATACTCAAAAATAGAGCGGTGTGACATGCGTACGGTCTCTGTCTTTCTTGTCCGGTGATCGGGCGCCTGATCAAGCCTAACCGATCCCGAACAGGGCTTCACTCTCGGCCAGCATGGCCTGACCGCCTTGCGTAATGCTGGCAACCGCACCAGGTGCCGCCGCCAGGGAGGTTTCGGCAAAGAAACCCGCCAGCGCCGTCATTCGACCCCGCATCGGCCCGCCATCGGCGCGCGCTTCAACCGCGCCTTTGGTCAGGAAATGCCCGCCAATCACATCCCCGGCCAGGGCGAGATAAGCGGTGGCGCCAGCCAGCGCGACATCGCGATCTTCTTTCATGGTCTGCGTCATCCAGGTCGTCGCATCGGACAGGGCCTGATTGGCGGCCAGGAGACGATCTGCAATCTGAACCAGGTTTGGATCATTGGTTTCGCGCGCGGCGCGCGCGGTCTGGTCGATCTCTTCCAGCATCGCCGTCATCGCGGCACCGTCGGCCATGGAGAGTTTACGTCCCGCCAGATCGATCGCCTGAATTCCATTCGTGCCTTCATAGATCGGCAGAATGCGCGCGTCGCGATAGAGCTGCGCCGCCAATGTCTCATTCATGAAGCCCATACCGCCATGCACCTGCACGCCCAGGCTCGCCACATCGACGCCCATATCGGTCGACCAGGCCTTGGCGATCGGGGTCAGCAATTCCTCGCGCAATTTAGCCTGTTCGCGAATGGTGTCCGTCTCGCCGACTTCCGCCATGTCCGCCGCGACGCCGGTCGCATAGCAAATCGCCCGCGCCGCCATCACCTTGGCGCGCATCGTGGTCAGCATGCGGCGAACATCAGCATGGTGCAGGATTGGCGCGGCGCCTGAAACCCCTTCAGCTTTGCCCTGTTTGCGCTCCTGCGCATATTCGAACGCGGTCTGCCAGGCCGCCTCGCCAACGCCAACGCCTTCCAGGCCGACATTCAGACGGGCCGAGTTCATCATCGTGAACATGCAGGCCAGCCCCTTATTCTCGGCCCCGATCAGCCAGCCCTTGGCATTCTCATATTCCATTACGCAGGTCGGCGAGGCGTGAATGCCGACTTTCTCTTCAAGGCCGATACATTTGACGCCATTCTCGTCGCCGAGACTGCCATCTGCATTCACGATCCGTTTCGGCACGATGAACAGCGATACGCCGCGCGATCCAGCCGGCGCGTCCGGCACACGGGCAAGGACCAGGTGGATGATATTCTCTGCCACATCATGATCGCCCCAGGTAATGTAGATCTTCTGCCCGGAAATCGCATATGAGCCGTCGCCATTCGGCACCGCCTTGGTTTTCAGCGCGCCGACATCCGACCCGGCCTGCGGTTCGGTCAGGTTCATGGTGCCGGTCCATTCCGCGCTGACCAGTTTGGGCAGATACATGGCTTTTTGGTCGTCCGTGCCGTGCGCCAGCAAGGCCTCAATCGCGCCAAAGCTCAGCATTGGGCAGAGCGCGAAGGCCATATTGGCGCCGTGGAACATTTCCATAACCGCCAGGCCAAGCACCTTGGGCAGGCCCTGGCCGCCCCATTCCTCGGGCGCTGATAGCCCCATCCAGCCGCCTTCCTGGAAGGTCTTGTAAGCTTCGGCAAAGCCAGGGGCCGCCGTGACCCCCGTTTCGGACAAGTGGGCGCCGGCCTTGTCGCCAGACTGATTGAGCGGAGCCAGGACGTCGCGGGCCAGTTTTCCAGCCTCGTCAAGAATCGGCTCGATCAGATCGGGATCATAGGTCTCGAACGCGGCATGACCTTCAAACGCGCTGAGCCCCGCCAAATGGGAAAGCGCGAAGGCAATGTCAGAAACTGGAGGTGTATAGGCCATGGGACATGCGGCTCCGGCATAAGAGTTATATTGCATGCTTTCATATAACGTGACTGGCCAAGAAGAAATCCCACGCTACGTTTTGGCGCAGGAAAGATGATTCACGCAAAGGAGATTCCCATGCGCAAACTCGTAATCGCCGCCGGTCTGTTGGCCGCCACCCTTCCCGCCCATGCCAATCCGACCCTGGAAGGCGTCGCGTCAGGCCTGTATGAGCTTGAAAAGACACACGCTTTTCTAACCTGGACCGTCAAGCATAATGGCATTTCGGGCTATACCGTGAACTTTACGGACTTTGATGCCGACCTGGTTTTCGATGCGGAAACGCCAACCAATTCGCAGCTTTCTGTCTCGATCAACCCAGGTGCGTTGAACACGAATTACCCGGATGCCGCGAAAAAAGTCGATTGGGAAACCGAATTGTCGACCGATCCACGGTTTTTGAATGGCACGGAATTCCCGACCATCAGCTTCAATTCGACCTCTGTTGAGCAAACAGGCGAGTTTTCCGGCACGGTGACAGGTGACCTGACCTTCCTGGGCGTGACCAAGCCCGTGACCCTCGATGTCTCCTATGGCGGCGTCGCTAATCCACCTTGGTTTGGTCAGCGCGATGTGATCGGATTTACGGCGTCCACCACTGTGACGCGCTCGGAATTTGGCAACACGTCCATGGCCGGCATCATTTCTGACGAAGTGGTCGTGGAATTCTCGGGTGAATTCCTGCAGGCTGAAGAATAGGCCGCGCGCCACCAAGCAGAAGGACTGAGATCAAAATGAAACTCAAGACACTTATCGTGAGCAGCGTGGGCGCGATCGCCCTCGCCGCTTGTGGCGGCGCTTCAGACGCTCCGGCTGAAACCACCGATGCAGAAACGACATCAGCGGATGTTGAATTGCACCCGCTGCTGGCGGAGGTCGCAGCTGGCACTTACTCGCTGGAAAAAAACCACGCTTTCATGACCGTGAAGGTCGGGCACAATGGCGGCATCACACAATACCGCATCAGTTTTACCGAGTTTGACGGCACGCTGGATTTCGATCCAGCTGATCCGGAATCGTCAAGCCTGTCCTTCTCGATCAATCCCATGTCGGTCGAGACCAATTATCCTGGCGACTATAAAGCGGGCCATCCCGATAGTGCCTGGGAAACCTGGAATGAAGACGTATCGCGCGATGCCAAATGGCTGAATGCGGATGAGTTTCCGGAAATCACCTTCGTCACCACTGCGATTGAGCGGACCGGCGATCTTGAAGGCACAGTCACGGGTGACCTGACCCTGCTCGGAGTCACCAAGCCCGTCTCGCTCGATGTCTCTTATGGCGGCGTCGCCAACCCACCCTGGTTCGGCGAGCGCGATGTGATCGGCTTTACAGCCGGCACGACCGTGCAACGCTCCGAATTCGGCATGGGCGCCTATATTCCGAACATTTCGGATGAGGTTATCGTCGAATTCTCAGGCGAATTCCTGCAGGACGAGTAATCATGAGCGCGTCATCGGAGCGATATTCCAGTGTGGCTATCACGCTGCACTGGCTGATTGCGATTGCCATTGTCGGGATGATTTTTGGCGGCTGGTACATGACCGACCTCCCCGATGGGGCACCTGGTCAGTATTTCCTGTACCAGATGCATAAATCGGTCGGCATCACGATCCTGCTGCTGACGGTGGCGCGCATTATCTGGCGGGTGATGAACCCGCCGCCCCCTTTGCCGGACGACATGAACGGGTTGGAGAAAACCGCCAGCCATCTCGTGCATCTCGGCTTTTATGGCCTGATGATCGCCTTGCCACTGACGGGCTGGCTGTACAGCTCTGTCAGCGTCAAACTGGATGTACCAACCGTCCTGTTCGGCCTGATCAGCTGGCCGGATGTGCCCTTTGTTGACGGCCTGAAGACCGAAGGCGCTAGCGGCATCGTCAACTTCATTCATGGTCGCCTCGCTTGGGTGGCGCTGCTCCTTCTGGCCTTGCACGTGGCGGGCGCCATCAAGCACGAATTGAGCGCCGAGGAAGGCGTTCTGAAGCGAATGATACCGGGCCTGTTCGGCAAAGCCGAAAAACCAGCTGCCCCGGGACGCGGTGCGGTCACGGCCTTTGGCAGCGCGCTTGCCATCCTTGTGGTCGTCGCGGGCGCCTCACCAGTCATGTCAGCGCTGACCGGCTCTGGCGCGCCCGTCTCCGCCGACGCCGCATTTGAGCCAAACTGGACGGTCGACGCCGACGCGTCTTCCATCACCTTCTCCGGCACGCATGATGGCAATACGTTCAGTGGATCCTTCGCCAATTGGGACGCGGCCATTCAATTCGACCCGCAAGCGCCAGACGGCGCTGAGGTCCGCGTGACCGTTTCGACGACCAGCGCCGAGGCCAGCCAGAAGCTCTACACAGACAGTCTGCCCTCCCCGGAATGGTTCAATACGGCCGCCTTTCCGACGGCCAGCGTTGAAATTCTGGCGATCTCCGAAACAGGATCTGGCGCTTACACCTCGACCGCGCGACTCACCTTGAAGGATTTGACGGTCGATGCAGACTTCCCGTTTACGCTGCAGATCCAAGGTGACGCGGCCCAGATGACCGGACAGGCCGTCTTCCAGCGGACCGCGCTGGATCTGGGCCAGAGCTCTGATCCGAATGCAGATTGGGTGTCTGAGGATGTCACAGTCGATGTCGAGGTTGCGGCGACGCGGACCAATTAGACCAGCGCCGAATCTGATATGACCAGTCCTGACGCCACAGGCGCGCGGAAAAGGACTGTATCGCATGGTCATCTCAGCTCATGAAGAACCGCACTATATTCACCGCACGGGCTGGCTGCGCGCCGCCGTGCTGGGGGCCAATGACGGAATTCTGTCGACGGCCAGCCTGATGATTGGCGTCGCGGCCGCCGCCGCGACGTTCAATGACATCCTTCTGGCCGGCATCGCCGCCCTGTTTGCAGGTGCGCTGTCCATGGCCGCGGGCGAATATGTCTCCGTCAGTTCGCAATCGGATACGGAACGCGCTGATCTGGAAACCGAGCGCAAGGCGCTGCGGGACAATCCCATCGGGGAGCTGGATGAGCTGGCGCAAATCTATGTCGAGCGCGGCCTGTCCGCAGATCTTGCGCAGCAAGTGGCGAGCCAGCTGACCCGATCCGGCGCCCTGGAAGCCCATGCCCGTGATGAGCTGGGCATATCGGACTTGTCAAAAGCCCGGCCTTTGCAGGCGGCCGGGTCTTCCGCTGTCAGTTTTGCTGCGGGTGCGACCCTGCCGATCGCCGTGGCACTCATCACGCCTATCGAGCATGTGGGGCTCGCGATTGCAGGCGCCTCCCTGCTGGGATTGGCCTTGTTGGGCGTGTTGTCAGCACGCGCAGGCGGCGCGCCCGTCTTGCGTGCGGTCATCCGGATTGTCGCCTGGGGCATGGGAGCCATGGCCCTAACCGCCCTGGTCGGACGGCTGTTTGGCGTTGCGGTTTAGCCGCTGGGCTCATAAGAGCGCGGAATGAACGCCAAAATCCATACCGGGACACCTGACAATATCGCACGGGCGCTGGACCATTTGCGCCGGGGTGGATTGGTCGCTGTGCCAACCGAAACGGTTTATGGCCTGGCCGCAGACGCCGCCAATGGCGAAGCCGTGGCGCGGATCTACGCGGCCAAGGGCCGGCCCAGCTTCAATCCGCTGATTGCACATGTCGCCAGCGCCGAGATGGCGATGCGTGAAGGCGTGTTCAGCGCAATGGCGTCGGCCCTGGTGGACGCGTTCTGGCCGGGTCCGCTGACCCTGGTTGTCGACGTGGCCCCGCATGGCACGGTTTCGGAACTTGCCCGCGCCGGCCTGGATAGCGTCGCATTGCGCATGCCGGCCCATCCTGTGGCGCTGGAGCTGCTCTCTGCGTTTGGCGGTCCGCTGGTAGCACCGTCCGCCAATCCGAGTGGACAGATCAGCCCGACCTCAGCCGCCCATGTCGCCACCGATATGGCGGACAAAGTGGATATGATCCTCGATGGCGGCTCCTGTCCGGCAGGGATTGAATCGACCATTATCGATGCGCGGGGAGACGTTCCTGCCTTGCTTCGCCCGGGCAGCCTTGATGCGGTGCAGATTGAAGCGGTCTGGCCTGGCCTGATCCGTCCGGCCCTCAACCCGGATGCGCCGCAATCGCCAGGACAATTGCTGCGCCATTATGCACCCCGCGCCACGCTTCGATTGAATGCGGAATCGGCCGCGGCGGGTGAAGCCTATCTCGGCTTTGGTGACCATCCAGCGGCCACCCTCAACCTGTCCCCGGACAAGCGTCTGGAGGAAGCTGCCGCCAATCTCTTTTCCATGCTGCGTACGCTGGATGCGGATTATGCGCGCATTGCGGTGGCGCCCATTCCGATGACTGGATTGGGTGAGGCGATAAATGACCGCCTTACACGCGCTGCGAAATCGTCGTAAGATGCCACCATGGATATTTCCGCTGACTTCCTGACCGAGGCCAAAGCCCTGCTCGGCGACAAGGGCTGGCGCATGGATGCTGAAAGCCTGGAAGAGGTCGCCACGCCCTGGCGCGGCACCTATCTAGGTCATACGCCCTTTCTGGCCTTGCCCGCCTCAACCGAAGAGGTTGCGGCTCTGGTCAAGCTCTGTGGCAAGCATGGGGTCGCCATCACCCCGCAAGGCGGCAATACCGGCCTGGTCGATGCAGGCACCCCACATGGTGAGATCACCCTTTCCATGCGCCGGATGCAACAGGTGCGTGAGATTGATCCATTTAACAATTCCCTGATCATCGAAGCGGGCGCCCCGCTGGTGACGGCCCAAACGGCGGCAGAAGAGGCCAATCGCCTGTTTCCGCTCTCGCTCGGATCGGAAGGCACGGCGACCATTGGCGGCCTGATCTCGACCAATGCGGGCGGTGTGGCCGTCCTGCGCTATGGTATGATGCGCGACTTGATCCTCGGCCTGGAAGTGGTGCTGCCCAATGGCGAGATCTGGGATGGGCTGTCCGGCTTGCGCAAGAACAATACCGGCTATGATCTGAAACATGTCTTTGCTGGCGCTGAAGGCACGCTCGGCATCATCACGGCGGCAACCCTGAAACTGTTCCCGCAAGTGGCCCGCGCCTCGGCCTGGATTAGCTGTAAGAGCGCCCGGGATGTGGTCGAATTGCTGGCCCTGACCCGTGATCATGCTGGCGACACGGTGACCAGTTTCGAGATCATCCCGGCCAATGCGATCGACATGGTCCGCTCGGAAATGCCGAATGTGCGCGACCCAAACCCGTCAGACCTGCGCTGGCGGGTGCTGTGCGAAATCTCCATGGCACGCGAAAGCCATGCCCGCGAAGTGATGGAAACCGCCTTGCAGGCGGCGTTCGAAGCGGGCCTGGCGGAAGACGCTCTGATCGCTGAAACGCTGACACAGGCCCAGAGCTTCTGGACCATTCGCGAGAGTATTCCGCTATCTAAACGCGCTTATGGCACCGCGATCAATCATGATGTCGCCGTCCCTGTGTCTCAGATTCCGGCATTCCTGGAGGTCACCGAAAAAGCCATTCTCGATCTCTCCCCGAATGCCGAGATCATCGCCTTTGGCCATGTCGGCGACGGCAATCTGCATTATTCAGCTTGTGAGCCGAGTGACGCAACCACGCAGGTCTTGAGCAATCAGGCCGACCATATCACCGAGATTGTCCACACCCAGGCCATGGCGTTTGGCGGATCGATCAGCGCGGAGCACGGGGTTGGCCGCCTCAAGCGCGATGAGCTGGAAGACTTGCGCCCGGCCGCCGCCACCGCGACGATGAAGGCGATCAAACAAGCGCTTGACCCGAACGGGATTATGAACCCAAATCGCGTGGTTCGGGTCGATTGAGCGACCCTTGGGGACAAGACAATGTGTGGACGTTTTTTTCGCCATGGCGTGAGCTGGGAGGAGTATAGCTCCTATCTCAACCTGTTCGAATATGCCGGCATCGATCCGCCGGAAGCCGCGTACAATATTGCTCCGACCCAGATCGCCCCGGTCGTCCGCATCGCAACGGAAGACGAAGACGTGCCGCAAGGCGTGCGCCATATGGCGCCCGCCATGTGGGGCCTGGTTCCAAGCTGGTGGCGCAAACCGCTGAGTGAAAAGAAATTCTCGACCTTCAATGCCCGTAGCGAAGGCGTCGCAACCTCCAACACATTTCGTGGCAGCTTTCGCCATAAGCGCTGCTTGATCCCGGTCAGCGGTTTCTATGAATGGACCGGCCCGAAAGGCAGCAAGACTCCCTTCGCCATTGGTCTGCGCAACCGGCGCTGGTTCTGTTTTGCCGGTCTGTGGGATCGCGCGATGATTGATGGTTCGGAGATTGATACATTCACCATTCTGACGACCACGCCGAATGATCTGATGGCTGGATTGCACACGCGGATGCCGGTCATTCTCGATCCCGCAAATTATGATCGCTGGCTTGATACCTCACACCGCGATGTCGAGGATCTGTTCGAGCCTTTCCCGACCGACGCCATGCATGCCTGGGCGGTCGGACGCGCGGTTGGCAATGTCCGAAATCAGGGGATTGAACTGTCGCAGGAAGTCTAGCTGCTCAGGGCTTCGATCAGCGTATCACAGACTTTGTGCACTTGCGCTTCCGACAGATAGGGGTGCATCGGCAAGGTCAACGAATCCTCAGCAGCCGCTTCACAGACTGGCAGGCTTCCGAGCTCGGCCAGGTGTGCGAAAGCCGGCATCTGATGGATCGCCATGTCGTAATAGATGCCGCTCGGAATCCCGGCCTCTGACAGTTTCACGCGAACCTCCGTCCGGTTTGGAACGCGGATCGTGTACAGGCCATAGCCATTTTCCTGACCGTCCAGCGCTTCCTGCAAGCCAACCACGCCTTCGAGACGCTGATTATAGATGGCCGCAGCGGCGATGCGCCGGGCGCGCTCGCCTTCAAACAGGCCGAGCTTTTCTGCCACCACGGCGCATTGAATGGAATCGCAGCGCCCATTGATCCCGACGCGGATCGATTCCTTGCGATTATCACCGGTGCCATGCCAGCGGATCGAGCGCATCCGCTCGGCGAAATCCTTGTCCTGGCAAAGAATGGCGCCGCCATCACCATAACCGCCCAGCGTTTTGGTCGGATAGAAACTGGTCGCCGTGATCTCTGCAATATTACCGACCCAGCGCCCTTGATCCTTGCCGCCAAAAGCTTGCGCGCCGTCTGCGATGACGCGCAGTCCATGCGCATCAGCCACCGCCTGGATGGCAGAATAGTCGGCTGGCAGGCCATACAGATCGACCGGCATGATGGCGCGTGGGGTCAGCCGGCCTTCCGCTTTGACGGCATCAATCTTTCGGGCGAGGTCGGCTGGATCCATGTTGAACGTCTTGGGGTCAATATCGACAATCACCGGATAGCCACCTGACAACAGCACCGCATTCGCGGTCGCATTATAGGTGAACCCGGGAATGAAGACGGCGTCGCCCTCGGCAATCCCCATGGCCAGAAGCGGCATGACCAGGGCCTGCGTCCCGGAGCCGACCGCGACCACGTCAGCTGCACCCGTGAATTCGGCCAGCTTCTCTTCACACTCGGTCACTTCAGGTCCACCGATAAAGCGGCCATGATCCAGAATATCGATCCAGCGCTGCTCCAGAGCCGGGCGGATCAGGGTCTGCTGGGTTTTCAGGTCGAACAATTGGATCGGTGCGTCTTCCGGCAGATCAATCAGATGCGATGTCGAGGGATCGAAATAGGCCATGGTTCAGGCTCCTATTGTATGAAGGGCCGACAGCTCTGCTTGCTCGGCCATGTGAACAGCCAGGGCCGCTTCGCGCCCCGGAATGGCGCAAGCGCGCTCCCCACGCGCACTTGCAAAAAAGGATTCATCCGCCGCGCCCAATGGATCAGGCAGGATGTCTGAAACGTCAGCGGTGACGGAAAACGGTGTCGTATTCTCAATCTCCCGCGTCAGAAAATTGATCGCGATTGTGCCGGACGGATACGTCAGGACCATGCGGCGGTCGCGTTCTGTGTGACAGCGGCTGGCCGTCACTTCGGCGCGACCGACGGCGAAATTCAGGATCGCGGTCGACTCATCGATATGGTCCGTATGGGCGCGACGCCCGGTGGCTTCCACCGCCAAGGCTGGCCCCATCAGCTTGCCGACCATGTCGAGATCATGGGTCATCAGGTCCCAGATGACAGACACATCGCCCGCCCGACCATCCGGCGCGGGGGGACCCATCCGCCAGGCTTCGATCTGAGTCGGCGCCTCAGGAATTTCGAACAAGCCCATGGCGTCCAACACAAATCTTTCCTGATGTCCGACCTGCAGGACCAGATCTTTGGCTTCTGCCAGATCCGCCAGGGCATCAGCCGCCGCGCCGGTCAGGGCCAGCGGTTTTTCGACCATGACGTGGCAATTGGCCTCCAAAGCGGCGCGGACGACGGCTTCATGATATGTCGCGGGGCAAGCAACGAGAATGGCATCACAGGCCGCAAACAGGTCTGCCTGAGCGGTCCAGGCCGTGACAGCGTGCTTGTCTGCCAGTGCGGCGCATCGGGCCGCGTCCGGATCGTAAACGCCGACAAAGTCTGTCTTGTCCGCTGCAGCAATCTTGCCGGCATGATAGCCGCCAAAGACCCCTGCCCCGACCAGTCCGGTTTTCAGACCTGCCATTATCTTACTCCACAATTGCATCGCTCCATCGCACTTAGCCTGAGTCCCATGCAACTGAACATTGCTGTAAGGTCCATCAAAAGGCATTGCGAATTCTTACAAGCCCCCCTTTGCTTCCGGCGCGGAAGCGTCCACATACCAATGCAAACGACAGGAAGGACGAACCTATGCCCGCCATTTCATCTACTGATTGGACCCTCGCCAAACGCCCCGTTGGGGAGCCCCAGGCCGACGATTTCGGCAAAGTCAGCAATGACGCCCCGGACCCCGCCGCGGGTCAGATCCAGGTCCGCAATACGTGGATGTCGGTCGACCCCTATATGCGCGGCCGAATGTATGATCGCGAAAGCTATGTGCCGCCTTTCCAGATTGGTGAAGTCCTGCAGGGCGGCGCGGTCGGACGTGTGACCGCGTCCAATCATCCGGATTATGCCGAAGGTGACCTAGTTCAGTCCATGGCTGGTTGGCGCGAAGCCTGGACCGCCGCTCCGGAAGCCGTCATGGCGCAGAAACTGCCAGGCGATACCGGCCTGCCGGACAGCGCCTTTCTCGGCATTGTCGGGATGCCGGGTCTGACGGCTTATGCAGGCATTTTGCGGGTCGCCGAATTGAAACAAGGCGACGTTGTTTTTGTGTCCGGGGCGGCCGGTGCGGTCGGTTCGGCCGTCGTGCAGATCGCCAAGATCAAGGGGTGTACCGTGATCGGATCCGCGGGCGGTGCCGAAAAGTGCGCCCTGGTCAAGTCGATCGGCGCTGATGAATGTGTCGATTATCGCGCGGCCGGTGGCTATGAAGGCCTGCTCGCGGCCCTTCGCGCCGCTGCGCCAAAAGGCATTGATGTCTATTTCGACAATGTCGGCGGCGATCACTTCCAGGCCGCGATCGAGTGCGCGCGTCCATTCGCGCGCATGGCGATTTGCGGCATGATCTCTCAATACAATGACACCGAACCTCGCCCGGGCCCGAACAATGTCATCCAGATTGTCGGCAAGCAATTGCAGATCCGTGGCTTCATCGTCTCGACCCATGCGGACATGTTGCCAGACTTCCAGCGCGACATGGTCACCTGGATCACCGGCGGACAGATGAAGTTCGAAGAGACGGTCATGGAAGGCATCGATAATGCGCCGAATGCATTCATGGGGCTTTTCTCCGGTCAAAATAAAGGCAAGATGCTCGTCAAGCTCAGCTAAGAGCTTGATAAACCAAGAGCTTCACCCTCATGCGCAACAGCGTGTTTGACTATATCGACAATCTCGACACGCTTCTGGCGGTGGTGATTGGCGCGCTGTTGGCAACGGGTGGGGCTCTGGTGGCCGAACTGGTTCAGGACCGGCTCGGACAGAAACGCCGTGAGCGCGATGCGGCCCGGTTTTTCGGAGAAATCCTGGCCTCAGTCGACCGGGTCCTGGATCGAGCCTTTGCCTCCATGGAAGTTGGCGAGCGCTGGGGTGACGTCACTCAGCGCCTCTTCCGAACAGCAGCGCGCGAGACGGCGATCTATGAGCGCAATCGCGAACGCCTGTTTGAGATTCGCGACATTGAGTTACGGCGAACCATTCACACTCACTTTCTGGTCGAAACCGTTCCGCTCCTCGCCTTGCTCGAAGATAGCGAAGAAATCGCGCAGATGGAAAAGGACCTGCACGACGGAAGTCATCTCGACGACGCCAAACGGAAAACCACACTGGACCTGCTCGCGATCAAACGCGAAAATCGCGAGGTTGCGTTACGCTCCGTGCAATCGGCACATGCCCGAACAGAAGATATTTGCAGACAATTGGAGCCTATTGCAGGACTATCTTTCGAGTAAGCGCCTGATTGATGCCCTCGTGCATCCTTATCGAGGTGTTTTGCGAGCCTTACCCCTGACTGCTGTCGAAACGTTCCAGCTCCTTGCAACCGAAGGGATGGTTCAGTCGACACGCCTTGAGGTAATATGTACGCGCCATGGGCTTGTTTGCTTCAACTCCGAACTGGGCCCATTCGTGAAACTGTCCCAGGTCCAGACACGCGGCAGCGTCACGTTCGTCGCAGGCACGTTCAAATAGCGATATCCCACGCGATAGATCGATAGGAACCTCATCGCCAGTGGCGAATCCCCATGCCGCGATCCGGCAAGAAGTTGCGGCGCCACGATTGCACGCATCCAGCGCTTTGTCCGTTTTGCTCTTTGCTTCACCACTCAAATTCAGGTTCGCGGCGTATTGGCATCCCAGATCGCGTTCTATCCCGGCATTCGACTGACAAATTCGGTCGAAAAAGTAATGCGCTCTTTCGGGGCTTTTCCGAGTTCCGATACCATCTCGGTGTTGGTCACCGGCCCAGCGGCACATATCAAGATCACCGAGTTCGCAACCAATTTCCGAATAATAAAGGCTCCGGGCCGGGTCTGGCTCAAAACCGGTGGGGGTTGCGTGCGTGAATACACTTATCATCATATGGCAAGCATCCAGAGCCCCTGCCCGGCAAGCCTCGGTTGCCTTTTTGACATATCGTTCTGGCGTGTCCGTCTCGGCATGGCCGTGCTGCCAGAGCATAATAAACGCTGCGCACCCATGGCCATGATCCAGACGACAAGCCTTGTCGTAATATGGTGCCGCACCGGCATCATCCTTCGCGATATGAACACCGCGCTGATAAGCAAACCCGATATTGTAACAAGCCGAACTGTTATTGGCGTCACATGACGAGGTGAGGAGGCGAACTCCAAGCTCTGGGTCTGCTGCCAAGGCGAACCTCGCAGCCTCCGAACACGCCATCTCTTTCGCATGCTCACAAGACGTCAGGGCGAACTCTCGCACCTTTTCCACGTTGATATCAGCGCCTCTTCCAGCACTGTATGCAGAAGCTGCGGTCGTACAGCCCCAGTCATTTCCGCGTTCACATGCCTTTTCGGCAAGCTGGACGGCAACCTGGTGCGCCTCGCTCGAATTCGTCAGAAGCAAGTAATAGGCGCGCAAGGCGCATCCTCGCTGATGATCACGTTCGCATGCGTTCGCAAGAAGCGACATCCCTTTGGACGCGTCCACTTCTGTTTCGATCCCGTTCAGATGAGCATAACCCGCCACGGTACTGTCCCCGGGCGACAGGTTTTCTGGCGGCGTCGCCAGCATGGTTTGCAGCAAACGCCTGTCAAAATGCGTGCTCATGATCTCTCCGAACGAGACATGAGACCACTCATCTGCCGAAACTTTCCGCGATACATCTCTGTAATCGGCTATGCCACAACTGGTCAGAACCAGACAGATCGGCAATAAGAACGATGCGATGGACCTCATCATCAGCCCCCAGGTTTCACAGCAAAAATTCCAGAATGATCAGTGCAAATTTTTAAAATAAAAACCCTCAACAATACTTTATATCATTTGAGAAATTTGAAGTGCCGTCAGAGTATGCTTTCAGGTGGGTCAAGTGCACCGTCTGTTTGACGACTATATTGCGGTAGACTGGAGTGCTGCTGCCCGACCCACAACAGGTGCAAACTCGATATGGGTTGCACTCCGTACCCGCGATGAACGGCTTCAATATCAAACCATCAGTCGAAATCCCAAGACTCGACTTGAAGCTCGCGCTCTGGTTTTGCAGCTTTTGCAACAACGCATTGCCCGCGGCAACAAGGTCCTGGTCGGGTTCGATTTCGCGTTCGGTTATCCAGCGGGCACCGCCGCGGCGGCGAAACTGCCCAGGGCCGACGTCGCGCCCTGGCGCGCGATGTATGACCATTTATCCGCCCAGGTGAAGGAGCGGGAGGACAATTCGAACACCCGATTTGAGATCGCGGCCAACTTAAACAAGACAATCTCTCAAGGGTCACATCCATTCTGGGGCACGCCAAAAAGCCGGCAAACGCCGACCCTGGCCATGAAGAAGGGCGATTTTTCTGCCCCGAATTCCCTCCCGGAACACCGCAAGGCGGAGGCCTGGATCAAGTCAAATTTCAAGGCGCATCCGAAATCCGTCTGGCAATTGCTCGGTGCCGGTGCGGTCGGGTCGCAGGCCCTGCTCGGCATTCCGACGGTTCAATATCTCCGCCGAGAGATCCCCGGCGCCCGCATCTGGCCCTTCGAAACAGGG